>PLCK01000282.1 GCA_003134755.1 Actinomycetota bacterium | reverse complement strand
TGGGCGGGCACCGGCGTCACGTAGTTGCCCAACAAGGTCGACATTCGCCAAGTCGTCGTGATGTGCCGGTCGAGACTATGGCTCTTGTACTGCGTCAGAACGACGATCTTCAGGAACCCACCGTTGACGAGGTTCGAGAGCACGAAGTCGATGAGCCGGTAGATACCACCGAATGGCACCGCCGGCTTCGCGCGGTCGGCAGTGAGCGGCAACAGTCGAGTGCCCTGCCCACCCGCCAGAACTATCCCGAGCACCTTGTTCGCCATGTCGGGAACCTACCTCCTGGCGCCTGGATTCGGGCCTCCGCTTGCCGAGATTCTGGCGCACTTGCCTNNCTTGCACGGTCGTAGTTGACCCACTGCACGGTCGCAGTTGACCCAATGCAGCGTGCGGGCCGTGCCCCTTGGCTATCGTTGCCGGTCATGCGAGTCGCGCTGCTCACCCGCGAATACCCCCCTGAGGTCTATGGCGGCGCTGCCGTGCACGTCGAGTACCTCGCTCGCGAGCTGCGACGGTTCCTCGAGGTCGAGGTGCACTGCTTCGGCAGGACCCGCGACGAACCAGGTGTTTTCGCGCATCTCCCGAATCCGACGCTGCTTGAGGTCGGCGCGAACCCTGCCCTGCTCACAATGTCGACCGACCTGTCGATCGCCGGCGCAACTGGCGACGCCGACATCTTGCACTCGCACACGTGGTACGCGAACTTCGCCGGACACGTCGCGAAACTGCTCCAGGACGCGCCGCACGTCGTCACCACCCATTCACTCGAACCGCTGCGCCCGTGGAAAGCGGAGCAACTCGGCGGCGGCTACGCGCTCTCGTCATTCTGCGAGAAGACCGCCATCGAGGCAGCCGACGCGGTCGTCGCAGTCTCCGCGGGCATGGCCAACGACGTGCTGCGGTGCTACCCATCGGTCGACCCTGGTCGCCTGCACGTCATTCACAACGGCATCGACACCGACGAGTACCGACCGACGTCCGACCGGAATGTGCTCGTCGAGCACGGCATCGACCTCGACCGGCCGATCGTCGTCTTCGTCGGGCGGATGGCCCGACAGAAGGGCCTGCCGTACCTGCTGACGGCGGCCCACTCCTTCGACCGCTCAGCCCAGCTGATCGTGCTCGCCAGCTCTGCCGACACTCCGGAGATCGCCGTCGAGGTCGAGCAGGGCGTCGCGGCACTGCAGGCCGAACGCGACGGCGTCTTCTGGATCCGGCGGATGCTGCCCAAGAACGAACTCATCCAGGCCTTCTCGGCCGCCACGGCCTTCGTCTGCCCCTCGATCTACGAACCTATGGGCATTGTGAATCTCGAGGCCATGGCATGCGAGACGGCGGTCGTGGCGACCCGGACCGGCGGCATTCCCGAGGTCGTCGCCGACGGCGAAACGGGCGTGCTCGTCCCGATCGAGCCCGACCCGGCTGACCCCTACGGCGCGCCGCGCGACCCCGACGCCTTCGCCGGCGCCTTCGCCGATGCGGTGAATGCGCTCGTGCGTGATCCTTACCGCGCCGCCGCCATGGGCATCGCCGGCCGCAAGCGCGCCGTCGAACACTTCAGCTGGACAGCGATAGCCGAGCGCACCCGCGACCTCTACGCGAGCCTCCGGTAGCCGGCACGGACTAGGCCAACCGGGTTATTGCGGACCAATCGCACGTTTGCCGGTCAAGAGTGGGGTCATCCGTTTCGATGATGCTTCTGTAGCCGATCGGCCTAGCGTTGCCACCGCCCAGCTCTGCCGGAAGGACCGCGAGTCTCATGTCGATACCAACGCGCAACACCATCGACAGCCTCACGGAATGGCTGCTGCTGCAGATCGCCGAAGACGAGATGAAGGCACGCACCGCTGGCAGCGAGCCATGGCGCTGGCGCGTCGTCGACGCCCCCACGCAGCGCGACGCCCTCGTTCGCCCGAACGGCACGATCTGTGCGGACTCGTGGGGCGCCGACCGCCAGGAGACCGGATTTCGCGGCGCCGAGACCAAGATGTTCATCGAGCGGTTCAACCCTGAGCGCATCCTGGCCGACTGCGACTCCAAGCGCCGGATGCTCGCGCGCCTGCAGAACCTCGCCAAGGCGTGGTGGACGACGACCCGCTCTGCCGACGAGGCCCGCTCGGTCATCCGCGAGATGGCGCTGACGTACTCGAACCGCCCCGGCTACCGCGACGAGTGGCGCCCCGACCTCGGGATGCGCAGCCTCCAGGCCGTCTCCTCGAGCTAGCAGGCCGGTGGGGGAAAGAGCGTTTGGGTCAACGGGGCTGGCGTTCGGCGTAGCCGTCCAGGTGGATTGGCCCAACCTTTCGGACCACTACGTGCTGGCGGCCGGCGGCTGCGTGAGCCGCTGTCCGATCAGACAATGAAGGGGACGTAAGGAGTTCGACGGTGGCGATGCCGGTACGGTCCGAGAGCCCGCAGCTAGCAGAGCTAGCAGAAGAAGACGACCCGCAATCGGACCGCCGCCGCCGAATGGGCGAGTTGCTCGTCTCGCACGGACTGCTCACCGACGACCAGCTCCGGCACGCGCTCGCCGCCCAACTCGAGGCACAGGGCGGTCGCCGCAGACGGCTCGGGCAGGTGGTCGTCGAGGAGGGCTACCTCACCGAAACTCAGCTGGCCAAGGCGCTTGCCGACCTCCTACACCTCGACCTGGTCGACCTTTCGAGGCACAGTCTCGAGCTCGCGACCGCCCGCATGTTGCCGCGCCGGGTCGCCGAGCGGCACCGGCTGCTGATCATCGGCCGCAGCGCGCAGACCTTGAAGGTCGCGACGGCCGATCCGACCAACGTGGTCGCGCTCGATGACGTGAAGCTCTACACCGGGGCGACGTCCATCACCGTGGTCGTCGCGACCGAGTCCCAGATCCAGGAACAGCTCGCCCGGACGTGGGCGATGCCCGAGCAGGACGCCGAGTTGTCGACGGTCTCTGACGACGCCGAGCCACTGCCTGCCGACGACCACGACCTCGAGAGCGCCGCCGACCAGGCACCGACGGTGCGGCTGGCGG
>PLCK01000248.1 GCA_003134755.1 Actinomycetota bacterium | reverse complement strand
GGCCCGCACTGCGCGCCTCGACGAGCCCGGTCTCTCGCAAGACCCGCAGATGGCGCGACACCGCGGGGCGAGACACGTCGAACGCCCCTGCGATTTCGCCGGCGCTGCGCTCGTGAGTGCCGAGCAGTTCGACGATGCGTCGGCGGGTGGGGTCGGCAAGCGCCTCGAACGAGCACATGGGTCAATATGTAAGCCCGAGGTTACGTAACTGTCAAGTTACAGATCTAGACTTCAACTCGTGACGGGCCGGTCCGCGAACAGCAAGGGCACCCCCGCGTTGGTCGTCCNNCTCCTGACCAAGGCGGGTGTCGAACATGCCGTGCATCCGTACGAACACGATCCGGCCACCAAATCGTTCGGCGAAGAGGCGGCCGCCGCGCTCGGCGTCTCGACCTCGCGAGTTTTCAAGACCCTGCTGGCCGACGTCGACGGGCGGACGGTCGTCGCCGTCGTCCCGGTCTCGGGATCGCTCGACCTGAAGGCGCTGGCCGACGCTGTCGGCGGGAAACGGGCCTCGATGGCGAACATCGCCGCCGCTGAACGCGCCACCGGGTATGTCGTCGGCGGCATCAGCCCGCTCGGTCAGCGTCGCCGGTTACCCACAGTGATCGATGCGTCCGCGCTCGAGCATCCGACCGTCTACATATCGGCCGGACGCCGAGGACTCGACGTCGAACTGGCTGGCCGCGATCTGGTGGCGTTGACCGACGCCGTCATGGCCACGATCGCGAAAGCGTGAACCGGTACTAGTCGGTCGGCGGCTCGGGCGGGCCCGGCGCCGCCTCGGTCGGCTCGACCTCGACCGGACGGTCGGGTGTCAGCAGACCTACGACGAACGTCACAAGCAGTGCTGCCAGCGGCCATCCGACCAGGAAGGGCCGGGTGCCCAGCTCGATGAAGTAGCGATGGTTCCCGCTGGCGTAGTGGTTCTGCCAGTGCGCCAACGGCCCGCCTGACAGCGTGCGGCCGAGCCATGCGGCGAGCACAGACGCCGTGAGTCCGCCTGCTGCCATCGCAACGCTGACCGCCGGGCCGCGATGACGTGCGACAACGGCCGCGACGCACGCACTGAGCAGGCCCGCACCCAGGCCGATGAAGAGAAACGTCACGTCGGCGCCGACAAACGCCTTTGTGGTTCCGTCCACGAGGCCGCTCTGGCCCTTGCCGGCCGCGATCCCGACAGTCCGGGGCGCCAGCCATACCCAGATGAATGCCGCGGGCACACCGAGGAGGATCACTCCCACCGTCCCGAGCAGCGCGGTCCAGACGTCGGCGAGCTCGACGAGAGGCCGCTGCCTGACGTCTGCCTCGAGCATGGTGGCCGGGCTCACGGTGACGGCGTACGGCGAGGAGCCGTAAGGAATGGGCCGCGGCTGCGGGTAGGCGAGCGTGTGCTCTGACTCGTCGGGGGACGGCGCAGCCGGATCGTCGCTCACGCGTTCACCGTACCGGCGGGCTCAGCGAGTCGTGACGGCCCGTCGAAACGCCCACGCCGATACCGCGAGCGCCAACCCGCACACCGCAACGCAAATCGTCAGATCGACGGCGATCGTGGCCCAGTTCGGTGCGGCTCGAAATGATTCGGCGAACGCGTCGACGGCGTAGGTCGACGGCACGATGGCGCGCACGGCCTGGATCGCGCCAGGCAGCCGGTGCGCAGGCACCAGACCGAGAAACATCACCAGCGACATGCCGAGTTGTCCGGCAACAGTCGCGATCTCCGGGCGTGGCGCGATCAGGCCGAGCAGGGCACCGAGACCGGCCAGCGACACGCCCGCCGCGACCACGACCGGCCCGATGACCCACACGTGCGACAACGGCAGCCGGTAGAAGGCGGCGCCGCCGACCGCAACCAGGATCGAGCCCGGAACCGTGAAGCTCGCCCAGGCAGCAGCGGTGCCGGTAACAACGGCGGCCGGTCGGACCGGGAGCGCGCCGAAGTAGTCGAGCGCGCCGGACGCTTTCAGCGCCCCGAACCTCTGAGCAAGCAGGTTGAGGGCGACGAAGGAAACCACCGTGACCGACGACCCGGCGACGACCGACTGTTCCGTGACGTCGGCACCGCTGTCGATCAGACCCTTGAGCAGGACGACGAGGCCGACCGACTGCAGTGTCGCGGCAATGAAGATCGGGATGGCGGCGATCTTCGCGCGGGAGAACTGGCCCCTGAAGATGGCGCCGAACGTGGCGGCGAACGTCGGCCGAGGCGACGCTTCGGGAACCACGCGCTGTGCGGACGGCGTCACGGCGGCTGTCATGCCCGCTCCAGGTCGCGCGCCGCGCCGCCGAGCGTGAGATAGACGTCTTCGAGTGACGGCGTCGAGAGCGTGAAATCGTCGAGAGCACCGAATAGCGGACCGCTGGTGAGGTCGGCCAGCGCGGCGTGGGCCTCGTCGGCGGGCAGCCGCACCGTCCACCGTCGACCATGTTCGACCGCCCGGGCCCGCAGTGACGACACCAGCGGATCGGCGGGCGGCTCATCGCGCCAGGTGAGCTCGAGCCGCACCTCACGGTCGACCATGGCCTTCAGCCGCCCCGGTGTGTCACTCGCGATCACCTGACCGCGGTCGAGGATTGCAACACGATCGAGCACCGTCTCGGCTTCGAGGACGTTATGGGTGACGAGCACGACAGTGGTCGCGAACTGCGCCCGACGGCGTTCGACCGCCGCCCACACGGCACGGCGCGCCGTCGGATCGAGGCCGTTCGTCGGCTCGTCGAGCACGAGCACCGGGCGGTCGCCGACCAGCGCGGCGCCGACGACGGCCAGTCGCCGCTGCCCGCCTGACAACTTGGCGATCGGCCGTGCCGCGAACTCCTCGAGGCCGAGTTCGGCGATCACGGCGTCACGCGCCTGCGCCGCCGCCAGGCGCGAGAGACCCCGAAGCCGGGCTGTGGTCTCAAGTGCGACGGCCACCGACTGATCCGCAAGCGCGGCGTCGTCCTGCGGGAGGTACGCAACGTAATCGGGGACGACGCGAGGGTGCGCGACGACGTCATGGCCGAAGAGTTCGACAGTGCCGGCGTCAGGACGCAACAGCCCGATCAACTGCCTGACCAGCGTCGTCTTTCCTGCCCCATTGGGACCGAGCAGCCCGAACACCTCGCCGCGCTGCACGACGAGGTCGACGAGGTCGGTGGCGACCACGTCGCCGGACTTCGCGCGGTAGACCTTGCGAAGCCCGCGCACCGCGAAGGCACAGCCCAGCTCACCGACGCTCATCTCCAGAGCAGGTTACGGCCCTGGCTACGTCAGGCCGTCATCGCGTCGTCAGGCGGCGTCCCTTCGCGCTGAACCGCATCCACAGCAGCAGCACGATGATCGATCCGATCACCGAACCGAAGATGCCCGAGGGCTGGATGAAGCCGTTCTGGGAGTCCTTGTGGAACAGCAGGTAACCGAGGAATCCGCCGACGAACGAGCCGACGATCCCTAGCACGATCGTGCCCCCGATCGAGAGGTCCTGCCGTCCGGGCACCGCAAGTCGAGCAAGGGCGCCGGCCACGAGGCCGACGATGATCAGGCTGATGATAAGGCCGAGCATGGTGTTCCTCCCTGAATGGTGGTCCGTCCGTTCTTCCCCGCTGAGAACGATTCTCACCTGCGTCAGACGAGGCAGGACGGACCGAGCAGCGCCTTGAGGTCGCCCATCAACGCCGGCGTCGCCGCAACCCGCAGATTCTCGTCGAGTCGCAGCACAGTCGTCCGGGTGCCGTTGCGCAGTTGGAGCTGAACCTCGGTGACGCCGGGATGGGTGGCGAGCACCTCGCGCAGGCGCTCGACAACGGGTGGCGTACACCGCGCCGCGGGCATCTGCAACACGACGGGCCCGCGCTGGGCGACGTCGCCGACATCGGGCATGAACAGTTCGATTGCGTGCAGGCTGGGAACGTCGTCACGCCGGCTCAAGCGGCCTTTCACGCAGATGACTGCGTCTTCCGATAGCGACATCGCGTATTGCTGATACGACTGCGGAAAGAACAGCACCTCGATCGAGCCCTCGAGGTCTTCGACGGTGGCAATCGCCCAGGGATTGCCCTGCTTCGTCATCTTCCGCTGCAAGCCTGAGACGATGCCGCCGATCGTCAGCACAGCGCCATCGGGGCGTTCGTCGGCCGTCAGCGCGCTGATCGAACAGTCGACGAGGCGCGACAACACGTGCTCGATGCCGAACAACGGATGATCGGATACGTAGAGGCCGAGCATGTCGCGCTCAGCCGCGAGCAAGGCGGTCTTGTCCCACTCGGCCGACGGAATCACGACCTCGAACCCGAGGCCGAGCGGTTCGCCGTCGGCGTCACCTGAGCCGAAGAGGTCGAACTGCCCGACCGCCTCGGCCCGCTTGGTTCCCATCGCGGCATCGATGACTTCGGCGTGCACCGCGACGAGACCGCGGCGGGTGTGCCCGAGCGAATCGAACGCGCCTGCCTTGATGAGCGACTCGACGACCTTCTTGTTGCACACGACCGGCTCGACCTTCGCCAGGAAGTCGACGAAATCCTTGAAGCGGCCCTTGCCGCGGCGGGTCTCGATGATCGACCCGACGACGTTCTCGCCCACGTTGCGGATCGCGGACAGGCCGAACCGGATGTCGGTGCCGCGAGGGGTGAAGTTCGAGTCGGACTCGTTGACATCGGGCGGCAGCACCTTGATGCCCATATGGCGGCACTCATGCAGGTAGAGCGCCGACTTGTCCTTGTCGTCCTTCACGCTGGTCAGCAGCGCGGCCATGTATTCGGCCGGATAGTTCGCCTTGAGGTACGCCGTCCAATACGACACGACGCCGTAGCCCGCGCTGTGCGCCTTGTTGAATCCGTAGTCGGAGAACGGCACGAGCGTGTCCCACAACGCCTTGATCGCACCTGGGCTGTAGCCGCGCTCGCGCATGCCCGCGCTGAAGAAGTCGTACTCCTTGTCGAGGATCTCCTTCTTCTTCTTGCCCATCGCCTTGCGCAGCAGGTCGGCCTGCCCGAGCGAGTAACCTGCGACCTTCTGGGCGATGGCCAGAACCTGCTCCTGGTAGACCAGCAATCCGTGCGTCTCGCCGAGGATCTCGTCGAGCGGCTCGGCGAGTTCTGGGTGGATCGCCACGACGGGCTTGCGGCCGTTCTTGCGGTCGGCGTAATCGTTGTGCGCATTGGCGCCCATCGGGCCGGGTCGGTAGAGCGACCCGACGGCAGAAATGTCCGCAAAGGAGGTCGGCCGCATCGATCGCAAGAGCGAGCGCATGCCGCCACCCTCGAGCTGGAAGATCCCCAGCGTGTCGCCACGGCCGAGAAGATCGTAGGTGTTCTGGTCGGCATCGAGATCGAGCGTCTCGAGCACGACGTCGTCGCCGCGGTTGTCCTTGATGCCGGCCAGGCAGTCATCGAGGATGGTCAGGTTGCGCAGGCCGAGGAAGTCCATCTTCAGAAGACCGAGTGCTTCGCACGCGCCCATGTCGAACTGGGTGATGATCGCGCCGTCTTGGTCGCGCCGTTGGATCGGAATGACGTCGAGCAGAGGCTCGCGCGACAAGATCACCCCAGCCGCGTGCACGCCCCACTGCCGCTTGAGGCCCTCGAGGTCGCGAGCGGTGTCGACGACCTTCTTCACATCAGGGTTCGCCTCGTACAGCGCGCGGAACTCGCCCGCTTCGCCGTAACGCGGATGGTCGGGGTCGAAGATGCCGGAGAGCGGAACGTCCTTGCCCATGACTGGCGGCGGCATCACCTTGGTGATCTGGTCGGACGTCGCGAACGGGAATCCGAGCACCCGCGCGGAGTCTTTCACCGCCTGCTTGGCCTTGATGGTGCCGTAGGTGATGATCTGCGCGACGCGCTCTTCGCCGTATTTCTCTGTCGCGTAGCGGATCATGTCGCCGCGTCGACGTTCGTCGAAATCCATGTCGATGTCGGGCATCGAGATGCGCTCAGGATTGAGGAACCGCTCGAACAACAACTTGTGGTGGATCGGATCAAGCTGTGTGATGCCCAGGGCGTACGAGACCATGGATCCGACCGCGCTCCCCCGCCCGGGCCCGACCCGGATGCCGCTGCTCTGCGCGTACCTCACGAGGTCTGCAACCACGAGGAAGTAACCCGGAAAGCCCATCTGGCGGATCACGCCGAGTTCGTAGTCGGCTTGCCGACGGTGTGCATCAGGAATACCGAGCGGAAAGCGCTTGTGTAGCCCGGCCTCGACTTCCCTCACCAGCAAGGATTCTTCACTTTCACCCGCCGGCACGGGGAAGTTCGGCATCAGGTTGGCGCCCTCATTGAACTCGATCTGAATGCGCTCGGCGATCGCGAGCGTGTTGTCACACGCTTCGGGCAACTCGCGCCACAGCTCGCGCATTTCCTGCGGGGTCTTCAAATAAAGTTCGCCCTCGCCCATCTTCAGGCGATTCGGGTCGGCCATCGTCTTACCGGTCTGCACGCACAGCAGGACCTCGTGCGCTTCCCAGTCTTTCGCGTAGGTGTAGTGCAGGTCGTTGGTCGCCAGCAAAGGAAGTTGCAGTTCGCGCGCCAACCGCATCAGGTCGTCGCGATGGCGACGTTCGATCTCGATGCCGTGATCCATCAGCTCGCAGTAGAAGTTGTCGGCGCCGAAGATGTCGCGGTAGTCGGAGGCCGCCTTCTTCGCGAGCTCGTACTGCCCATGCTGCAACAGCCGGTTGACCTCACCGCTGGGGCAGCCGGTGGTGGCGATGATGCCGTTCGCGTAGGTCTGCAAGAGCTCGCGGTCCATCCGGGGCTTGTAGTAGAACCCCTCGAGACTCGCCAGGCTGCTGAGTTTGAACAGGTTGTGCATGCCAGCGGTGTTCTCGGCCAGCAAGGTCATGTGCGTGTACATCTCGCCGGCGCTGTCGTCGGTTGTGGCGCCGGTCAGTGCCGCGCGCTTGCGCTCGAATCGACTGCCTGGGGCGAGGTAACCCTCCATGCCGATGATGGGCTTCACGCCGGCGGCCTTGGCCTGCTTGTAGAAGTCATAGGCGCCGAAGACGTTGCCGTGGTCGGTCATCGCGAGCGCCGGCATGCCCATCGCGACGGTCTCCTTGAAGAGGTCCGTCAGCCGGGCTGCGCCGTCGAGCATCGAGTACTCGGTGTGCACATGCAAGTGGACGAACGAGTCGCCGGCCTTCGTCGTCGCGCCCGCCATGCTGCCCGGCCTCCCGTTCGTGCGCGCCTGCGGTCAGCGCATCGTGCAGTGGTGCCACGGGACCGGGGGAAGGCGGCCTTGCCGTTGCGCGTGCGTGATCACTTGCATGATCTTCGGCGGCCCAAGCAGGCAACCGCACCCGATCGCATGACTCTAACGGTCGGCACGGTCAGTCGAGAGGCGCAACGCGCGGCAGTCGCACGCCCGTCACCTTCGCAATCCCTGCGAGCGTGCGAGCGGCAAGGCTCCGAGAACCAGCATGACCGCGCACACGCTCTCGACAGCGAGCGAGCCTGGGGAGGCCCGGAATCTTTCACCGAGGACGAACACTCCCAAGATCACTCCTGCGATCGGCTCGGCCGCGGCCAGGCTCGGCAGCGATATGTGTAGCGGCGCCGCGTTGTATGCGACTTGGGCCAGGGCCAGCGCGGCGAGCGCGGTGAAGGCGCACGCGTAGGTCTGCCACGCAGTAAGCAGGGCGACAACGGCGTGGGCAGCGTGTCCGGCCAGATTGAGCGCCGACTTGGTGAGCGCGTCGCAGATCCCCCACGTCAGCCCCGAAGCGGTACTGGCCAGCAGGGCCCGAGCAGCGCCGCGCGCCCGCGACGACGCCATCGCGAGCAGGACGACACCGCCCGCTGCCGCCAGCCCGAAGACGAGCCAGCGTGGGTCGCTGCCGACGTCCTTCGTCGTAGTCGGCGAGCCGATCACCATCAACAGCGCCAAGGCACCGCAGATCGCGGCGGCGCCGAGCCATTCCGGACGCGCAACACGCTCGCGGTAAAGCAGCCGCCCGAGCGCCAGCGCGAACAGCAGNNCTGCAGCAACGAGCCGACGATGAGAGCGGCGAGGCCGACGAGCCACAACGGCCGTCGACCGAGATACCCGAACAGCCGTCGCGGCGATCGCCAGGCCGTCGCCGGAATCTGCGCCGCCGCGTGCTGCTGAAGCACCCAGTAGGCGCCGTAGCACGCCGCGGCTAGCGCTGCGAGGACGTAGCCCATACCTACGTTGTAGGCCTTTTCGACGTGAGTCGAAACCTCAA
>PLCK01000013.1:199-7024 GCA_003134755.1 Actinomycetota bacterium | reverse complement strand
GCCTTGTACGCGCCCACGAACGGCGGAACGTTCGCGTATGCGTCTGCCCACGCCCGCGCAGGCGGCAGGACCACCGGCAGCGTGACCGTCTCCATTCGAATCGCCCCGAAACCGGCACGCTCTGCCAAGGCAAACAATTCGTCGGGATCGAACAGCGAGAATGGGACGCCGATGGCGGCCGCCTCGACCGTCCAGCCGCGGCCGGCAAGCGCTGTAGCGAATGCCGCGAACGGCGGCTGCTCACTGATCTGAGTCCAGCAACTGACCGCCAGCCAGCCACCGCCGCGCAACGCGCGTCGCATCTCTCGCAGCGCAGCCAGCCGGTCCGGGATGAACTGCAGACCTTGCTGGCAGGTGACGCCGTCGAACTCCCCGTCGGACACGGGCTGGGCGACCGCATCACCGACGCGGAACGTGGCCCCAGGGATCCCCTTTGCCTCGGCGCGGGCAACCATCGCCGGGGCGAAGTCGGTGCCGAGCACCCCGCCCCCACTGTCGACAAGGCGGGCAGCGAGAATCGCCGCCAGGGCTCCGGTGCCGCAGGCGACGTCGAGCACGCGATGACTCGCGGCGATCGGCACACGACGGACCAGATCCTCGGCCCACGGCGTGAAGAGCCCAGGAACCATGGCGTTGTCATAGAAGTCGGCCATCGCGGTTGCGTCGCCGCCGAACAACGCCGGAGGCTCGCTCGATTGAGATGCTGTCGGTTCGCCGCTCATGACTTTGCTCCCACCGCGCGCCCACGCACGGACAGCCTGCCAAATTCTGCGGCGACTCGCCAGCTATCGCATCCTCGCAGGCTCGCCACAAATAACGTGGAGTATCAGGGGTGTTCTAACACCCCTGATACTCCGCGTTGTCGCCGGCGGCGGTTGACGGCTGCGCGCCGACGCCCGGCTGGCTGCGCCAGCTATCAGCGCAGGTCGCCGGTGACCATGCCTTCACCGGCAGACGGGACGGCGATCAGCCCGAGTTCTCCGGGACCCGCAAGCAGCGGGTCGAGCGGTAGAACCCGCACGCTGTAGCCGAACGGTCCCGTCCGGTCGAGAGTCATCTCGCCTTCATAGATCGAGCTGCCGTCGTCGCGCTTGTCGGACAACCGCAGCGACGCATAGTTCGGCGCGATGATCTCGTCGTGTTCGTCGACCCGACCGTAGGCGGCCTGCACGTCGACGTCGTCGGCGTTCAAGTCGCCGAGCACGACGACCGCGCGCAGCGACACCACTGTTCCGAACTCCAGCGTGTCGGACACGCCACGCGCCTCGACGTGCTCGACACGGACGCCGGGCCAGGCGGCCTTGACCCGCTTCTTCCAGCCGGCGAGGTGCTTCGCTCCAGCGAACTTGGCGTCGACGACCGAGCGGTACGAGCCGGCCGCGGGAGCGTAAAGACCGGTGACGTAGTCGCGCAGCATCCGGGTCGCGACGACCTTCGGCCCGAGCGACGACAACGTGTGCCGCACCATCTCGAGCCAGCGGGTCGGAAGCCCTTCGTCGGAGTTGTCGTAGAACCGCGGCGCCATCTGGCTTTCGACGAGGTCATAGAACGCAGTCGCCTCCACCTCGTCGCGCCGTTCCTCCGGCAGGTCATCCGCCGACGGGATTGCCCAGCCGTTGTTGCCGTCGAACCACTCGTCCCACCACCCGTCACGAATCGACAGGTTGAGGGCGCCGTTGAGAGCGGCCTTCATGCCCGACGTTCCGCAAGCCTCGAGCGGTCGCAGTGGATTGTTCAGCCACACGTCGGCACCGGCGCAGAGCACGCGTGCGAGTGCCATGTCGTAGTCGGGCAGGAACACAAGACGATGCCGGACGCCGACCTGGTCGGCGAATTTGACGACCTCCTGGATGAGCCGCTTGCCCCCGTCGTCGGCCGGGTGCGCCTTGCCGGCAATGACCATCTGCACCGGGCGCCGCTCGTCGAGCAGCAGGGACGTGAACCGCTCGCGGTGCTGCAGCATCAACGTCAGCCGCTTGTAGGACGGCACCCGACGGGCGAATCCGATGGTAAGGACGTCGGGGTCGAGCACATCGCTGATCCAGCCGAGCTCGGAGGCCATCGCGCCGCGTTGCTGCCACGATTCGCGCAGCCGCCGCCTGGTCTCGTCGACGAGTCGGCTGCGCAACGCGCGCCGCACTTCCCAGAGCTGGCGATCGTCGAGCCGATCGGCGCCGGCCCATGCCGCGCCGTCCGCCTGGAGATCGACACCGAGATCGCGTTCGACAAGCTGCTGCATCTCGCGCGAGACCCAGGTCGGCGCGTGCACGCCGTTCGTCACCGACGTGATCGGAATCTGGGCCGGATCGAAGTTCGGCCACAGGCCCGCGAACATGCGCCGGCTCACGTCGCCATGTAACAACGAAACGCCGTTGGCCCGCTGTGCAACGCGAAGACCCATCACTGCCATGTTGAACACTGTCGGGTCGCCGCCGGGGAAAGTTTCGGCGCCGAGCGCCAGCACCCGGTCGACCGGCAGGCCCAGCGGGTTGTCGGGCGACGCAAAGTGATGCTCGACAAGTCCGCGGGGGAACCTGTCGATGCCTGCGGGCACGGGCGTGTGCGTCGTGAAGAGCGTGGACGAACGGACGGCTTCGAGCGCTTCGTCGAAGGTCAAGGCGTTCTTGGAGACGAACTCGTAGACGCGTTCGAGCGCGAGGAAGCCCGCGTGGCCCTCGTTCATGTGGTAGACCTCGGGCTCCGGGTGACCGGTCAAATCGCAAAACGCGCGTACCGCACGGATACCGCCAACACCGAGGAGGAGCTCCTGCCGGAACCGGTGGTCGCTACCCCCGCCGTAGAGCCGGTCTGTGACGTCCCGCTCAGGCGGCGCGTTGCCCTCGACGTCAGAGTCGAGTAGCAACAGCGGAATGCGGCCGACCTGGCAGACCCACACCTGGGCTTGGAGATCGCGTCCGGCAAGCTGGATGGGAATCATCACCGCGGTGCCGTCGGTCTCACGCAGGAGCGACAACGGCAAGCCGTGCGGGTCGACCGGCGGATAGCGCTCTTGTTGCCAGCCGTCGCGCGACAGCGACTGGTTGAAATACCCGCGGCGATACAGCAGACCGACGCCGATGATCGGGACGCCGAGATCGCTGGCGGTTTTCAGGTGGTCGCCGGCCAGAATCCCGAGTCCGCCTGAGTACTGCGGCAGCACGGCCGTGATGCCGTACTCGGGTGAGAAGTACGCGATCGCCCGCGGCGCCTCGGCCCCAAGTGTCTGGAACCAGCGGTCTTGGAGCAGGTACTGCCGCAGCCCGTCGGCTGCCTCGTCGAGGCGCGCCAGGAAGGACTCGTCGGTCGACAGTTCAGCCAACCGCGACGGATCAACCTGCCCGAGCAGTTTCGACGGGTCGCCTCCGACCGCACGCCAGGTGGGCGGGTCGATCGATTCGAAAAGGTCGAGCGTCTCGGCATGCCATGACCAGCGCAGGTTCATCACGAGATCGCCAAGGGTGGCCAATCGTTCGGGCAGAACCGTACGCACGGTGAACCGTCTGATCGCTTTCACGTGGTGACCCTATCCAAGCCGATTGCGGCCCCGACAGGGTCGTCGATGACAGCGTTACCAGTGGCCTGCCGGGGTACCTGGGACTCATGACGCTGCCGAATCCAGCGGTGCATCACGAGCGCCGACCGCTTGCGAACCCAACGAAGATCACCGGGACCCTCGCGGGGCCTACCCCGGTGCCGATACGTTCGAAGCGATGAGCGCGCAAAGAAGGCAAGCCCCAGCCACGGCAGCAGGCCCGACGGACAAACTTGCGTCAGGGCCGCGAACCGGTGCGGCCCAAAATTCCAGGGCGAAGTCAGGCAACACCAAGGCAAGCCGCTCCGCAACGCCCGCGAAACGACCGACGCCGACGAAGCGCGTCTCTGTAACGCAAGACGCTGTAACAGCGGCGGCACCGACGCCAGCCGGGACGCCGACCACCGGCCGCATCCCGATCGTCGACGTCGCACCGGTGATCCAATGCGGGGCGTACCCGGCGAAGGCCATCCCCGGTGAGCAGCTAGTCGTCGGTGCCACCGTTTTCCGCGAAGGTCACGACGCGGTCGGTGCCAACGTCGTCCTGCGCGACGCAACCGGCCGCGAAGGGCCGTGGACACCGATGCGCCTGGTCGCTCCCGGCACCGACCGCTACGAAGCGATCATCGCTGCCGACGCGACCGGGCCGTGGACATTTCAAGTCGAGGCCTGGGCCAACCCGATCGAGACCTGGAGACACGACGCGCGCATCAAGATTCCCGAAGGCCAGGACATCGAGCTGATGCTCGAAGAAGGCGCCCGGCTGCACGAGTTCGCCGCGACCAGCGTCGCGGGTGACGACCCGGCGGCGGCGCAAACGCTCTCGTTAGTCGCTGCCGCACTGCGCGGCGACGGTGGCGACGGCAACGCCATCGAGCGATTGTCGAGCGCACTCGACCGCGACGTCCTCGCCCTGCTCGAGCACCGCCCGCTCCGCACGTTGCTGACGAAGTCGCGGCCCTTCCCGCTGTGGGTCGACCGTGAGCGCGCGCTCTACGGCTCGTGGTACGAGTTCTTTCCGCGCTCCGAAGGAGCGACACTCGACCCGCCCAAGTCCGGTACTTTCGCGACCGCGGCCAACCGGCTGCCGGCCATCGCTGACATGGGCTTCGACGTCGTCTACGTCCCGCCGATCCATCCGATCGGGACGACGTTTCGAAAGGGCCCGAACAACACCCTCACGCCAGGGCCTGGCGACCCTGGCGTGCCGTGGGCGATCGGCTCGAGCGCTGGCGGGCACGACGCGATCCATCCCGACCTCGGCACGATGCAGGATTTCGACGCCTTCGTCGCCCGGGCGGGTGAGCTCGGCCTCGAGATCGCGATCGACCTGGCACTGAACTGCTCCCCCGACCACCCGTGGGTCACCGAGCACCCGGAATGGTTCACGACACGTGCTGACGGCACGATCGCCTACTCGGAGAATCCGCCGAAGAAGTACCAGGACATCTACCCGCTCAACTTCGACAACGACTACGACGGTCTGTACAACGAGATCGCCCGCGTGGTGCGGTTATGGATGAGTCACGGCATCCGGATCTTCCGCGTCGACAATCCGCACACGAAACCGGTGGCGTTCTGGGAGCAGCTGCTCGCCGACATCCGCGCCACCGACCCGGACGTGCTCTTCCTTGCCGAGGCGTTCACCAAGCCGCCGATGATGCACGCGCTCGCACATATCGGCTTCCACCAGTCCTACACATACTTCACCTGGCGGAACACGCGGCCGGAGCTGGAGAGCTACCTCACCGAGTTGTCGCACGAGACGTCGGACTTCCTGCGCCCGAACCTCTTCGTCAACACGCCTGACATCCTGCACGCGTTCCTGCAGCAAGGTGGGCCGCCGGCGTTCAGGATCCGAGCAGTCCTCGCAGCAACGTCGTCACCGACCTGGGGCGTCTACTCCGGCTACGAGCTGTTCGAGAACGTGCCACTGCGGGCGGGCAGTGAGGAGTATCTCGATTCCGAGAAGTACCAGTACCGGCCGCGAGATTACGCAGCCGCCGAGGAGGCCGGGCGCAGCCTCGCCGGCTACCTGACCAGGCTCAACCAGATCAGGCGTCAGCACGTCGCGCTCCAACGCCTGCGCAACCTCGACCTGCACAGCGCGGACAACCCACAGATTCTCTCGTACTCCAAGCGGGCCGTCTCGGGCGAAGCGGGCGTCGACGGTTCCGACGGTGTCGGCGGTGTCGACGACATCGTGCTGGTGGTCATCAATCTCAATCCGTTCAACGTCGGAGAAGCGACCTTGTCACTGGACATGCCTGCGCTCGGATTGGGGTGGAACGACCGGATCGAGGTGGTCGACGAACTGAGCGGCGCGCGGTACAACTGGGGCCAGCACAATTACGTGCGGCTCGACCCGCACACCGAGCCCGCACACGTCTTCAGTGTTGTGCAGGCCACCACACTTGCCAGCCAGGCGCTGCCGCGGAGTGCTCGATGACGACCCCGATCTCCGAACCGTCAGACGGCCCGGTCGACCCGCAGTGGTACAAGCGCGCGGTGTTCTACGAGGTGCTCGTACGCGGTTTTGCCGACAGCAACGGAGACGGCACCGGCGATCTGAAGGGCCTGGTCTCGAAGCTCGACTACCTGCAGTGGCTCGGTATCGACTGCATCTGGCTGCTCCCGATCTTCCAGTCGCCGCTGCGCGACGGTGGGTACGACATATCCGACTACTTCACGATCCTGCCCGAGTTCGGCGACCTCGGTGACTTCGTCGAACTCGTCGACGAGGCGCACAAACGCGGCATGCGCGTCGTCGCCGACCTGGTCATGAACCACACCAGCGACCAGCACCCCTGGTTCCAGGCGTCACGCACCGACCCGACCGGTCCTTACGGCGATTACTACATGTGGTCCGACACCGACACGCGCTACCGCGAGGCCCGCATCATCTTCGTCGACACCGAGAAGTCGAACTGGACGTTCGATCCGGTCCGCGGGCAGTACTACTGGCACCGGTTCTTCAGCCATCAGCCGGACCTCAACTATGACCACCCCGCCGTCCAGGAGGCGATGCTCGGCACCTTGCGGTTTTGGCTCGACCTCGGCATCGACGGGTTCCGGCTCGATGCCGTCCCTTACCTGTTCGTCGAGGAGGGCACCAACGGCGAGAACCTCCCGCGCACGCACGAATACCTGAAGCGGGTGCGCAAGGAGATCGACAACGACTACCCCGACCGGGTGCTCCTGGCGGAGGCGAACCAGTGGCCGAGCGATGTCGTCGAATACTTCGGCGCGGGCGACGAGTGCCACATGGCGTTCCACTTCCCGCTGATGCCGCG
>PLCK01000013.1:0-181 GCA_003134755.1 Actinomycetota bacterium | reverse complement strand
GAGCGCGACTACATGTACAGCGAGTACGCACAAGATCCGCGGATGAAAGCAAACATCGGCATACGTCGGCGCCTCGCGCCCCTCCTCGACAACTCCCGCGACCAGACGGAGCTGTTCACCGCGTTGCTGCTGTCGCTGCCCGGCTCACCGGTTCTGTATTACGGCGACGAGATCGGCATGG
>PLCK01000215.1:1046-3304 GCA_003134755.1 Actinomycetota bacterium | reverse complement strand
GGCCAGGCCGCGACCCCCGCGGCGACGAAGTGACACGCTCGCAGCGATCGGAACCGCGGCAAGCGTCGCGTAGGCCACCCCTGCGAATGCGCCGTGAATCTTGCCCGACGTCGGCGTGCCGAGCGCGAACGCGGCGACACCGAGAGTGGCGACGCCATGCACGAGCGCGAACCGCCAGGCGGGGCCCGGCAACGCGTCGCGCAGCGCGAGCCCGTAGGCGGGCACTGCTGCACCGAGCACGACGAACCCGGCGGTCATGGCAGGGCGCGTCGTCGCGTGCATGCGGGCGAGTTCGCTGATGGCGTCGCGCACCGGCGAATAACCGGCTGCGCGGGTGCCGAGTACGGCCCAGTCGCTGATGAAGAAGCCCGGCCCGACGATGCCTGCTGCGACAGCGGCGTCACGGAGTCGTCCACGCGGAGCCGGTGGTGCCACCCCGGCATTCTGTCGTGCCGCGCCAGGCTTTCGCAGCCGACCCATCACGTGGACGGCGATAGCCTGGGGCGATGGCTGACTCGTCGAGGCCCGATCCCTCGAATACCGGTCCCTTCGTGCGGTTCGAGATCGCCGCCGGGGTCGGCACCATCCGGCTCGACCGGCCACCGGTCAACGCGTTGAACACGCAGATGCAGGACGAACTGCATGCCGTCGCGATCGAGGCATCCTCGCGTGCCGACGTGAGCGCGATCGTGATCTACGGCGGCCCGAAGTCGTTCGCCGCCGGGGCCGACGTCAAGGAAATGGCAGCGATGACGCACGCCGACATGGTTGCGCGTGCCGGTCCGCTCCAGGAGGCGTTCACCGCAGTCGCCGCGATACCCAAGCCGGTCGTCGCCGCCATCACCGGCTACGCGCTCGGCGGCGGGTGTGAGCTGGCGCTGGCCGCCGACGTCCNNCTGATGTGCGACCTGATCATCGCCGGCGACACGGCGCGCCTCGGCCAGCCGGAGATCCTGCTAGGAGTCGTGCCGGGGGCCGGCGGTACCCAGCGACTCCCACGGCTGATCGGGCCAGCCCGCGCGAAGGACCTCATTTTCACCGGTCGCATGGTCGGTGCCGACGAGTCGCTGCGGATGGGGCTCGTCGATCGGGTGGTACCGGCGGCCTCGGTGTACGAATCCGCGATCGAGTGGGCCACCCAGTTCGTCGGCGGCCCGGCGCAGGCGCTTCGTGCGGCGAAGCAGGCGATCGACACCGGGCTCGACACCGATCTCGCTTCCGGCCTCGCGCACGAGCGGCAGGCGTTCGCCGCGCTCTTCGACACCGAAGACCGTGAGATCGGCATGGCGTCGTTCATCGAGGCCGGCCTAGGGAAGGCGAAGTTCCTCGGCCGGTAGACAGCCCGGTAGACCTCAGCCGCGCTCGAGTGCGGTCGCGAGGAGTCCGATCGGTGGCGCGCCAAGTGTGAGCATCGCGGCGTGGAAGCGGCTATGCGAATAGCCAGCGCCCCACTGCTGGCGAGCGCGGTTTTGGACGTCGCGGATCGCCAGTTTCCCCCAGGTGTACCGACCGTAGGTCGGGTCGAACGTTGCCCTGGAAGCCTCGGAAAGCGCGGCCGGCCCCGACATGAACGCGTCTGCTTTGAAGCGGGCAGCTGCGTCGGCGACTGTCATCGCGCCGGTGTGTACGCCGATAGCGGCGGCCAGCCGGGTGACCCTGACGAGTCCCTCGATTGCCACGCCCGCAGCGAAGCGGGGGTCGCCGTCACGGAACCCGAGGTCAAGGGACAGCTCTTCGGTGTAGTGCGCCCAGCCCTCGACGAACGAGGGCGACATCAGGATGCGACGCACCGGAGTCGACGCCCGCCGCAGCGCACGGCTGTGCGCGAAATGGCCGGGTGACACCTCGTGCAGTGTGATCGCGGGCAAGGTCGCCCGGCTGAAGATCTGCAGCCATTCCTCGGCTTCGGCTGCCGGCCATCGTGGGTCGGGCGGCGTGACCCAGTAGAACGAGGTCGCGTCGGCCTCCTCGGGGGCGGCCCACGCCATCATCGCCATCGCCCACCGTCGAGACTCCGGTGCCATGCTGACCACGCAGGTGCCATCGGTATACGGCACCAGCTCATGTTCACGGGTGAACGCCAGCACTTCGTCGACCTGTGCCTGTGCCTCGATCAAGACGCCGTCGGCGTCAGGATGGTCAGCGACGAGCGCCGCCACCACGTCACGCACCGACCCATCGGGGTCGACGCGTGCGCATGCCTCGCGCAGGATCGCCATCAGCCGATCGCGTTCGGCGTCGGCCTGGTCGGCCAGGAC
>PLCK01000215.1:0-1003 GCA_003134755.1 Actinomycetota bacterium | reverse complement strand
CGATGTCGGAACCGAGCCCACCGAACGCGCCGAGGAGCGACTTGGCTACCGGCGCGGCGACGCTGTCGAGAGACTCGATCGTCATCTGGACCGCGTCGGGCCACATCGCGATGTGTGCGCGCTTTGCCGCGGCGCGCTCATGCGCTGGCGCATATTCGCGGTCGTAACACGAGAGTTCGAAGTTGGCCAGATGTATGACCGGGTTGCGGCGGTGCAGCTCAAGCTGACCGTAGTCNNTCGTCGAGCGGCTCGCCGCCGAGTTTGGACAGCGCCGCCCGGACGCCGCCAGGCGAGAGGTCTTGAATCTTCCCGTCGTACTCGTGGAGGCCAGAACCCTCGCGGAGCTCGCCCACGAACAGGTCACACACCGCGCGCAGTCGCTGGTCCATCGGGACACGCTATATCGGGCATACCGGGGCAGGTAGAGTCGGCCGCCAAAGGAGGTCGCGACCGATGGTGACTGCTGCATGAGGATCGTGGTCTGCGTCAAGCAGGTACCCGACACTTGGTCGGAGAAGCGACTCGACCCCAGCGACCAGACGCTCGACCGGGCTGCCGCCGAGGGAGTCATCGACGAACTCGACACCTATGCCGTCGAAGAAGCGTTGCGCATCAAGGAGTCGGTCGACGGTAGTTCGGTGGTGGTCTTGACGATGGGGCCGGTGGGCGCTGCCGACACGCTGCGCAAGGCGCTGTCGATGGGCGCCGACGAAGCCGTCCACGTGGTCGATGACGCACTGCACGGCAGCGACGCGCTTGCAACGTCTCTGGTCCTCGCGAAGGCGATCGAGCACGTCGGTTTCGACCTCGTCGTGCTCGGATCCGAATCGACAGACGCGCGCATGGGCGTGGTGCCCGCGATGCTTGCCGAGCGCCTCGGCGTCCCGCAGGCAACGCTTGCGAGCAAGGTCGAGATCGACGCGAACAGCGTGCGAATACACCGGCAGACCGCTACCGGGCAGGCCGTCGTGTCGGCGGATTTGCCGGCGGTCGTCAGCGTGCT
>PLCK01000274.1 GCA_003134755.1 Actinomycetota bacterium | reverse complement strand
GCCGCTGTCGTCCTTCACCCACAGCGCCCGCATGCCGAGCTCGCGCGCCAGGTTGTCGGCGCGCACCAACTTTGTCATGCCCGGCTCGAGGTTGGGGATGTCGATGACGTTGGCCGGCACCGGCAGCAGTTGCTTGTAACGCCAGATGTTGGGCGGCCCCGCCTTGATGGACTCACGGGAAACGCCGTCGAAGTCGTAGGCGACCTCGAGCGGGCNNACGCGGGCCGATCGGATACTGCTCGCCACACTCGCGGCACGACAGCGAGGTGGCAGGCCCGAGAACGCTCGGGCGGGTGGTGGGCGACGGGGTCGCGGACACGGTGGAGCCTCTCTCCTCATCTTTCCCGCGGACCATCCACGGGCCGGAGTTGGCACCTGTTTCGCGGCCTGCTGGCCCTGGTTGCAAACATGTCGGTCGTCGAAGANNGTTGCCGGGGCTTCAACGGGCCGGTCCCTCTGCCCCTCTTGATGAGCGGTATGAAGTTGTGCTGCCAAGCGTAGCGTGCCTATGGCATCAGCCGAACGGTGACCAAGTCCAGCCGTTTTGCCTACCGACTGCGTGCTTCTCGGTGGCTAGGGTCTGCGTATTGGAGGGGAGCCGCGGGCGGGAGCGTATCGGGCAGGGACGCTCCCGGCCGCGGTTTTTAGCGGCCCGAAGTAGCGGCGCGGTTTTTAGCGGCCCGAAGTAGCGGCGCCGCTTTTTTGGCGCTTGACCGGTTTCCGGCGCGGCGTGGCACGATCAAGCAAGTGACCAGCAGACCGGCTGCAGCGCAGCCCCTCAGCGACCTCGCTCGGCTGCGCCGCGTTCGCGACCGGATCGACCGTGAGTACGCGCAGCCGCTTGACGTCGAGGCGCTCGCCCGCGACGCACACATGTCGGCGGGGCACCTCAGCCGCGAGTTCCGGCTCGCCTACGGCGAGCCGCCGTACGGCTACCTGATGACGCGGCGCATCGAGCGCGCCATGGCGCTGTTGCGCCGCGGCGACCTCAGTGTCACCGAGGTCTGTTTCGCGGTCGGCTGCTCGTCGCTCGGCACCTTCAGCACTCGCTTCACCGAGCTGGTCGGCGTACCGCCAAGCACGTATCGGCGCGAGGCGGCGCTTTCGACGGCGGGAATGCCGTCGTGCGTGGCGAAACAGGTGACCAGACCGGTCAGGAATCGAGAAGCAACGGTCGCGGGGCCGCACGTAGCCTGACGGCCATGGACATCACCATTCACGCCAGCTACCTGCCACACAACGACCCGGACGCCGCCCTGGCCTTCTACCGCGACACCCTCGGCTTCGAGGTCCGCAATGACGTCGGATACCAAGGGATGCGCTGGATCACGGTCGGCCCGCCGGACCAGCCCGGCACGTCGATCGTCCTGCACCCGCCGGCCGTCGACCCTGGTATCACCGACGACGAGCGCCGCACCGTCACCGAGATGATGGCCAAGGGCACGTACGCAAGCATCAACCTGGCCACGGCCGATCTCGACAGCAGCTTCGAGCACGTTCAGGCCAGCGGGGCCGAGATCGTCCAGGAGCCGACCGAGCAGCCGTACGGCATCCGCGACTGCGCCATCCGCGATCCCGCCGGCAACTTGATCCGCATCCAGCAGCTTCGCTGAGCCGTCCCGATCGACGATCGACACCCTCAGACGACCAAACACCATCAAAGGAAGCGATTCACCATGAAGACAATGACCTGTAAGCAGTTGGGTGGGCCATGCGATCTGCCACTGCGTGGGGAAACCGCAAACGATGTCATCAAGGCGCAGGATCGCCATCTGAAGGAAATGGTCGCCGGCGGTGATGAGACGCACCAGAGTGCACTGAAGGAGATGAAGGGCAGGTGGAAGAACCCGGTATCAGGATTGGGGTGGTACCGGAAGGCCAAGCGCGACTTTGCGGCGCTTTCCCAAGTCTGATGCGCGCTGGCAGCAGCCACGATCTCATCCGCGTCCACGGCGCGCGCGTGAACAACCTCAAGGACGTCAGCGTCGAAATCCCGAAGCGCCGCCTTACCGTCTTCACCGGCGTCTCGGGCTCGGGCAAGAGTTCTCTGGTGTTCGGCACGATCGCCGCGGAGTCGCAGCGGCTGATCAACGAGACGTACAGCGCCTTCGTACAGGGCTTCATGCCGACGCTGGCGCGGCCGGACGTCGACGTACTCGACGGTCTGACGACGGCGATCATCGTCGACCAGGAGCGGCTGGGCGCCAACCCGCGCTCAACTGTCGGCACAGTCACCGATGCCAACGCGATGTTGCGGATCGTCTTCAGCCGGCTCGGAAAGCCGAACATCGGCTCGCCGCAGGCCTACTCGTTCAACGTCGCCTCGATCAGTGGCGCAGGGGCGGTCACGATCGAGCGCGGCGGCCGCACGACCAAGGAGCGGCGCAGTTTCAGCGTCCTCGGCGGGATGTGTCCGCGGTGCGAGGGCAGGGGCTCCGTCACCGACTTCGACCTCACCCAGCTGTACGACGACACCTTGTCGCTGAATGAGGGGGCCCTCACCGTTCCCGGGTACAGCATGGACGGCTGGTTCGGCCGCATCTTCAGCGGCTGCGGTTTCTTCGACCCAGACAAGCCGATCCGCAAGTTCACGAAGCGCGAGCTCACCGACCTGTTGTACAAGGAGCCGACCAAGATCAAGGTCGACGGCATCAACCTGACGTACGAGGGCCTGATCCCCAAGCTCCAGAAGTCAATGCTCTCCAAGGACCGCGAGGCGATGCAGCCGCATATTGGGGCGTTCGTGGATCGGGTGATCACCTTCACCCTCTGCCCCGACTGCGGAGGCACCCGGCTGAGCGAAAAGGCCCGGTCGTCGAAGATCAAGGGGATCAACATCGCCGATGCCTGCGCGATGCAGATCAGCGACCTCGTCACCTGGGTACGGAGCTTGAACGAACCGTCGGTGGCTCCGCTGCTCGCATCGCTGCGGGAGACCCTCAAGTCATTCGGGGAGATCGGGCTGGGCTACCTCTCGCTCGACCGGCCGTCGGGCACGCTGTCGGGTGGCGAGGCGCAGCGAGTCAAGATGATCCGACACCTCGGCTCCTCGCTCACCGACGTCACCTACATCTTCGACGAGCCCACCATCGGCCTGCACCCGCACGACATCCAGCGGATGAACGAGCTGCTGCTACAGCTGCGGGACAAGGGCAACACGGTGCTGGTCGTTGAGCACAAGCCGGAGACGATCGCGATCGCCGACCATGTCGTCGACCTCGGGCCCGCCGCCGGCACGGCGGGCGGCACCGTCTGCTTCGAGGGAACCGTCGACGGACTGCGGGCCAGTCGCACCATCACCGGCCGCCATCTCGACGACAGAGCCGCCCTGAAGGAGACGGTGCGGACGCCTTCCGGCACGCTGGAGATCCGCAGCGCGACGGCGCACAACCTGCGCGACGTCGACG
>PLCK01000240.1 GCA_003134755.1 Actinomycetota bacterium | reverse complement strand
CGCGTCGGCAGGGGGGTCCAGGATCGTGGCATGCAGACTTGGGAATACCTGGTCGTCCGGCGTGACGGAAACGCGTGGATGACGAACCCGGACATCGGGCTTCGCAATGAACTCGGTCAGGACCAGCTTCCCCAAGCACTCAACAAAGCTCGGCGCCCTCGGCTGGGAACTCGTGTTCAGCGGCGACGGGATGATCTTCAAGCGTCCACTGGGTGAGCACTAGCAAACAGCCGTCACGGCTGCCAGGATCGGCTCATGATCGACACCCTCGAAAGTCGGCTCCGACGGGTCAAGTACTCGCTGACAGCGGACAACGTTGCGGACTTTCCGCCCCACGCCGAAGAAACCCTTGAGTTTGCCATCGATGCCCTCCGCAACGGCTCCCGACTTGCGGCGGCGCTGCGCCGCGCAGTGGAAACGGGTGCGTTGACGCTACCCGACGACGTCGACCTTGACCTCGACTTGTTCGAGAACACGGTTCTGCGAGGCGGGGACACGGGAGCCCGATGAGGACGGACGACGGGCCTGACGACGACAACTAGCAGGCGAGAGTGAAGCCCGGCGCCTACCTCGCGCCGGGCCTCCTTGCTGCCTTCTACTTGCGCTTGAGTAGTTCCGCGAACACGCGCTCGGCCGGCTGGTGCAGTTCGTCGACGGCCTCCCAGAACACCCATCCGTGATGCGGTGGCAGCGTTGACGCGACCGCATGAAGGCTGCTTCGCACAGCGGGTGAGTTAGGTAGGGCGGCCCGGTGGCCGCATGGGGGTGTGGAACCGGGCCGCCCCCAGCAGACGTGCCGGGGGGTGGCATTCTGCTGATAATCGTAGTCTGCGCATGAATGACCGATTCGCGTATCCCCCAAACAGGCACTTCCGTCGCCGATTCCGGTCATTTTGTTCGGGTCACCAGATGGTCGGCGGCCTGTCACGCGCGTCGAGGCGTCGAGTTGGTTCAGCCACGCTGTGTCGTTCTCTGTGATCCCATCAGGCGTTCCTTGACCTCAGCGGCGATGGCCTCTTCGAGAAGAGCCTGCAGCCGGTACATCTCGTCAAGATCGTGTGTGTCCATTACCGCGCCCCGTTGATCTCGGCGAGCTGCTGGATGGCGAGACTCAGCGACGCGACTACCTCGGCAGCCTCCTCGGCGTTCAGTCCTTCCGCGTCGGCGCACACGCTGATGAACGGCGCCTCACACACGGCGGGACCGTCGAGCCTCGTCTCAAGCGCCATGATCTGCGACCAGTCCAGGTAGTCCTTGCTGATGTGATAGCGGGCCAGCTCGTGGCGTCCGACGGAGCCGTACTCGTGGCCGACGCCCTGTGTGCACCACGACGGGCATGGCGGCGTCGATGACGTCGATTGGGTCTGGACTGTGCTTGTCTTGCTCATGGTCTTTACCTCTCCAGGTAGGTGGGATCTAGGCCCCGGGTCGGTGCTCTGGCACCGTCCGGGGCCGCTTTCGTGATCTTGGTTAGTCCGCAGAAAGTCCGCAGGACGTTCGTACCGGGTCATCGTTTGCCAACACGAGCAAACACAGTCAGCGCAGGTCAGATGGCATGCAGCGGGATTTCGTGCGTGGCACGGCTACGCGGGATGAGTTCGAACTCTACTTCGACATCTAGACGGAATCGGCGCCTCGCGCCGTTTTCCCAGTAGCAGCAAGGCTTTCGCGAACGCGGGCCCCGTACCGGGGGCCTGCGTTCGCACTGTTTTGGCACTAACCGGCCCCAGCTGGCACCGAACGGGACGGCTACTACGGGTCGATGCGCCTGATATTGGTCCAGCCGGTCCAGCCGCGCTCCTCAAGGAGTTCGAACAGGCGCGGCGCGCACGGGAAGGACTCGACGAACGCTGCGTCGAGCAACGCGACCAGGTCGTCGCTGATTGGCTGTTCCTCCTCGATCCCCGCGGCCTCGGCGGCGGCCGCCTCGATGAAGGCGGCCACCCGGTCCGCAAGCGTTGGTAGCCGCGCGTCGTCGGGCCCACAGTCGGCGAGGTCTGCGACGTCGAGATACAGCCGGCGCAGCGTCTCGTGCTCGATCTGCGCGTGCTTGATCGCCATGAAGGCCGGC
This sequence comes from Actinomycetota bacterium, assembly GCA_003134755.1. Classification (GTDB taxonomy): domain Bacteria; phylum Actinomycetota; class Actinomycetes; order Acidothermales; family Acidothermaceae; genus PALSA-607. Next base: position 1,025 of record PLCK01000240.1, on the reverse strand, counting down.
ACCTCGTCCGGCATCTGAGCCGCGATCAGGATCCAGCTGTCGCGCTCGATTTCGATCAGCCGCTTGGGGAACCCCAACTCATGCATCCGGTCGAGGTAGGCGACCGCCTCGGGCGGCAGCGCCAGGCTGTCGCCGGCCGCGAGTTGGGCGATCCGCTCCCGGTGCCGCTGGCGTTCGCGGATTTCGGCGCGCAGGCGGCGGTCGATGTCCTCGACCGCGACTGCGAACTCCTCGTCAACAGCCGCCAACAGCTCGCGCACGCGCGACAGCGGTACACCGGCTTCGGCCAGGGTGCGGATCCTGATGAGCTCCACGACGGCCGCGGCGTCGTAGCTCCGGTAGCCGGAGTGGTTGCGCTCGGGCTCGGGCAGCAAGCCTTTGGCGTGGTAGTGCCGAACCGCGCGGACCGTCACGCCGGCGTAGGACGCGAGCTGGCTGATCGTCAGCATGATCTATCCCGCTTCAGTGGTGGGTCTTAGGCGATCTTGCGGCGGTAGGTACTCATCGCGAGCGCATAGGCGACCAGCAACAGGCCGACGCACCAGGCGATGGCGATCCAGCCGTCGTTGCCGACCGGCTGCTCGGCGTAGAGGTCGCGGATGGTGGTCACTATCGAGGTCACAGGCTGGTGTTGAGCGAACCAGCGCACCGGGCCCGGCATGCCGAGGGTGGGTACGAACGCCGAGCTGATGAACGGNNTTCGCGGTCAGCCCGGGGATAACTGCCAGCCAGGTGAGCGCCAGGGTGAACAGCACCAGGATTCCGAGTACCGCGAGCCAGGCGAGCACCCCGGCGCTCGAGCGGAAGCCCATCGCCACAGCGACGAGGACGACGAGGGCGAGCGAGATCAGGTTCGCCACGACTGAGGTCAGTACGTGGCCCCACAGCACGGCCGACCGGGCGATCGGCATCGACTGGAACCGTTCGAAAATGCCCCCGGAGACGTCGGTGAAAAGTCGGAAGGCGGTGTAGGCGATGCCGGAGGCGACGGTGATGAGCAGGATCCCGGGCAGCAGGTAGTTGAC
>PLCK01000245.1:783-4302 GCA_003134755.1 Actinomycetota bacterium | reverse complement strand
GCAGCGGCTCGGCATCGCGTCGGCGCTGCTTGGTGATCCGGGGGTGCTTTTGCTGGACGAGCCGGTGAACGGTTTGGATCCGGAGGGAATTTTGTGGATCCGCAACCTGTTGAAGGCGCTTGCCGCGGAGGGCCGCACGGTTTTCGTATCGTCGCATTTGATGAGCGAGATGGCGGTGACGGCGAGTGAGGTGATCGTGGTCGGCCGGGGGAAACTCATCACATCGGGCAGCGTGGCGGAGGTAATCCGCGGCGCGGGCAGCGGCGTCGTCTTGGTCCGCACCATCGAGGCGCAGCGGCTGGCGTCACTGCTGACGGGCGCGACGCATAGCATCCAAAAGCTCGCGCCCGACCTGTTGCAGGTGAGCGGTATGGACAGTGCCGCCATCGGTTTGGTTGCCGCGCGTGAAGGAATCCCGTTGATCGAGCTGACGCCGCAGCAGGCAACTTTGGAAGAGGCGTTCATGGAGATCACCCGTGACGCGGTCGAGTTTCATGGCAGTGAACTGGGTACCGGCGACCTTGCACCGAGTGCATTTGGGGGAACGCGATGACAGCGACGACGGTTGCCCGCAGCGATGTGGCAGCGGCACGGATCACCCAGGCCGGCGTGATCCGGTCGGAGTGGATCAAGCTTCGCTCGCTGCGCTCGACCTGGTACAGCCTGTTGGCCGCGGTGGTGATCATCGTTGGGCTGGGTACGTTGTTCAGCGGTCTGCACGCACATCGCGTGGAGCAAGGCAACGGTCCCGGCGCGCAGATCGGTTTGGACGCAACCCAGGTGAGCCTGCGCGGGGTATTCCTGGCGCAACTGGCGATTGGTGTGCTCGGCGTTCTCGTGATTACCGGCGAGTACAGCACCGGCATGATCCGCTCTTCGCTGGCCGCGGTTCCGCACCGCCAACCAGTGTTGGTCGCTAAAGCCCTCGTGTTCGGCGTCATCGTGTTCGTCGTGTCCTTGGCGTCGACATTGACCGGGTTCCTGCTAGGGCAACAAGCCCAAGCCAGCACCCACGCACAAGCATCCCTTAGCACCCCCGGCGCTCTACGCGCCATCGTCGGCGGCGCGATCTATCTGACCTTGATCGGCCTGCTCGCAGTAGGCCTCGGCTTCCTGATCCGCAACACCGCGGGCGCGATCGCGACGCTCTTCGGGATTGTCCTCGTCGCGCCGCTACTGGCATCCGCGTTGCCGACGCCGTATTCGACCGACGTCAGCAAGTACCTGCCGCTCAACGCCGGATCACAGATCCTGGTCACCATGAACTTCGACCCGACACAGCTCACGCCATGGGTAGGGATCGGTGTCACCGCGCTCTATGCGGCGGTCGCGCTCATTGCAGGGGCAGTCATGCTGAAACGGCGCGACGCATGAGCTCCGCGGCGCTGGTTGCGGTGTTGAACAGCGCGACGCAGATGCAACGCCGATGCCCGTAGCGGGCCGGTACCGCCCAGAGCCGGCGTCCCTCGTGGTACACGCACTCGGTCCTCTCGCCCAGATCCGGCCCGACGGTTATCTCGGGCCCGAACTGGTCACGCTCGGCCAAGACCTTGACTTCCTCCGGACGCCCGCATTCGACCGCGACAACTACGCGACCGACGACGTCGTCCGATACCTCACCGGCGAACAGCCCCGCGACGCCCCCGAGAGGACGCCCTGCGCGGCCCTCCGCGGCGGGTAGGCACGCGGGAATCTGAGCCGGTCGAACTCGCCTACTCGGCCACGGTCAGCGCCCGCGATGGGGGCATCGCCTTGACGCCGGTCGCGACGCCGTGGCCGCGAGCCGCCATCGTGACCACCACGCACCAGACCGCTGCCCCCAGTGCCAAGTGCAGATCCTCGGCAGCCGCCGTGGCGCCACGCGTCGCGACCATGGCGCCGGCGGCCACTTGAGCGCCCAGCACGATCAGCAGCGCGAGACCTAGCCAGCGGTCCGCCCGATCCGCTCGACGGCGCCAACAGCGGAGGCTGAGGGCGGCAAGGACCACAACCGCGACGGCCACGATTCCGCGGTGAACCAGCTGCAGGGCCACCAGATGACGTGCCGCGTGACCGCTGCAAAGCGGCCAGGATGGACATGCGGTGTCCGCATCCGCGTTGGTCACNNGGCGTCGCTGAGCGGACCGCCGCGGCGACGACGAGGGCGAGGAGGATCATGGCGAAGGCGAGATGCAGCGCGACCGTCACCGGGGCGTTGTGTGTCCACACCGTGATCGCGCCGAGCACCGCCTGGGCGATCAGCGTTGCGACAGCGAGCGCGAGCAACCGAGCCACCTGTGGCTGCCGCACTCGGCGGCGCCAGGCCAGGGCTGCCGTCGCGAGAACCAGCACCGTAACAAGCACGACCACATACCGGTGCGACTGTTCCCAAAGCGCGTGGGTGCCGCCCGCCGGCCCGAGTCGGCCGTTGCACAGCGGCCAATCCGGGCAGCCCATCCCGGAGTCGGTCACTCGCACCGTGCTACCCAAAACGACCAGTGTGTACGTCGCCACCGCGGTCATCGCCGCAGCGACGACAATGCTGCGGTCGGGAATGTGGTCCTTCACGCTGATCATGGCCGCAAGGATGGGTGTCGGCGGCCAACACGCAAAGGGCACAAAGTCCCAGGCCCGCCGCCGGCAAACCCTGCTTTCCGACACGCGACCGCGTGAGGCCCTCGGTCGGCACAAGGCTTCGAACACTGGGCCGAGCGCCGTTGGTGCCTGACGGTTTGGCTCATGCCAACCGGGTTTCGTTCCGGTCATCAGATCGGTCGACCGGTGGGGGAACGAGTCGTGGGCGCACGCCTCAATCGGGCGGGCTGTGACCTGCCTCGGACGTGGCCGCAGGTCCGCTACCCGTTCTGACGAAGCCCGAGCTGATTAGCCACGCGGTTGTTGGCGCGAAGCCGCACGACCGCCGTCATGCCAGTGAAATCGTCGGTCTGCGGGACCTTGGTCCTTGCGATGCGGGTCGGTCGGAGCAGAGACCGGGACCCCGGCGCCGACATGATGGTTGTCATGCCGTCTTCTCCCCGCTTGCGGGCGACTCGGCGCGCTCGCGTCACCGTCTCGATCGTCGCCGCCGCGTCCGTCGTGACCGCATGCCACGCCGGTACGCCCCATCAGGGCGCGGCGGCCACCAACAGTTCGAGCGCCTTGCCGACGCTCATCTCGTCGGTCGGGACGACCTCGGTGCCGCCCCGCCAAACGCCACGCCCAAGTGCGACGGTCTTGCCGTCGGGACCGGGCTACCTCGCGCCCGGTTCGGATCCCTCGGTGTTGCCCGGCCCGATCCTGGTCGCCGACGAGGGCAACAACCGGGCGGTGCTGATCGATCCGACCGGGCAGCTGCTCTGGCAGTTCCCGCGGCCCGGCGACCTTCCCGCCGGCCAGACGTTCAAAGTGCCCGACGACACGTTCTTCTCCGCCGACGGCAAGACGATCATCGCGACCCAAGAGGAAGACTCCGCGGTCTCCTTGATCGACGTCGCGAGCCGGACGATCACCTACCGCTACGGCCAGCCGGGCGTGCCCGGT
>PLCK01000245.1:0-716 GCA_003134755.1 Actinomycetota bacterium | reverse complement strand
CAACCTGCTCGTCACCGAGATCAACGGCGACTGGGTCGACGAGATGACGCTGGGCGGGTCCGTCTTGTGGTCGGTTCACCCGCCCCACGTCGCCTACCCGTCCGACACCAACGAGGTGACCCCGGGCACGTACCTGACGGTGGACTACTCCACGCCGGGGCAGATCGTCATGTTCGACCGCTCCGGGCGCACCCTGTGGCGTTACCGCCCGACCGGCGCCGCCGAGCTGAACCACCCGTCGCTTGCCCTCCCGCTGCCCAACGGCGACGTCCTCGCCACCGACGACCACAACGACCGGGTCATCGTCGTCGACCCGCGGACCAGTCAGGTCGTGTGGCAATACGGCCACCGGGGCGTCCCCGGATCCGGCGCCGGCTACCTCAACGGTCCCGACGGCGCCGACCTCAGCGGCCCCGCCTCGCTGCTCGCCCAGTTCGCCCCCTCCCTGCGCAAGGCGGTAGCGGCGGCACCGTGAGCCATGAGCCTGCGCACCTGGCCTGAGCCGGATGGCGGCGAAAACCCTCCGAGCAACATCCTGTTTCTCGACGAGCCCACCAACCACAGCCAGCGTGCCTGATCAGTCTTCGGCCGGGTGGGCTACGGCGGTTCGTGGCGGCCGCCACTCACTGACCGGACTCCTCCATGACTGCGTGCCCGGGCATCAGTTGGGGCGTCAGGGACTGCCCCCAAGTCAGTTGACTCCTTGACCTGCCCTA
>PLCK01000069.1 GCA_003134755.1 Actinomycetota bacterium | reverse complement strand
CCGGGTTCTCGGCGCGCGATATCCGCGCGCGGCGGGTTGGGGCCTCGCGGCCGCGTCGGCCCTGCTGGCCGGACCGGCCGAGATCGCGATCGTCGGAGTCGGCGACAGTTCGGCCGCGCTGGCGCGAGCAGCCCGAATGTCGACGTCACCCGGCGCGGTGGTCGCCGTCCAACCCAGCCCTGACGCCGAACCCTGGGCGCCGCTGTTGCGTGATCGCGGCCTCGTCGCCGGCGAGCCTGCTGCGTACGTGTGCAGGCAGTTCGCCTGCCTGCGTCCGGCGACCAACGTCGATGACCTGCTTGCTGCGCTTGAGCTCTGATCCCCTGCATGAAAGAGCTGTCATGGCAGCTTCATCAGGCAGGCGGACCGGGACGTCAGTCAGGTGCGAGCAACCGATAGCCCGCTCCGCGTACCGTCTGGATCAGAGGCTCGAGACCCGGTCGATTGAGTTTGCGCCGCAGGTAACCGACGTANNTAGACGTCGACGACGTTGCTCCCGGCGTCGAAGCCGTATTCCCATACCTGATTGAGAATCCGCGTCCGGCTGAGGATATGGGTCGGATTGCGCATGAAGAGCTCGAGCAGTGCCCATTCCCTGGGGGCGAGCTCGATCCGCTGGCCGGCGCGCCAGGCGACCTTCGTCAAGAGGTCGAGCCGCAGGTCAAGGACGACGAACTCCGTCGTGGTCGGCTGCGCCGATGTTCGCAGCGCGGCCCGGATGCGTGCGAGCAGCTCCTCGAACACGAAGGGCTTGGTGACGTAGTCGTTGGCGCCGAGGTCGAGGCCGCGCACCTTGTCGCTCACGTCCGTGCGCGCGGTCAGGATGATGATGGACACGTCGGAGCGGCGTTGTCGCAGTCGTTGAAGGACGCTGTCGCCCGAACCGTCGGGCAAGCCGAGATCGAGCAGCACCAGGCTCAAATCGCCCTCGAGCGCTTCGGAGTACGCGTTCGCTTCGACGGCATTGGTCGCAACCGTCGTGACGTAACCCTCGGCGCGCAGGCCTTTGTCGAGGAATGAGGCGATTCGCGGGTCGTCCTCGACTATCAGAACGTGCACGCGTCAGGTCTCCTCGACAGTTCGGACGAGCTCGGCCGGCAACACGATGGCGATACGAGCACCGCCGAGGTTCGACTCTCCCACGTCGACGTGACCGCCATGCGCCTCAGCCACTGCGCGCACGATCGCGAGACCAAGCCCGGTGCCGTCCTGGTCGCGTGCGCCGGGCCTGGCGAATCGGGCGAGTACGGCCTCGCGCTGCGGCGCGGGAATGCCGGGGCCAGAGTCCTCGACGCTGATGGCAAACGAGCCTGCGTCGATGTCGAGCATGCACCCGATCTTGATGGCGTCGTCGGCGTCAGTGACCCGGACCGCATTGTCGATGAGGTTCAGGAGCGCTCCGCGCAGCTTCGACGCATCCGCGCAGACCACGACGTCGGGGACGGCGGTCAGCGCCCATCGTCGCGGCGCGAGCACTTGGCAGGCCGTGTAGAGATCGGCGAGGAACGAACGCGCGTCGATCAGGTCGGGGGACAGGAAGTCCGGTTCCATCGCCCGGCCGAGCAGCAGCAGCCGCTCGACCAACGAACGCATGTGGTCGAGCTCGTCGAGCACGAGCACGACGGTTTCTGTGACGGCGTCGGGGTCGGCGATCTCGCCGGTGTGGTGCAGCACCTCTAGATGCCCGCGGGCGACGGTCAGCGGCGTCCGCAATTGATGGGAGATGTCCGAGAGCAGGCGGCGTTGGGCGGTCATCGCGGTATCGATGCGTCCGAGCATCGAATCGAACGTCGACGCCAGCTGCCCGACCTCGTCGTCGATTCCCTGATCACCGAGTCGCCGATCGAGAGCGCCGGTGCCGATCTGTTCGGCAGCCGTCGTGATCCGGCCGACAGTGCGCAAGAGCCTGCGCAACAGGAGGTAGGCGCCAGCGACCCCGGCCAACAACGCGATACCGGCTTCGGCCAACGACAACTTCAGGACGCGGGAGCGTTGCGCGACGCTTGCACTGAGGTCACTCGTTGCCAGGAATGCGCCGGTTTGCCTCCCGTCGACGAGCAGCGGCGCGGCAAGCACCTCGGTCGGCACGCCTGCGATACGGATCTCCTTGGACCACGCCCGCGTGGGCGGCTTCGCGAGCAATGACGAGACGCGCGCCTCCTTGAGAAGCTCGCTGGCACCTGGCGTGGCGACGATGTGGTTGCCGGGGAGGTCGACGACGAGAACGGTGCCCGCCGGCAACGCCCGCGCCTGCAGGTATCCGACGGTGAAGTTCTCCAGATTCCCGGAAGCGTCGGCCGAGGCGGAGGCGGAATATGCACGCAGCTCACTGCCCAGACTTTGTGCGGCGAGGGCCTGGTAGCTCGTGGTGAACTGATGGACCAGCACCGCGACCACCGCGCCGAGCACCACGATCAGGATCAGCGCATGGAATGCCGCGAGCCGCGCAGCCGAACCGAGCAGGCGATGCCGTCTCGGGCGCTGCCGCGGCGAGCGCACCCGCGGAAAGGTCGGCTGACGAGGGATGGCATTCGGCGGTTCGCCATCCCGGCTGATCGGACCGGCTTGAACAGATGCGGTTGAGCGTACGAGTCGAAGGTCAGCTGCGTGCCGTGCTCCGCTGGTTTTCACAGCGGCTCACTCATCGCTGCGGGTCGCGCTTTGACTCGGGCTCGTACTCGGTGTCGGAGTTCGCGTCCAACTCCCCGTCGGGCTGTGGGACGGATGCCATGACGGGGATGGGCTGCGCGAAGGTGATGGCGACGTGCTCGTGCTCGGCACCCAGCCGCCGTCGTCGGGCGGCTCTCCAGAACCCGATCGCGTTCCGGTCAGGGACGGCGTGGGGCTCGGGTAGTCGCTGAGGCCGGTGGGCTGCGCTGCGGAGCCGTCGTCGCTCCGGTGCGGGAACGGTCGCGCCAGCGGTGTCGGACGCGGGCTCGACGTCGCGTCATCGGTCTGCGCGCTGGCCGAGGTTGATCCGGTGGTCGCGTCATCGGCGTCGGGCTCGTCAAGGACGTCGACGCTGCGCCTAGGGTAGACGAGCGTGAGGCGTGGCGAGCCGGACTCGTCACCCCCTGCGGCTGGGGTGTGGCCGCCTGCAATCTCGACTGCGGTCGGCATGCTGACATGGAGGTGCGGCTGGGTCGCGATCGCCACGGCGATGACGGCCAGGACCACCCCGCAGATCCCTGCGACCGGAGCGAGCCAGGTCCGCGGGGCGGGATTCGTCATGGACGCGGCCCGCCGGTTGCGTGCCCGATCTCCTGGGGGTCCGCCCCTTCGGGGTGGTTCACGGAGGTCTGCCACATCGACGAGTGTGCGCTAGGCAGGATGCGGAGGCCAGCTTTGATGTCAACGCTGACGACCGAAAGCGCCCGCTCGGGGCAGGCTGCGGCCGCACTGCGGGCCCGCCGAAGATCACGCCCAGTCACAGGCTCGTCGGTCTCTATACCGACAAATCCCCAGGCGTCAAGCGTCAGGAGATCAGGGCAGCGCAGTACGCAGATGCCGTGGCCGTCGCACTTCGCGGCGTCGACGACGAGCCGCCCGACGTGGTCGCTCATGACAGATCCGTCAGGTTCATGTCACCCGGGAGCGGGAACCAGCCGCTCGCCCGGCCGCTGCAATGGCGGCCTCGGGCGTGCGCTCGTACGTCGTCGCGGAAGACCTCGAACGCGCTCTCGAGCAGCGTGACCGCGCCGTCCGGATGCGCACATGCACCGCGCCCTGACACGCCCTGTGCGAGTTCGAGGATGCGACGAACCTCACCACGCGTCGCGACGCCGTCAACGACATCACGAAGCTGCGCCGCCAGCCGTGGCAGGCCGAGCAGGCACGAACCGCATTGTCCCGCACTCTGGTCAGCGAGGTAGTCCAATAGCCGGACAGTCACCTCGAGTCCACACGCCGACGCAGGCAACGGTGCGACCAGGCCGCAGCCGAGGGGCACGCCGGCGCGGCGAAGCAGGCCGCGATCGATGGGCACGTTCCACGCCGCACCTCCGCTGACCCATCTGCCGCCGTAGCCGCCCAGCAGGATTGCCCGCGGCGGCCCGGCGAATTCGCCGAAGGTGGTCAGCAGGGTGGCGAAATCGACGGCGCCGGTGACCTCGACGACGAGTCCCGGTTCGGTCAGGCCGCCCGCCAACGTGAGCAGTGTCGAGCCTGGAGTCTGCGTCCCGCCTGCCGACCGGTACCACGACGCGCCGAAGCGGGCGGCCAACGCGACGTGCGCGAGGGTCTCGACGTTGCTGACGACAGTCGGCCGGCCATGGATGCCGCTTGCCGCCGCCGGTTGCGTGCGTCGGACGGGCGCCGCGCGGCCGCCCGAAAGCGCAGACACCACGGCGCTCGATTCGCCGGCCACGAAGCCGCCGTCATTTGTTGTGACGAGGATCCGCGCGATCTCGTCCGCCGGCCGCTCGCTGATAGCCCTGCTGATAGCAGCGTGGGTGGTCATGCTCGACGCGTGCAGGTAGATGACGATCTGCGGCGCGCCGACGGCAGCGGCGACGAGCAAGGCTCCGTCGAGGACGAGGTGCGGACGTCGTTCGAGCAGCACGCGGTCCTTGCGGCTGGCCGGTTCGCTCTCAGAGCCGTTGACTACCACAACCGGCCGGCCGGTCGCGCCGGCTGCGCCGATCGAGGCCCGCATCTTGGTGGCGAGTGGGAACTCACCGCCGCCGCGGCCGTTGATGCCGGCCGCCGAGATGAGGTCGACGAACGCGGCCCTGCTGCCGGCCGATGACGGCAGCTCGAGAGCTCCGAGCCGGACCTCGTGCGCACCCAATTCCTCGTGACCGAATTCGGCGGGACCTGCGAGCAGGCGCGCGTGCGGATCGCCCAGCCTTGCCAGCGCATCGCTGGCGTAACCGTCAGCGGGCGCGACGACCTGCTCTGCCGAGCGGAGTGCGGCCGTCGTGGTGGCTGTCACGGTGCCCCCCGTTTGGCGTGCGCGGCAAGACGCACGGGCGCGGCCTTGGGCGCCGGCACAGGTACTGCCGGACTGCGTGGGCGGGTCTCCCTGCCGAAGGCCCGGGTCGCAGCCATAGCCACGACGAGCACGCCCGTGAGGAGGTAGAACGCGCGGATGCGGCCGGTGTCGGTGCCGGCGTAGACGCCGTGGAACCAGGCAAGCGCGAGTGCAGGTAGCGCGAGCCGGTGGACGGTCAGCCATTGCCGCCCGACGGCGCGGCCGCCGAGCCGTGCCGTCAGCGTCACGGCGAGCAGGGCGTACAGCGCGAAGACGCCCACCGATACGGCGTCAGGCCGGTAGGTGGCTTTCAACGGAACGACGACCGCGAGCCAGCTGACGCCCGCGTACTTGTCGAGAACGAGCGACACGATGTGTGCGCCGACAAGCGCGACGACCGCGACACCCAGAGCGGCGTGCAGACGGAACTGCCCTTCGGCGTGTGGCCACATGAACCGCTGGCGCCACGGATGCCGCAGCCACATACCAAGAACGACGAGCAGCACGAGCGCTGCGTACGCCGACAATCCAGCGGCACGGCCGACGATCCACGGAAAGTACCTGTCGTGGACCGCGGGCAGTGCCAGCCGCATGACCAGGTAGCCGCACGGCACGCTGAGGCCGAACGCCATGAGGGCGACGTTCCAGTCGAAGCGATGGCCCGGGCGGGAGGCTGTCTCGGACATTGCGGCTGGGGTAGCTCGCTGGCTCATTGCCGCCGCCACATGACGCAACGCTCGAGGTGCGGTGTCGTCATCAGCTCGCCGTCTTCGGTGACCCAGCAGGCGGCGATGTCGGTGGCCGCTGCGGCGATGCGATCGCTGCCTTCGAGGAACAGCACCTTCGCGTCAACCTCGGCGACGGCTGGATCGGATCCGACCACCGTCACCGCAAGAACGCCGATGCCGCCCGGCAGCCCGGTGCGAGGATCGATCAGGTGGTGTACGGGCCGGTCGCCCGCGGTCCACCGTCGGATGCGAATGGAGGACGTCGTGACAGCGCGGTCTGCCACCTCGAGGACAAGGAGCGGGTCGGGTGCGCCGAGCGGGTCCTCGACGCCGACTCGCCATGCTCCGCCATCAGGTGCGGAGCCGGCCGCATAACAGTCACCGCCTGCCTCGACGAGATAGTCGGCGGTGGTCCGGCGCAACACTGCTGATGCCCACCTGACGGCTAGGCCCTTCCCGATGCCTCCGAGATCGACCTGAGATCCGTCGAGGTGCACCGTGCTCTCACGCGCGTCGAATGTCGGCCGCCACGGCGCGAGGTCAGCACGGCCGTCGACCTCGGCGTCGTCGACCTCGACATGGCCTGTTTCGAATCCCATGCTGCGGGTGTAGCCGAGACGGCGCAGGTCGTCGTGCACGCGCGGATCGAAGCGGCCGTCCGTGCGCTCGTATGCGTGTGCGGCCGCCGTGAGCGCTGCGAAGCACAACGAAGGCACCGCGATCGGCCTGTCGTTGTTCGCATTCGCCTGCATCAACGGGCTGGCGGGATCGAAGCGCGTGCATTCGGCTTCGACCTGATGAAAGACCTCGAGGGCCGCCGCAATGGCGGCTTCGAGCTCATCAGCCTCGGCGCCCCATGCGGTCACCGAGATGTCCGTCGCCATGGCACGCGTTCGCCCGGCCACTTCTGCGGCCGGGCGTCGACGTCGCGCGCTCAAGGCGGGCGGACTAGCCACCCGATGCGCCCGACGTCGCATGCACAGTCGGTTTCGGCGCGGGCGGTGGCGGAGCCGGAGCAGGCGCGGGCGCCGGTGCCGGTGCCGGTGCCGGAGCAGGCTTGGGTGCCTGGGTCGGGGGCGGTTGTGCGGCAGGTGGCTGCGGTTGCCCTGCCGCCGGGTGAGTCTGCCCGGCCGCCGGTGGATGCGTGGTAACTGCGGTGGTGCCAGCTGGGCCGCCGGTGGCGACCGTTCCTGACGTCTTGGGGGCACCCGCAGCAGGCCGCGTTGGTGTGAGTCGTCCGGCGACGGACGGCGGGCCGGACGTCGTGGAGGCCGGACCGGCCGCGGACGTGCCGCCGTCGGCCGACGGTGAGGTCGCGGCTGGCAAAGTGCCGGCGGGCGCGCCGGCGATCGCGGCCAACGCCTGCTGATCCGCAGCGAGCTGCGCGCGCAATTGCTCGAGTGTCGACAGCTGATCGGTCGCGTCGGAGCCCGTCGCGGTCGACGTCTTGTGTTCGATTGCGTTGTACACCCACGCGCTCGCACCGCCGGTTCCAAGCAGAACCGCGGACGTTACAGCGAGCGGCGGCAGCACCCGCCGACGGAAGCGGCGACGGGTCAGAGCGCGCGCCGTCGTGGCACGCGATCCGCGCACCCGTTGCTGCTCGGCGATCAGGGCGTTCGGCCGGTTGTCAGTCATCGCCGCCTCCATACGTGGGGGTGGGTCGAGGCGTCGGGGTGCTGGTACGTGTTGCGGTGCGCGTAGGCGACGGCGTCTGGTAGGTAGGCGGTGGGTTCTGTACCGGCGCCTCGACCTCAGTGGTTGCGGCGACGGACGCGTCTGTCTGCGAGGTCGAGCCCCGCGTTGCTCCGGTGTTCGTCGGAGCGCCGTGCCCCGTTGCTCCCCGCAGCTTCGCCAATAGCGCGTCGTCGGCGGCGAGTTGTCGCTCGGCTGCGGCAAGTGCGGCCTTGGCTGCCGCGAGTTGCTGGGCCTGGGCGAGGAACGCAGCCTTGTCGACGGTGTCTGCGGCAGTCGTGGGCGCGGCAGTCAGTGGGGCGAGTTGCGCCCGCGCGGCATCGACTGCTGCGTGCAACTGGTCGCTTTCATCGACGAGTCTCTGCATCGCCGTGTTCGACGCCGCGCCTGTCGTTGACGACACCGCAGTCTTGGTGGTCTTTGCCGAAGTCGCCGTCTGCGATAGGGCGACCGCGCCGCCTGCGACGAGGCCGCCGGCGGCGATGGTTGCGATGAAGCGGGTGCTGCCTCGCATGGGTCTCCTCTGCCGTTCCGTTGGGTGTCCGTTCCCCCACGTGCCGGTCACCGCGCTAACCCCCACCGGCAGCATCGGCAGGGGACAGTGACCAAACGGTAAGGCGAACATGAGAGTTCGTTCATCCATCCGGCCGTCAGGCGTTGCGCCGCCTGGCCCAACCCAATTCGCCTCCAGCGAACACGAGCAAACTGAAGCGGGTGCGATGTTGTGCTTGCACTGTAATCATGTAATCATCGCTACATGACTACACATGACATTGACGAGGTCGCCCGCGGATGGTTCGCCGGCCGGCTGCCGTCTGATTGGTTCGTCGCGGCCCCTGAGGTCATCGTCGACCGCGAAGAGATCACGATCGTCGGCGAGCTGCCGTCGCCCGAGGTCGACACTGACACCAGCGAGCAGGAGCGCGCTGCGGCGTGGGCGGGGCGCATCAAGGCCTTCAGGGAGCAGACCCGCGGGGCTCGGATGGCCATCGCCGACGAGGCTGAGCACCGTTTCGGTCGCAAGATCGCCTGGGGCGCGTCGTGCGGTGAGCGGCGTGAGCACTTCACCAGCCTGTCGATACCCGTGATGACGCGGCTGCGTCAGCGTGACCGGTTGGTGCTCGACACTCTTGTCGACGCCGGTGTTGCGCGCAGCCGCAGCGATGCGCTCGCCTGGTGCGTCCGGCTCGTGGGCAAGAACACCCAGGAGTGGCTCGGGCAGCTGCGGGACGCGATGCGGACCGTCGAGCAGGTCAGAGACGCGGGTCCGACGGCGTCCTAGGGGCCTCGGTGAGGGACGCGGGTCCTGCCACGTCCTGATCAGCCGCTGGCCCGCTTGCGGGATAAGGTTCGCCCGAGGCCAGCGATCGGAGGTGCCGTCCCGCCATGGGCGTCCGTGCGATCCTTTATGGGGCGTACGAGCGTCGGCTGGTGGCGGCACTGACGCCGGATCTGGTGCCCCGACACGTTGGCGTGATCCTCGACGGAAACCGTCGCTGGGCGAAGGCGCTCGGCGTCGGCGTAGCCTCGGGGCATCGCAAGGGTGCTGCGAAAATCGACGAATTCCTCGGCTGGTGCTCCGAATTGCGCATCGAAGTGGTCACTTTGTGGCTGCTTTCGACAGATAACCTCAGCCGCGCCGAGGCCGAGCTCGCCCCGCTCCTCGAGATCATCGAGGGTGCCGTCCGCGAGCTGGCGGCCGCCCGACGCTGGCGGATCAACCCGGTGGGTGCCCTCGACCTGCTGCCCGACGCGACCGCCCGGTCGCTGAAGGAGGCCCAGGACGCCACGGCCGACGTCGGCGGCCTGATAGTGAACGTCGCCGTGGGATACGGCGGACGTCGCGAGATCGCCGACGCGGTCAGGTCGCTGTTGCACGAGCACGCCAGCCGCGGGACGAGTATCGAGGACCTTGCCAATCTCCTCGATATCGATCACATCGCCGAGCATCTCTATACGAAAGGCCAGCCCGATCCCGACCTGGTAATCAGGACGTCGGGCGAGCAGCGATTGTCGGGCTTCCTGTTGTGGCAGACCGCTCATTCCGAGTTGTTTTTCTGCGAGGCCTATTGGCCCGATTTTCGACACGTCGACTTCTTGCGAGCGGTCCGCGCGTACGCCGAACGCGAGCGTCGCTTCGGCGCGTGACGCCGCGTTCGAATTGCTCTCCCGAACTCGCTCGCCTGCGTCAGTTACGATCGGCCAAAGGTATCTCGATCTCGAGACATGTATCTCGACATCGAGATATACGCGCCTTCGATGTTCGCGCACGTAACCCCTTTGCTGCAGCACTGGTTCTCTGACCTCGAGCTGACAGTCGCGGTGGCTGTCGAGGGCATAACTCCACGTATCGACAAAGCGCCGTAAGGCACACTCTTACGAAGAGTCACTGCTCGGACGCGAAGAGTGCGGTGCCGGCGGGTGCCGCCAAGGCAAGTTTTTCACGCCTTGTGGGCTCGATTTTGTGCTCACTTGTCACAACATTCACACCTGACCGCATTTGTGA
This sequence comes from Actinomycetota bacterium, assembly GCA_003134755.1. Taxonomy (GTDB): domain Bacteria; phylum Actinomycetota; class Actinomycetes; order Acidothermales; family Acidothermaceae; genus PALSA-607. The sequence continues at coordinate 1,894 of PLCK01000069.1, read as the reverse complement.
CATCACTCACGCAATGTGATTTGGCTTCCGTGCGTCGAGTCATGCATGCTGGGACCACATCCCGTGCATTCGATCCGGTTAACCGGCGCGATGTACGACGTGCCGCCCTCCAACGCGCTATCGCGCCGCGGCACAAGACCGGATCGATCGCGGTCCGGTTTTTGGGTGCCCAACAAGTATGTGCTGCTCCAGTTGTGCAACACACGCTTGCTCTTGAAAGGACACTTCTCGATGAGCCGGATCCCGGCGCGCGGCGCGGTCGTTGCCTCTGGCACGGCAAGCGTCGTTCTCGCATTGTGTGTGGTCGCGGGCCTCGCGACCGAGTCGTCTACCGGCGCCGCAGCGGCGACGGGTGCGACGACGGACACTTCTCAAGCAGTTCACGACGACACCGTCGCTAACGGTGCCAATAGTGCTCCCGATCTGTTGACAGTCAGCGGCTCGCACGAAGGGGTTTCGTTCGGCGTCACGCCGAGCGTCATGCAACAACTCGATTCAGCGATGCATCTCGGAGTGGTCGGCAGTGCATTGATCGGTGCGGCAGCTGCTGCACAGGCCAGCAAGGACGCGGTCTTCGGCACGACCGCTTCTTCCGCAACGATCCCGGCTGGCGCGCAGTCGCCGGCGCCGGGACCGCTGAAGGTGCAGTCGCGTTCGTCGACTCTGGCCGCCGTGTCGGGCAGCCCTCGTGACATCGCTCGCGCGCTGGCCGCCGAACGTGGCTGGAGCGGTGAGCAGTGGTCGTGCCTCAGCAACCTGTGGCAGCGTGAGAGCAGGTTCCAGACCACGATCCGCAACAGTCGTTCTGGGGCGTACGGCATCCCACAGGCGCTTCCGGCTTCGAAGATGGCCAACGCCGGGGCCGACTGGCGGGTAAACCCGGTCACCCAGGTTCAGTGGGGCCTCGGGTACATCGCCGAGCGCTACGGAAGCCCATGTAACGCCTGGTCCTACTGGAAGCGGCACCTGTCCTACTGATTCACCGGGTCCGCGTGGACCGGAAACAGACGAAGTGGCTGGCACCATCGGGGGGTGCCAGCCACTTTCTTGCGTCCGACCTAGAGATAGGTCGGCTGTCAGTGCTCCGGGCGGCGCGTCATCGCCAGTACGTCGAGCGCCGCGTCGAGATCGGCCTCCGACAGCAGGCCTTGGGACACGTAGCCGCGCTCGACGACTACTTGGCGGATCGTCTTGTTCTCGGCGAGCGACAGTTTGGCTACCTTCGCGGCCTCCTCGTAGCCGATGAACTTGTTCAACGACGTGACGATGGACGGCGAGGACTCGGCGTACAGGCGGCACCTCTCGACGTCCGCCTCGATGCCGTCAATACAGCGATCGGCGAGCAGCCGCGAGATGTTGGCGAGGAGCCGGATCGACTCGAGCAGGTTGCGGGCGATGACGGGCAGCATCACGTTGAGTTCGAGATTGCCCGCCGCGCCGCCAAATGCGATCGCGGTGTCGTTTCCGATGACCTGGGCGACCACCTGGCACACCGCCTCGGGAAGCACCGGGTTGATCTTGCCCGGCATGATCGACGACCCCGGTTGCAGGTCGGGCAGGTGGATCTCCGCGAGCCCCGTGCGCGGTCCTGAGGACATCCAGCGCAGGTCGTTGGCCATCTTGTAGAGACTCACGGCGATGACTCGCAGGACGCCACTCGCTTCGACGAGCGCGTCCCGCGAGCCCTGAGCCTCGAAATGGTTGCGGGCCTCGGAGAGCGGCAGCTGCATTGTGGTGGCCAAGATGTCGATGACCCGTGCGGCGAACCCTGGTGGCGTGTTGATGCCGGTTCCGACTGCGGTGCCGCCGAGCGGTAGTTCGCCGATGCGGGGCAAGGCGGCTTCGAGTCGCTCGACCCCGAGTCTCATGGACGCCGCGTAGCCGCCGAACTCCT
>PLCK01000148.1:1105-14959 GCA_003134755.1 Actinomycetota bacterium | reverse complement strand
GGGTGCGGGAAAGCACCAGCTGGTCGAGCCGCGCGAACAACGTCGAGACGAGGATGACGGCTACCAGACCGCCGAGCAGAACAAGCGTGACGGTCGCGAGCCTCGCTCCAGTCAGTATCGAGGCGACGACGACGATCGCCACCGGAAGCAGCGGCAGCACGGGCGCCAGCACGGCGATCTGCTCACGTCGTCGAAGCACCGCCACCGTGTCGCGCGCCTTGACCGGCTGCAGGCTGCCGTACACGATCAGCAGGTGGCCGAGCGCGCCGATCGTCAGGTAGGGATCCTGGGCCGACCAGCCGGCATGCGACACGTGATACGACGCCAAGGTCGCGGAGAAGCCGACCAGACAGATGCCCGAGACGATGGAGAGCAGCGTCGGCAGCGCAAGGCCGCCCTCGAATCGAGCCCGCGCGAGCACCGCCACGACGGTCGTGCCGAGCGCCATGCCGAAGATGGGCTGCAAAGCTCCAAGGTGACTGGTCCCGGCCGGCACGCCGAAGTTGTACGTCAGCGCCCCGAAGGCGAACGCGGCCGCTAGCGCGTCGAGCGCCGTCCGCAGCCTGGTCCGACGGTCGTGCTTCGGCGTCGGCAGACCGAGTAGAGCCGCGATCAGGAAAGGGACGGCGAGCAGGTGCCCGACATCACCCGCGGGCTGCGCAGGCAGTGCGCCGTGCCAGATGGACGGGTAGAGCGCGCTGACGAGCCAGGCGGTCTCAGCCATCGGAGCGACCGCGAGCAGCAGCCAACTCCGGCGGTAGGCCGGGTCCCGCCAGCTTCGGATGATCACCGCGACGCAGGCGACGATCCCGGCCAGGACGAGGCCCGCCGCCGAGACCCGAGCGCCGGTGCCCGACCGATGCGGCAGCGCCAGCATCGCGCCCGCCAAGCCGTTGACGGCAAGCGTGCCGAGGAGGGCAACGCGCAGACCGCGGCTCGGCAGGTTGAACGTCACGCGCCGGTTATCGTCACCCGTTCGGCGGGACCTGAGCCTCCGAACGGACCCACACTTCTCGACCGACCACGCTCAAACCGGCCCAATCAGGGCAGCTGGCGGTACTACGTCAGCGGAAGCCGCCGACGACGGTTGCCGCGCTGGCGTCCGGCGGGACGTCGCAGCGCTCNNTCGACGTCGTCGTGCTCGATCATGACGTGGATGAAGCTCATGCCGTCGGCCAGCCGGAAGACCTTGTAGGTGAACCCCTCAGGCTCACGCGCGTCGAGGTCGGCGAAGACCGCCTCGATCAGCTTCTGGTTCTCCTCCGCCCGGTCGGGCTTGGCCTGGTAGCGCACCACGATCGTCTTCATGGTTGCCTCACGCTCCACTGAGGGCGGTCACGGCGAACCGTGCCGATTCGGCGGCCACCCGCGCGGGCACGTTCGCCCTAATACGGGTGCCCTCACCGGTGTGACCCTCGTCGAGAACCTCACCCAACTCGTGGATCCGGGCCACGAGGCGCCCCTCGGAAAACGGCACGAGCACGTCGATGCACACGTCAGAGCGAGGGACCAGGTCGTCAAGGGCAGCCACCAGGTCGTCAATGCCGACCCCGGTGCGCGCGCTGACGACGATGACTCGGTTCCCGCGCCGCTCCTCTGAACGCGTGACAGCGTCGACGACCTCGGAGTCGGCGATATCGACCTTGTTGACCACGATCAGTTCGGGGACGTCGGCCGCGTCGATCTCACCCAAGACCTGCCGGACGGCGACCAGCTGGGCAAACGGGTCGGTGTCGGAACCGTCGACGACGTGCACGATGAGGTCGGCCTGGGCGACCTCCTCCAGGGTCGAACGGAAGGCCTCGACCAGCTGATGCGGCAGGTGCCGCACGAATCCGACGGTGTCGGTGAGCGTGAAGGCCCGGCCATCGGACGTCTGCGCCCGTCGAACCGTCGGGTCGAGGGTGGCGAACANNAGCCGGTTGAGCAACGACGACTTGCCCGCGTTGGTGTACCCGGCGATGGCGACCGAAGGGACCTCGCCGCGACGCCGTTCCTGACGCTTGACCTCCCGGGCGGTGGCCATGTCGGCAATCTCCCGGCGCAACTTCGCCATCCTGGCTCGGATGCGGCGACGGTCGGTCTCGATCTTCGTCTCACCAGGGCCACGGCCACCGATGCCGACACCTCCTGCCGCCTGGCCACCAGCCTGGCGGGACAGCGATTCACCCCACCCACGAAGACGCGGGAGCAAGTAGGTCATCTGGGCCAGTTCGACCTGCGCCTTGCCCTCCTTGCTGCGGGCGTGCTGGGCGAAGATGTCGAGGATCAGGGCGGTCCGGTCGACGACCTTGACCTTCACGACCTCTTCGAGCTGGCGCAGCTGGCCCGGGGCGAGCTCGCCGTCGCAGATCACGGTGTCGGCACCGGTGGCGACGACAATGTCGCGCAGCTCCTTGGCCTTGCCCGAGCCGATGTAGGTCGCCGGATCAGGCTTGTCGCGACGCTGAATGATGCCGTCGAGAACGTCGGACCCGGCCGTCTCAGCCAGCAGTTTCAGCTCGATCAGCGAATTCTCGGCGTCGCGCAGCGTTCCTTCCGTCCAGACGCCGACCAGGACGACGCGCTCGAGTCGCAGCTGCCGGTACTCGACCTCGGTGACGTCTTCGAGTTCGGTCGAAAGGCCGGCGACACGACGCAGCGCCTGGCGATCCTCGCGGTCATATTGGTCGCCGTCGAAACTGTCGGAAGCGAAGGCGTCGGCGGCGGCCAGCACGTCATCGTCGGCGAACTCGCCGTTCGCGGTGCTAGGTAGTTTCGTCATCGCCTGTTCCAACGCTTGCCAGCTAGGAGTTCTTCCCCTATCGATGGTGGCACGGCCGCGGCGGTCGACCTAGCCGATTACCGGCAGGTACGTGACCATTCAGGACGCCGGCCCGCGCGGGTAGACAGCCACGAAGACCGCGAACGCCTCGCCGTCCATCTCGACGGGAAGCTTTTCGAACTCGTCGAAGATCGCGTCGAGGCGGTCCATCAACTCCTCCCTGCGGCCCGGCGAGAGCCGAAGGCCCAGGCGCGTGGTCATGGGCGGGGTGTCGTCAGGCAGCTCGCCGACCTCGGCCAGCATCGCTTGCAACGATGCGCGCTTGACCAGCCCTGCCGGGTCGACATCGGACGTGTCGATCCGCCATGACAGCTTGGTGGCGCGGTAGGGCCGCTCGCGGGAGCCGCGGGTGCCCCTCCGAACCGGCTCAGCAGCCAGAAATCCGGTGTCGGCAAGCGTGCGGACGTGGTGCAGCGTGGTCGCCGGGGAGAGTCGCAGCAGCCCGGCAATCTCCTTGTTGGTCAGGGAGACGTCCAAGGTCAGTCGCAGGATGCGCAACCGGATCGGCGAGGCCAACGCGCGCATCTCCTGCAGCGTCGCGGGCCGCCGACCCTCCGAATTCAGCGCCATGGACGACGAGTGTAGGCGTTCTCGATTAAGTGATTGACATTTCCCAATCAGTCAGATCAAGCTCGTATCCGTGACCGAGTCTGCCGCCCTGAGCGCGGAGTCGCCGCCTGCGGGGCGAACCCGGAGCCTGTTCCATCACCGCGATTTCCGCCGGCTCTGGCTCGGCGACGCGGTCAGCCAGATCGGCTCGCAGGTCAGCTTTCTGGCATTGCCGCTGGTAGCCGTGAATACCTTGCACGCGACCGCCTTCGAAATCGGTGCGCTGACCGCCTGTGAGACAGCCGCTTTCCTGCTCGTCGGCCTGCCCGCGGGCGCCTGGTGCGACCGAGTGCGCCGCCGACCGATCCTGATTGCGGCGGACATCGGCCGCGCGCTCACTCTGGGCTCGGTTCCGGTGGCTGCGTTGATGCACAAGCTGACGATCACTCAACTCTTCGTGGTGGCGCTGCTGACCGGCGTCCTGACCGTGTTCTTCGACGTGGCCTACCAGAGCTACCTGCCGGAGCTGGTCAGCAACGATCAGCTGGTCGACGGCAACGGCAAGCTCGAGGCGACGCGCGCGGTATCGCAGATAGCCGGGCCGAGCCTCGGCGGATTTCTCGTGCAGGCGTTGAAGGCGCCATACGCGGTCGCGGCCGACGCACTCAGCTTCCTGTGGTCGGCGGGATGGGTGACCGCGATCCGAGCCCGCGAACCCGAGCCCGCGAAGCCCGAACAACGGAACCTCGGCAAAGAGATCGGGGAAGGCCTGCGGTTCGTGCTCGGACACCCGATCCTGCGCAAGATCGCCGGCTCTACGGGCACCTTCAACCTCTGCAGCAGCGCGACATTCGCCCTCGAGATTCTGTTTCTTGTACGCAACGTGCACCTCTCGCCCGGCGGCATCGGCCTGTTGTTCAGCATCGGCAGCGTCGGTGCCTTGCTCGGCGCGCTCACCAGCGGGCGAATCAGCACGTGGCTCGGGCAGGCCCGCACGATCTGGGTTGCAGCTGCGTTCGGCGCCCCTGCCGGGCTGTTGCTTCCATTGACGCACCACGACTGGCGGCTCGGACTGACCGCCCTAGGCATCTTCCTCGGCTCGTTCGGCTCGGTCGTCTACAACGTGGCTCAGGTGAGCTTCCGGCAAGGCATCACACCCCGAGCGCTGCTCGGGCGAATGAACGCAACGATGCGATTCCTGGTATGGGGCACGATGCCGGTCGGTGGGCTGCTGGGCGGTTGGTTGGGGACCGAGTTCGGCGTCCGCCACGCACTCTGGATCGCCGCCATCGCGATCATGCTCGCTCCGCTTTGGGTGATCTTCTCGCCGCTCCGGAAGTTGCGCGATCTCCCAACCGGCCCGACCGACCAGCTGCCGCTCCCCCAGCGGTGATCATGCAGTTGTTGTCTCGACTCGCCGACGACTCGAGACAACAACTGCATGATCAGCGGACGGCGGGATGCTGAGCGCGCTCCTCAGTCGGGCGCGACCGCCCCATTCCGGGGCCTGTCCGCGCTCTCGATCTGGTTGATCAGGAGTTTGAGCTGGGTGATCTCCTCACGAAGAGCGAGTCGGCCAGCTTTGGTCAGGGTGATCCAGGTGCGCGCGCGCTTGCCGGCGTAGCCCTTTTCGATCGTGATAAGCCCGGCGCTCTCCAAGACGGTGAGGTGTTGGGACAGGTTTCCGGCCGTCAGTTCGAGGTTGGCGCGCAAGAAGCCGAACTCCACCTGCCGTGCCTCGTGGGCGATGGTGAGGATGCCGAGACGCACCCGCTGATGGACAACGTCATCGAGTCCGTTGGCCGGGTGGCCGGTCATGCGGAGGACTGCCGGGCCGCTCGCTGAGCCAAGGCGAACGCGATCGCTCCGAGTAGTAACACACTGCCGTCTATGACGAAGTGGGGCAGGAACGACCACCGCGACGGGCGGGCGATGACCCATCCGAAGTCGATCGGTATCAGGACGATCGCCATGTACCCGAAGGCGAAGACAAGCAGCGCACGGCTGCGCTCGGCCCAGGCCAGAACCAAGAGCGCGAGCCCGATGGCCGACGCCGGCCCCGTCAGTCTGAAGATCGAGCCAGCCTGCAACGCCGCGATGTGCAGTCCCAAGATGTCGTGAGGGTCGGTCGGTGGGTGGCGGTCCACCCAGAGCGAGGTGCCGGTCAACAGCACGGCGATAGCGATGCCGGCGATGACGTAGGGCCGAACGCGTGTTCCGACCCCACGCGCCCGTGACCTGTGGAGGTACAACGCGGCTATCGTCACGTAGGCCGCCACGAGGGCGATCGGCCAGTACACGAAGGCGGCCGAGTTGTAGACGAGACAGATCGTGCCGCTCTGCCCATGTGGGTGGACCCAGGTCCGGCACGTCCTCACAGAATGGCTGAACCTATAGGCCGGCACGGCGCCGAAGGTCGCCGCCGCCAACACCGCAAGTGGCACCCACGTCACCCGTTGCGCACTGCGCACCCGAGCCGTTAGTTCGCGGCTGCGCGACAGCAGTTGCTGTGGATCCCCACCCATACTTGCCGATTCGGTTGCCATGGCAATAGGTTTGCACAACAAACCATTCTGCACGAGAGACCCGAGACGTCACGCTGTCGTTTCCAACCGCGGCGGCCGCGTTCAGCTGAACGCGACTCCGCGGGACGGCGCGCAGCGGCGGCGGATGATCAGTGCCGGTCGGTGCGCCAGAATCCCTCGGCCACGAGCACGGCCGGCCCGCGCAGCAACAAATGGCCCTCGTCGTCGAAACGGACCGAAAGCCGGCCACCCGGCAAGTCGATGAGGTATTCGCCGGTGAGTGAGCCATCGATCGCGGCCAGGACGGCGGCCACCGCGCAGGCGCCGCTGCCGCACGACTGCGTCTCTCCCGAGCCACGCTCGTGCACGCGCATGACGGCGTGTCGATCACCGACGATGTTGACGAACTCGACGTTGACGCCTGCGGGGAACGCCAGCGGGTCGACGTCCGGAATCGTGGTCAGATCGAGGGATTCCAGGTCGGCGTCGGTTACGCAGACGAGATGCGGGTTGCCCATCGACACCATGACGCCCTCATACGCCACGTCGCCGACGACGGCGGTCGAGAGCGTGCCCAAAGTGGCCGCGCCCATGTCGACGGTGACGTCGCCGTCGATGTCGACGTCGAGGTGGACCACTCCTCCGCGAGTCGCGATCTGCAGGCGTCCCGGCTGCGCAAGACCGGTGTCAACGAGGAAACGCGCAAAAACCCGTAATCCGTTACCGCAGGTTTCGGAAATACTGCCATCGGAGTTGCGGTAATCCATGAACCAGGTTGCCGAACCTGCCATCGCGATCGCGTCGGCCTCTGCGTCGGCCCGCACGACGCGCAACACGCCGTCGGCGCCGATTCCACTGCGACGATCACAGATGGCAGCTGCCATTTCGGCGGTCAGGGCGAGCGCGCCGTCAGGGTCGGGCAGCAGCACGAAATCGTTGCGGGTGCCGTGGCCCTTGACGAACGCGATGTTGTCCACACGTGCGATGGTACGACGCGCGGCGGCCAGCTCAGCCGACCCGAAGCTCTCGCCCGTCGACGGCAACGATGTCACCCTTGACGAGTTGCCGACCGCGGCGCGTCTCAGGCTCGCCGTTCACGGTGACGACACCGTCCGCGAGCATCGCTTTCGCGTCGGAGCCGGCGGCGACCAGGTCGGCTAGCTTCAGAAACTGCCCGAGCCTGATCGCACCCTCGCGGGTCGCAACCTCACGCATCGGGCCAGATTATCCGGTCAGACCTTCCGCCACCGTGCCTCGCACAGGCCGTAGAGGCCGAACATGATCAGACCGATCGCGGCCGCGCCGAGGATGTATGGCCCGAACGCCCGGTCACGCAAGGTGCGAAGCGCTCCGTCGAGACCACGCGCCTTCGAAGCGTTGTAGGTCTTTGCTGCGTCGATGACCAACGCGCCGGCCACTGCGAACACCAGGCCGCGTGCGACCGTACCGATCGTGCCGAGCATCCGGACCACCCGATGTGTGCGAGCGCTCATCTGGTCCGTGCGCAGAAGCTTCTCGAACTTCCGCTGCAGCCCTTCGACAACGAGCATGAGCCCGACGACGAGAACGATCGCACCGATGATGCCGACGGCCCAGCGACCGCCGCCGTGACGCATGATTCTCGCCGTGTAGTCCTGCTGCTTCTGGGTCTGACTGCCCTCGGAACCCTTGATGACGCCGACCGTCATCACCGCGAAGAACGCGTATATGACCCCTCGGGCGAGCGACTTGATGCGCGGGCCGGCGCCCGGTCGTTCACCGGTGACGCCGAACGCGGCCTCACTCAGCCGCCACAGCGAGTAGGCGGCGAACCCGCCCGCGACGAGCCACAACAGCAACGAGCCGTGCGGCTTGCTCGCGAGGATCTGGAGCGCGCCCCGTTGGTCGGCCTCCTGGTTGGACTTGCCGAGTGCCAACATCAGGGCCACCCACCCGATCAGCAGGTAGATCACGCCGCGCGCCACGAGCCCCGCGCGGGCGAGCACGCGGGACCCCGTGCCGGTCGCCGCGTGCCTGACGGTTTGCCGAGTCGCTCTCATCGTCGTCATGCCCGACCAATACCCCGCATCGAGACGCGCCGAACCACCCGGGGCTTACGGACGCTCCGGCGTCAGCGGCGCGGCGAGTTCCGCGGCGCGCTCCGCGGTCGAGCTGTCGGCAGACAGCCAGTGAATCCTGGGATCCGGTCGAAACCACGAGCGTTGCCGCCGCACGAACCGCTTGGTCGCCTGCACGGTCTGGGCTCGCGCATCGTCGTCGGACAAGCCGCCGTCCAGCATCGCGAGCACCTGCTTGTAACCGACCGCCCGTCGTGCCGTCACGCCCTCACGCAGGCCATGGTGGTCGGCGAGTTCACGTACCTCGCTGACGAGCCCGCGCTGCCACATCACATCGACCCTTCGGGTCAGTCGCTCGTCGAGTTCGGCCGTCGGCCGGTCGAGTCCGATCAGCACGGCGTCGTAGATCGACGCGTACGCGGGCATCGTCCCGGTGATNNACGATTTTGCGGCCGTTCGTTGGCAGGATCTCGCCCGCGGTCAGCGGATCGATCCGGGCGAGCCGCTGGTGGAGTGCCTGCGGCCCCGACGCGGCGAGTTCGGCTTCGAGACTGGCTCGCACCTCGGCGTCCGTACCAGGAAAGCTCATCTCGTCGAGCACCGACCTGATGTAGAGACCTGACCCACCAACCAGGATCGGCAGCGCTCCCCTGCTGGCTATCTCGGCGATAGCCGCCCGCGCCCTGGTCTGATACTCGGCCACGCTCGCGGTCTGCCTGACCGGCCAGACGTCGAGCAGATGATGGACGACGCCGAGCCGCTCGCCGTCCGGCAGCTTGGCGGTACCGATGTCCATGCCCTTATACAGCTGCATCGAGTCGGCGTTNNGACGACCTCGCCGCCGAGCCGGCGTGCCAGTTCGATGCCGAGCTCAGACTTGCCCGTAGCGGTTGGGCCCAGCACGACGACGACGCGATCGCTCACGCGGGTAGCCAGCACGCGACGAGGTACGTCACGCCATAAGGCGCGTCGGCGTACAGGACCTCGCCATGCCATCTGCGCTCGCCGCCGATGATCCGCGCAGCCGCCTTCCACGGTCCAACGCCGGCCACCAGCAGGTCAGCTGCCAGTGCCTCATCGAGATCGGCGAGGACGCCGACGTCGCCCGCGGCCAGAGCAGAGACCACCAGATCGTCGAACCCCTCAGCACGGTCGTCGAGGTAGCCCGGCCCCTTCACACTGCGACGCGCCGACCCGTCACCCATCACGACCAGACCGGTTCGTTCATCGAGCGGGGGCCAATCGCTGATCGGCGTCCCATCAGGGGGGACGCCGACGAACCGCCGCGCAGGGGTCGCGCCGGCCCGATCGAGGAGCCAATCAGCGATCGCCAATGCAGGCGGCAGGTCGGCGTCCGGCAGGCCTCTCACGCCTGGAGCGAACCCGCTCAGCCCGTGTATCGAGCTCTCGCCGCCGATGATCACGACCTGCGTGCAGCTGGTCGCAAGCACCCGGGCGAGCGCGCGTTCACACGCGGATCGCAACAACTCGGCCTCAGTTGCCGTCCCAGGGGCGATCTCAGGTACAAGAAGCGGCGGATGAGGGCAGAATGCCACCGCCGAGATCATCGCGCCGTCACGAAGTGCACAGTAGACGGCCGATGCGCGAGAATCGCGGCGCGGCTCAACAGGCGGGCTTCACCCAGGCAAGGAGCACGATGGGCACCAGCACCACGTGGGGCCGGATCGCCGAAGACGGCACGGTCTACGTCCGTACCGCCGATGAGGGCGGCGAGCGGGTCGTGGGCTCGTGGCAGGCAGGCCCGCCCGAAGAGGGCCTGGCGCATTTCGTCCGTCGCTACGAAGATCTCGCCACCGAGGTGACCCTCCTCGAAACGCGGCTGGCATCGGGTGCGGCATCGGCATCGTCAACTGTCGTGGCGGGCACCAAGCTCCGCGCGTCCCTGCCGACCGCGAATGCCGTCGGCGACCTCGCGTCACTCGACGAACGACTCGGCGCCGTCCTCGCGGCGGCGGAGGCGAAGCGCGGAGACGAGCGGGCGGCCAAGGCCATCGCCGCGACCCAGGCCGTCGACGCCAAACGCGCGCTGGTCGAGGAGGCCGAGAAGCTGGCGCAGAGCAATCAGTGGAAGCCGGCCGGCGACCGGTTGCGCGCGATCGTCGACGAGTGGAAGGAAATCAAGGGAGTCGACCGCAAGGTCGACAGCGAGCTCTGGAAGCGGGTATCAACGGCGCGGGCCGAGTTCGGCCGCCGCCGCGGCGCGCACTTCGCCACTCTCGACGAGCAACGCAAGGAAGCCGTTGCCTTCAAGGAAAAGCTGGTGACCGAGGCCGAATCGCTGGCCGAGTCGAACGAATGGACGCCGACCGCGAATCGCTACAAGTCGCTGATGTCGCAATGGAAGACGGCGGCACGCGCGTCGAAGGACGTCGACGAGGCGTTGTGGCAGCGCTTCCGAACGGCACAGGACAAATTCTTCACCCGCCGCACGGCCGCTCTCGACGAGCGCGAGGCCGAGTTCCGTGGCAACCTCGAAGCAAAGGTCGCACTGCTCGCGGAGGCGGAAGCCATCGACCCGGACGCCGATCTTGCGGCCGCGCAGGCCAAGCTGCGCGACATCCAAACCCGGTGGGCAGCGACTGGTCGGGCACCTCGCGACACCGGTGCCGACTTCGACAAGCGCCTCGAGGCAGTGGCAGAGAAGCTGCGGACAGCCTCGGAAGATCGTTGGCGCGAATCGAGCGTCTCGTCGTCACCGCTCGTCATCAGGCTGCGCGAGTCCGTCGAGAAGCTCGAGAAGAAGATCGATCGCGCGAAGCTGGCCGGCAACGGGTCAGAGGTCGTCACGCTCGAATCGCAGCTGGCTACCCAGCGCGAATGGCTGGCCCAGAGCGAGCGCCCTGCTCGCTGATCAGCGTGGCGCAGCGCGATCGAGGTGCCAGTGCCGTGAAACCGCGGCCAACCAGCGCAGCACGCCCTCGTCGTCCTGGTGCGGCAATAACGAGATGCGGGAAAGCGCGCGCTGCCCGCCCTCCTGGTCGCTGTAGAGCATCTCGATCGTGATCGGTTGGGCGTTCTTCGCCGCCCCGACCAGCTCAGCAAACAGCGGCTCCTTGGGATCGCGGAGCGCACCCTGCCAAAAGCCGAGCTCGCCCGCGCCGATGTAGATGTCGCGCGTCAGCCGCCGGAAGTCTTCGACCGCAGCATGGTCGGGGCGTTGGTTCGATGCGCTCGCTCCTTCGCATGCCCACCAGCCGTGCAGGACCGCCATGCCGCGACCGGCATTGCGGAGCGCCATACCGAGATAGACGACGTCGTCGGTGACCTCGACGACGCCCTGCCCACCCGGCACCCGCAACCAGTGCTGGTCGGCGAACGAGATCTTCTCCATCGGGTCCTGGATCCGCGACGGCACGAGCAACGGCCGGATGCCCTCGAGCAGCGTTCGTTCCGCGGTTCGCGCCGCCTTGTTGGCGGACCGCACAGAGCCGAACGTCGCGACCGCGAGTACCAACGTGCCGCCCGCAGTTGGCAGCGAGGAAATCGTCGCCCATCCGGTCGCGTCCACGGCTCCTGACCTTACGGCTGAACCCGCCGCTAGGCCGAATGAACCAACCGGCTAGGCCATTGCGAAGACCTGACACCTCGCAAGAGACGGGCGCGCGTCGCTCGCCCGTGTCGCCTCAGACAGGAGCATGACCATGGCAGGACACAGCAGGAGGGACTTCATCCGCGGTGCCGGCGTCACGGCCGCAGCGGCCACTGTGGCCGTGATGATCCCAGGGGTGGCCAGCGCTGCCTCCGCTTCGGAGACCGACGACGGTGAGCCCACGCCCGAGGGTGCGGTCGTCGCGTACGTGAAGGACGCCAAGACAGGCACCGTCACGGTGATGTCCGGCGAGCGTGAAGTGTCGGTCACCGACAAGGCACTGGCCCGCAAGCTCGCGAGGCTCGGCAACGCCTGAGCCTGCGCGACCGCTCGACAATCCGCTCCAACGATCAGCAGCGCGACTGCATCGACTGCTTTGAAACCCCATTCGCCGCGAGCACAGAAGGTGTCGCATGTCCTCACACAGGGAAGCGCCTGAGATCTCGAAGGATCCGGTCGCAGACAGCTCAGACCTCTACGCGTTCGTCAGCCCGGACAAGGCGGGCTACGCCACGATCATTGCTAACTACGTGCCATTGCAGGACCCGAACGGCGGCCCGAACTTCTTCGAGTTCGGCGACGACGTGCTGTACGAGATCCACGTCACGAACGACGCCGACCCAATCCCGAACATCAGCTACCAGTTCAGGTTCCACACGGTGGTCGGCAACCCGAAGACATTCCTCTACAACACCGGCCAGATCACGAACCTCAACGACCCGCACTTCAACCGCCGGCAGTTCTACACGGTCACCCGCGTGGAGAACGGCCACAGCCGGGTCCTCGCGCAGAACGTTCCGTGCCCGCCGTGCAACATCGGTCCGCGATCGACCCCGAACTACGAGACGCTTGCGTCTCAGGCCGTGCACTCCATGACGAACGGCGGCACGGTGTTCGCGGGACAGCGCGCCGACGCGTTCCACGTCGACCTCGGTGCGGTGTTCGATCTGCTCGACCTTCGTCCCTTCCAGAACCTGCATCTCATCTCGACAGCGGCGACGAACGGCATCAACCCGCTGGCCGGCAAGAACGTGCACACGATCGCGATCCAGGTTCCTTTCAAGGACCTCACTCATGGCGGCGTCACGCCGACGAACGTGGCGAGCCCGAGTTCGGTCATCGGTGTCTGGACGACGGCCAGCCGGCGTCGCTCACACGTGTTCGAGACCGGCGCCGGCAACCCGCAGAACTTCGGCAGCTGGGTGCAGGTCTCGCGCCTCGGAAACCCGCTCATCAACGAGGTCATCATCCCGATGGGCCAGAAGGACGAGTGGAACCACGAGGCTCCCGCAGGCGACTCGGAATACCTGCCGTTCGTGCTGCACCCCGAGGTGCAAGGCCTGCTGCCGGTGCTCTACCCGCACGTCTTCAACAACCTGGCCGCCTACACCAAGCCGCGCGCCGACCTGGCCGCGATCCTGATGACAGGCATTCCGACCGGCGTTGTTCCGGGCTTCCAGAACTTCACCGGACCCAAGCCGGCCGACATGCTCCGGCTCAACCTGGCGATCCCGGCGACTCCGCCGGCCTCGGCCAAGACGGCCGGTCTGGTGGCCGGCGACGCAGCCGGATTCCCGAACGGCCGCCGGGTTATCGACGACGTCGTCACCATCGAATTGCGGGCGATCGCCGGACTGACGATCCCGCTCGTCGACCCGACGTTCACCCCTGACGGCGCAGCAAGCTTGGTCACGGACGGGTCGCCTGCGTCACCGACGCAGAACGTCTTTCCGTACCTCGCAATGCCGCACGACGGATTCGACGCCGGCGCAGCATGACCGGCCACGACCACTCGCATGCGCACGACCACGACCACGACCACGACCACGACCACGGTCACGCGCATGAGCACGGCGCACACCGACACACCGCCGGGGAGGGACCGACGGTGCTCGACATCGGGGGCGATGTCGGCGCGCTAGTGCTCTACACGTCAGCCGAGTTGGTCGGTGCCGAGATCGAGATCAGTCCGGTCGGCGCGCCGGAGGTTCGCCGGCACGTCGCCGTCCACCCTCGCCAGTACCCGGGCGGGACGGCGTACGCGGCCGTGTACTACGGCCTGCAGGCAGGCGGCTACGAGTTGTGGGCTGCCGACGGCACGGTCGCGATGATGGCGTTGGTGGAGGGGGACGCGATCACCGAGGCGGTCTGGCCCGACGGAGTTCTGGCACCGCGATAGTTCGCCGCATACCAGTTGGGGTCGGCCGTGCGAAACGGCCGGCCCCTTCGGCGTACGTCAGCGAACGGGCAACAACGGCATGCCGAGCGGGACGCCCCGCGGTGCGGGGG
>PLCK01000148.1:600-1096 GCA_003134755.1 Actinomycetota bacterium | reverse complement strand
TCGGCGGCGACGAAGTGCACGAGCCGATTGTCCACCGCGCGCCCGCTCATACGCCGCGTCTGCTCGTCCTTTCGGCCCTCGCCCTCGGCGACCAGCACATCGACGACCCGGCCGACCTGAGCCTTTGCCTCACTCCAGGCCACGTCTTCGGCGACGTCAAGCAGCCGCTCGTAGCGGTCGCGCACGACGTCTGGAGGAATCTGCTCGTCCATGTCGGCGGCGGGTGTGCCAGGTCGTTTCGAGTACTGGAAGGTGAAGCAGTTGGCGAAGCGCGCCAGCTTCACGACGTCAAGCGTCTCGTCGAAGTCTTTCTCGGTCTCACCAGGGAAACCGATGATGATGTCGGTCGTGATCGCGGCCTCGGGCATTGCGTCGCGCACCCGCTCGATGATGCCGAGGTACTTGTCGCGGCGGTACGACCGGCGCATGCGCCGAAGCACGTCGTCGGAGCCCGATTGCAAAGGCATGTGCAGCTGAGGCATCACATTCGGCGTCT
>PLCK01000148.1:0-590 GCA_003134755.1 Actinomycetota bacterium | reverse complement strand
GGAGTTGACGTTCTGGCCCAGCAGGGTGACCTCTATGACGCCGTCGGCTACCAGCGTCTCGATCTCGAGAAGGATGTCGGCCGGGCGGCGGTCCTTCTCGGTGCCGCGCAGGCTAGGCACGATGCAGAACGTGCAGGTGTTGTTGCACCCGACACTGATGGCGACCCATGCGGCGTAGACCGACTCGCGCCGCGACGGGAGCGTCGAGGGAAAGATCTCGAGTGATTCGAGAATCTCTACCTGCGCTTCATCGGCGATGCGGGCACGCTCGAGCAGCACCGGCAATGCGCCGACGTTGTGCGTGCCGAAGACGACGTCGACCCAGGGGGCGCGGCGGGCGATCTCGCCACGGTCCTTCTGGGCGAGGCAGCCNNGCAGCCGCCGACGGCGATCTGCATGCCGGGGTTGGCCAGCTTCGTGGGCCGCAGCATGCCGAGGTTGCCGTAGAGCTTGTTGTCGGCGTTCTCGCGCACCGCGCAGGTGTTGAACACGACGACGTCGGCGAGCTCATCGACGTCCGCCTTCACGTAGCCGGAACTCTCGAGCAGACCGGCGAGCCGCTCGGAATCGTGCACGTTCATCTGGCACCC
>PLCK01000061.1 GCA_003134755.1 Actinomycetota bacterium | reverse complement strand
AAGTCCGCAGAAAGTCCGCAACGCGTGGACGTTAGCGAGCAGTGCGCCCAGCGTCGGGCACCGAGGCGGCACCAGGGCACTCATCCGCGGCGATGACGCACGTGCGATCGTGCCGATGAGCGCGCAGCTCTTAGGCGGATCTGAAAGGCTCTCGTCGTGGCTGATACCGACGTTCGGTGGGGCGGAATACTGGCGTCGCTTGCGCTCGACCCGATCGAGTGGAGACTGTCCGCAGAGGTCGAGGTGACGAGCGGCAACGCCTCACGCCGGTACACGGTAGTGCTCGACGAGGTGCGGGAGCTGCGGGGGCAAGCCGACGCGGCCCCGCGTGCGCGAACTGGTACCGGAGCGGCTCGCGCCTGATTCGTGGGCCGTTGCNNGCGCAGAGCCGCGAGCAGGGGAGGCACCACTGACGACGCCCGAAAGCGAGGACCACTCGGTTGGAACGGGCATCGCGTGAGCCTCGCCCCACGACGGCGGTCAACCCGGACGACGGGTTCCGGAGCTTTGTCGCGGCCGTTTCCTTGCCGCTGACTCGGCTTGCCTATGTGCTGACGGTTGGCTTGGCGGGGCAGCAGGCGGCAGGAGCGCTGGCCGCGAACGCGTTGGCACAGGTGCGCCGCCAGTGGCGCGACGTGGAGGCGGCCGGGCTTCCCGAGCAAGTGGCCGTGGACGGCTTGCTATCGGCCGTACTGAGCCGTCGCGTTGGCTCGCCATCGCCCGACCCGCTCAGCAACGTGCCTATTGACGTGGCCGAGGTTGGGCTCGACGGTGATCAGCAGCTGCTCTGCGACGCGTGTTGGCGCGCGTTTGTCCGGCTTTCGCCGCCGCAACGAGCGGCTCTCGTCTTCGCCGACCCCTCGGTCGTCGATCGCAGACTGGCCGGGCTCGACCTCCCGCCGTCGTTGGGTTCGCCCCGTCGCCAGCTGGCCGTGTGGGCCTCTGCCATCGCCGCCCTCCGATCTGCACTTCAAGCCGACGCCGCGGTCATTGGCAATCCGGCAACGCGGATCGATCTCGAAGCGCTCGCCGATGAGCAACTGGTGCTGCTTGCCGGTGACGCGATCCGCGCGCACGCGACCGCGGCGCCGCCAGTATTCGACCCCAACACCGAGGTGGGCGCGCGGGTGCGGCAGTTGCGCCAGCGGGCCATGCTCGCGGGCGCCCTCGTCGTCGTGTTGATCGCGGCCGCCGGTGTCACCGCGGTACTCGCGTCTGCACCCACCGCAGTCGCCCCCCGCGCGGCTTCGCCCGCTGCGGGCTCGGCGGTGCCTTCGTCTGCGGGGTTGTCGCCGCTGGTGCAGGTTGCCGCGCAACCGTCGACCGACCCAGACGAACCGGTGGTGCCGTGGCCGGTGCGTGGCGGTCTCGTCGACGACCGCGTGCTGCTGGCGCGCATCGAGGCCGCCTTCAGCCAGGCTCATCCCGACGCCACGAGCCGGCCGCAGGTGCTCCTTGTCACCGACACGCCCGCATTTCGGATCGCGTTCGTCACGGCGACGTCACCGAATGGCGTGATGGGGTCGTGGTTTTCTGCCCCCACCGGTTCACCGGACCTGGTCGAATCAGCCTTCACCGATGGTCGCGAACCTGGGCTGGAAAGGGTGGTTGCCGCGCGCTTGCACCGAGCCTCAGGGACCGACCGCACCGCGACCACATCGCCGTCCCCGACCGAGCTGGTCGTCATCGCACTGCCGACCGCTCCCTCGATTCAGCTCTTCGATGACGTAAAGGGTTCGCCGGCAACCGAATCGCTAACTCTGAATGACGGCATCGCGGTCGAGGCTGTCGGACCGCGCACGGTCGGCCCATCACCGACACAGATCAACGTGACCTTGGATACCTATGCCCTCGCCGACATCCCTGACATCGAACTCGACCCAAGCAAGAGTTACGCGACCGGCGATGCCGCGTCGCAACATCTGGTCGCCGTGCCCGCAGTGACCGTCGAGCGTGGTCGACCCGATCCGGCACTGCTCGCCGACGCCTTGTTGGTCGCGCAGTCGTGGGCCCCCGCCGAGCCATCGGCGGCCGGCGGGCCAGTTGCCGTCCCTCCAGTTGTTTTGTGGGGTGGGACCGACGCGGTCGGCACGAAACTTGTCGTGGCCCGCGTGCATGCCAACCCGTTCGATCTGTTGATCCTCGAGTGGAGTGGCGATGCGCCCCGACTCCATGGCGAACTGCTGGTGCGCTCGACCTCGCCGGACGTGCCCGTTGCGTTCGCGTATCGAAGCGCGCACGTAACACGAATCGGCGTCATTGCCACCGCCGACGACAAGGCCGTGGCGCTCGCGTTCGCGGGGCGGGAGTCGCCGACGGCGATGTTCGACGACACCGGCTTGGCCAGCATCCCGCTCTCGGGCGCCGGGGGGTTGCCGAGCGACGTCAACGTCAACGCGTCACCGCCGCCGAGCAACGACTTCCCGGGTTTGATCGACGCCACGGTTCAGGTCGAGCTGTTCGGCTGGGATGACGGCGTGCGCGCCTTACTCAGCGTGCCCCCGACACTGTGACCTGCGTGCCCCCGGCACTAAGCGACGCCCAGGTATGGATGCGCGCTCTGTTCACTGGCGGTCAGCCGCTTGGTCGGCGGTCTTGCGACGTCCGCAGAGACTCTTTCGTCGATTCGACGCTCGCATGAATCCCGGGGCGGTTCAAAGAGTCGTCGATGTAGCACGGCAATGAGAGCCGAAAGACGTTGCCGGTCTTGTCGGTGCGTGGCTCCGCGACGATGCTTCCGCCGTGCGCCACAATCGTCTGGTGCACTATGGCGAGACCCAGCCCCGAGCCGGGCACGCTGCGTGCGCTGTCGAGGCGGTGGAATCGCTCGAAGATCCGCATGCGTTGATCTTCGGGTATGACGGGGGCGCGGTCTGCGATGCTGATTTCGGCGAACTGAGCTCGGGAGTCGCCGCTGAGGCTCATGCGCAACTCAATGGTTTGATCGGCAGGCCCGAACTTCGCCGCGTTGTCGAGCAAATTCACGATGCAGCGTTCGATCGCTCCCGGCTGCACTGACACGATTGCCGAGCGGGTCTGTTGAACGAAGCGTGCCTGAGGGTTTCTTGCTCGGGCGCGATCAAGGGCGCCGAGGACGACGTCGCCGAGGTCGATGTTGATGACCGGATCGTCGAGCCCGGCCGAGCGCGCGAGTACGACGAGGTCCGTGACGAGGTCAGAGAGTTCGATGCTTTGCCGATCGAGATCATTGAGCAGACCTTTCAGGTCGCTCGGGTCCAGGCGACCGGCGGCGTAGGCGAGCAGTTCAATGTTGGTGCGCATGCTCGACATTGGGGTGCGCAGTTCATGCGCGGCATCTTCAATTAGTTCTTGTTGTGCTTGCCGGGATTGGCCCAGCGCAGTGAGCATCTGGTTGAACGCTTGCCCGAGCTGAGCAAGTTCGTCACGGCCATCGATGACGATCGGGTGCTGAAGGTCTTGGGTGCGGGCGATCTCAGTCGCAGTGCGCGTGAGGCGATTCACCGGCTGGAGGGCGGTGCTGGCGATCACGCGGCCGGCGATGGCCGCCAGCAGCGCTGCACCGACGACGAGCAGGACCATGAACAGCTCGACCCCTCGAAGTGTCGCGTCCACGTCCGCAAGCGATCGGGAGAGCTGGACAAGTTCGCCGGCGGGGCCGCGGACGGTGAAGACTCGGAAGGTGCCGAAAGCCGTGTGGGTCGTGTAGTTGGCGACGCTGGATGTTCCAGCCGCGACCGCCATGTCCCGCGCGTCAAACGGCAAGGCTTGAGTGTTCGGGGGTGCGCCGACAATCTTTGCGTCGGAGAACCGGACTTGCACCCGGATGTTGCCACTCGGCGCCGTCAACGGTGTCGATGGGATGGCGGCGATTGTTCCGGGGTCGAACTGGCGCACCGGCCCGTTCGCGAGGGTCCTGAGCTGTTGATCGATTTGGTGCACCAGGGCGTGGCGGACGGCGAGCCACGCAAAGCTACAGACCAGGAGAGCGGTCACAGCGACTGCAACGGTCGCAATTACGGTGAGACGAGTGCGAATGCGGAGACGGCGCGTCATGGTGCACGCTGATCGCGCAGTACAAAGCCGACGCCTCGGACGGTGTGCACGAGCCTGCTTGCGCCGGCGGGTTCGAGCTTGCGCCGGAGATAGCCGATGTAGACATCGAGGCTGTTCGAGCTGCGGTCGAGGTCGTACCCCCAAACCCGCTCGAACAGCTGCCCGCGGGTTATCACTTGACCGGGGTGCTCAAGCAGGGCCTGCAGCAGGCTGAACTCGGTACGGGTCAGATCCAACAACACGGCGCCGCGACGTACGCTCCGAGATCCAAGGTCCAGAGTGAGGTCGCCTAAGCGCATCGTGTTCGTAGCGTCGGGCGCGTCGGCGGCGACTCGCCGCAGCAACGCGCGCACCCTGGCGAGAAGCTCTTGCAAGGCGAACGGCTTCACCAAGTAGTCGTCCGCTCCGGCGTCGAGCCCCGCCACCCGATCGCTGATCCCGTCTCTGGCCGTGAGCATCAAGACCGGGGTCCGATTACCCGCAGCGCGCAACTGACGGCAGGCCTCCAGGCCGCCCATGATGGGCATCGTGACGTCGAGAACGAAGAGGTCTGGGGGTGTGTTCGCCGCCCGCGCCAGGGCATCGACGCCGTCACCTGCGATCTCCACGGCATATCCCTCGAATCGCAGCGTCCGCTCAAGCGAATCACGGACGGCGTGGTCGTCGTCAGCAATCAGCACGCGATACCGGAAGGTCACACCCCAGAGTAGAACCGGCCCCGCCGGCGGTGCAGAGGCTAAGGAATCTTCTTAGCGAACGCAGACCGTGTCATTAGGCGACGTACCGCTTCCTCTCAGATAGCGACTGCAGTCTGAATCCCATGATGAGTGCGCGGAAACTGTTGACGTCTGGCCTCGCAGTCGCCTTCGTAGGCGCGTGTGTAGTTGGCTATTTTGCGATCGGCAATCCCTCGAAAGCGGCCACAGCAGCGCAGCAGACGACCACAGTGCAGCGAGGCACCGTGTCCTCGGCTGTGACGGCGTCCGGCAATGCGGCGGCGTTGACGTCGTTGGCGGTCAACTTTCAGAGCAGCAGCTCGGGGCTGCTCACCCAGGTTGATGTCAAGCTCGGTGACAAGGTAACAAAAGGCCAAGTGCTAGCGAAGGTCGACGATACGTCGGCTAAGCAGTCGCTTGCTACGGCGCAGGCGTCGTTGGCGTCGGCGCAGGCCAATTATGAGACGACCACGGCGGGCGAGACGGCGGCCAAAGCCAAGGTGGATAGTGAGTCGATCAAGTCAGCGCAGACGAGTCTTGCGAATGCTAAGACTGCGTTGGCGCAGGCGGAGGCGAGCCGGGATCTGGATGCAAGTCAACAGGCGGCGACGGTAGCGGCCGCGCAGGATGCTCTTAATACAGCACAGTCTTCGTCGGATTCGTCGTCGGTGACGTCGGCGCAGACCTCTGTTGATAACGCGCAAACGTCCCTGTCGCAGGCGCAGGCTACTCAAAATCTTGATTCGACTCAGCAAGTAGCGAACGTTGCGGCAGCTCAGGCGACGCTCGATAAGGCGAAGGCTGCTAACCCGCAGAACGCGGCGACTATCGCCAGCGCCCAGTCAGCCTTGGATTCGGCCAAGGCGCAGCAGGCGAGTACGACGTTGAAGGATTCGCAGGCGGTGGCGAACGCCCAGGGTCAGCTCAATTCCGCGGAGGATCAGTTGGCTTCGGCGCAGGCAAGCGCGGCGAACAGCAGTAACACTTCTGTGACGTCCGCTCAAACGGCTTTGCGGCAGGCGCAACAGTCTCAGCAGAGCACGGCGTTGAAGGACGCGCAGCAGGTACAGTCCCAGCAGGGCCAGGTTGACACCTCGCAGCGGCAGCTTGATTCACAGAAGGCGAGCGCCGCCTTGAATGCTGTCCCTGCGACACAGGGTCAGATCGATTCGGCGAAGGCTCAGATCGCCTCGGCGCAGGTTCAAGTTGATCAGGCGCAGACGACTTTGGATAACACCGTTTTGCGGGCACCGTCGAATGGGACTGTCGCGGCGGTGGGTGCTTCGGTTGGTGAAACGGCCTCGGCTAGCAGCAGCTCATCGAGCAGCAGCTCGTCGACGTCGAGCACGAGCAGCAGTACCGGCTTCATCACACTGGTTGATGTTTCTGGTCTGCAGATCACCGCTGACGTCGCTGAGGCTGATGCGAGTTCGGTGAAGATCGGTCAGGCAGCGACGGTGACCTTCTCCGCTACGAACGCGACCGTCGAGGGCAAGGTGACAGCGATTGCCATCACCGACACCGTCTCGAACAACGTGGTGAAATACGCGGTCACGGTAGCTTTGACCAACCCGCCCGCCACGATCAAGATCGGACAGACCGCGAGTCTGTCGATTACGACGGCGACCGCCGCGAACGTCCTGTACGTGCAGTCGGCTGCGCTGACGAAGCTCGGGCCGACGACTACGGCAACGGTGCTGAAGAACGGCACGCAGAAGGTCGTGACGGTGACGACGGGGCTCGCCGGCGACAACGGGACCGAGGTCAAGACGGGCTTGAGTTCGGGTGACGTCGTTGTACTGCCGAAGAGCAGCAGCACGGGACCTGCCGGCTTTACGTTCCCGGGCGGCGGGCTTGGTGGCGGTCTCGGCGGCGGTCTCGGCGGCGGAGGATGACCGGGCGCCCCGTCATCGCGCTGCAAAAAGTCGCGAAGACCTACGGCTCGGGTGACACCGTTGTGCACGCGGTCGTCGGAGTTGACCTCATTGTGCAGCGGGGGGACTACGTCGCGATTATGGGCTCGTCGGGCTCCGGGAAGTCGACCCTGATGAACATCATCGGCGCACTGGACGCTCCAACCGCGGGCCGGTATGAACTTGACGGCGTTGACGTGCGCCACCTGGATGAGCGACAGCTTTCGTTCGTCCGCAATCGCAAGATCGGCTTTATTTTCCAGTCGTTCAACCTCATCGGCGACCTGACGGTCTATGAGAACGTCGAGCTCCCGCTCACCTACCGCGGCATGCCCGCCGCCGAGCGCAAGTCGCGCGTGACCGAGGCCCTCGAGAAGGTCGGCATGGGCCATCGCGCCAAGCAT
>PLCK01000285.1:3697-11962 GCA_003134755.1 Actinomycetota bacterium | reverse complement strand
CGCGACGCTCGTCGCCTGCTCGACGAACTGCGCCCTCTTGTCGGCGAGCAGGCCGCAGAGGCGATCCTTGACGCCGACCAGTCAGACGACGTAGGGATCAGGACCCAGCGCGACCGGGTCGCGGCGCTCAAGCAATCGCTCGCCGAGGCGCCCGACGGTCCGGACGCCGACCGGGTGCAGCGGCTGGCCAGTCTCGCCGACGAACTTGTCGACAAGGCCTTCTGGATCGTCGGCGGCGACGGTNNGACACCGAGGTGTACTCCAACACGGGCGGCCAGGCTTCGAAGGCGACCCCGCGTGGCGCGGTGGCGAAGTTCGCTGCAGCCGGGAAGTCGACCGCGAAGAAGGACCTCGGCGCCTTCGCCCGTTCCTACGGCAATGTCTATGTTGCGCAGATCGCACTGGGGGGCAACGAGATGCAAACGGTGCGTGCTCTCGTCGAGGCGGCCGCATGGCCTGGCCCCTCGCTGGTGATCGCGTACAGCACGTGCATCGCGCACGGCATCGAGATGTCGACGTCGATGTCCCATCAGAAAGACGCTGTGATCAGCGGGTACTGGCCGCTGTATCGCTACCACCCGAGCCCTGAGGAAGGCACCCAGCCGTTCCAGTTGGACTCGAAGCGGCCGACCATCAAGGTGACCGACTTCGCGATGACTGAAACCAGGTTCTCGATGCTCGCGCGGTCGCAGCCCGAGAGGGCACGCCACTTGATGGCGATGGCCCAGTCGGACGTCGACGAACGCTGGCGCTACTACGAGCAGCTGGCAGGCGTCGTCCGCGCGCTGCCGCACGAGGCAACCGAGAGGTCGGAGGAGTCGTGATCGATATTCGTTGTCAGTACCTGGGCCTGCCGCTGCGATCGCCGATAGTGGCGTCGCCGAGCCCGATGACGGCGACCGTCGAATCCTTGCTGTCGGTGCAGCAGGCCGGCGCAGGCGCGGTCGTGCTGCCGTCACTGTTCGAAGAGGATGTCAACGACGAGTCGATGAGCCTGAGTCGCAGTCTCGACGCCGGGACCGAGTCGTTTGCGGAGGCGACCAGCTACCTGCCGCCCGCGCCGCTCGGCCTCGTGGGCCCTGACCGACACGTCCGACTGGTGTCGGCGGCAAAGGAGACGCTGTCGATTCCGGTGATCGCGAGCCTGAACGGCACGACGGACGGCGGTTGGTTGCGGTACGCGGCCACGCTTGCCGATGCGGGCGCCGACGCCCTCGAGCTGAATCTCTACTCCGTCGAGGCGAACCCCGGCCGGACGGCGGCCGAGGTCGAAGACGCCAACCTGCGGGTGGTCGAGCACGTCCGTTGGCGCGTCGACGTCCCGCTGGCTGTCAAGCTCAGCCCCTACCTGTCCGCCACCGCGAACTTCGCGCGCCGGCTGGTCGACGTCGGGGTCGACGGGCTCGTGCTCTTCAACCGGTTCTACCAGCCTGACCTCGACCTCGAGACCCTGGACGTCGTTCCGCGGCTCGAACTGTCGACCTCCGCAGACCTGCGGTTGCCCCTTCAATGGATCGCGCTGCTACGGCCGCAACTGCCGACGGCCTCCCTTGCGCTCACGTCGGGCGTGCACTCTGGGGGCGACGTCGCCAAGGCGCTGCTCGCCGGCGCCGATGTCGTGATGATGGCGTCCGCGCTCTTGCAGCGTGGAGCGGGTCAGTTGCAGCTAGCCGAGTCCCAGCTGGTGACGTGGATGGCCGCGAGTGAGTACCGATCGGTCACCCAGCTACGCGGCAGCGTGAGTTCGGCCGGCGCAAAGGATCCGCGGGCCTACGAACGCGCACAGTACCTTCGGATGCTCGGCAGCTATCGAGGCAGGGGACCGGCTTTGGCGCCGGCTCTGACGCCGGTGGCAGGTCTCGACTAGAGCGATCGTCGTTAGATCAGCAGATCCGTGGCAGCTGTTCGCCGATGAGCATGTCGACGATACGGCGCGACCCGACGAGCGTCGACATGACCACGCGAACTGCGTCGGCGTCGATCACGCGACCGATGGCGCATGCTTCCCGGCCCTCGGGTGTCGCTCGCATTGCTGCAAGCACGACGTCGGCCACTTCGGGGGCCACGACAGCGACGAGGCAGCCTTCGTTGGCCACGTGTAGCGGATCGAGCCCGAGTATCTCGCAGACGGCCGCGACCGTCGGTGGCACCGGAATCGCAGTCTCTTCAAGGCAGATCTGGACGCCCGACGCCTCGGCGATCTCGTTCAGCGTCGACGCGACCCCCCCGCGGGTCGGATCGCGCATGACGTGGATTGCCTCACCGGCGACCGCAACCATCGCCTCGACGAGACGGTGCAACGGCTGGCTGTCGGACGAGATGTCCGACTCGAAGTCGAGACCGATGCGCGTGCTCATGACGGTCGTGCCGTGCCGCCCGATCGGTCCCGACACCAGGACGACGTCGCCGATCGCCGCCCGGGTTGCGCTCGGGCAGGCGCCGGCCAGGCGACGTCCGAGACCGGCGGTGTTGACGAACAGGCCGTCCGCGTCGCCGTGGCCGACTACCTTCGTATCCCCGGTGACGACCTGCACGCCGGCTGCCACAGCCGCCTCGCCGACTGACTGGCAGATCGCGCGCAACTCATCGATCGGGAAGCCCTCTTCGATCACGAGCGCAAGGCTCAACGCGATCGGCATCGCGCCCATCATCGCGAGGTCGTTGATGGTTCCGTGTACCGCGAGCGAGCCGATGTCGCCGCCGGCGAAGAATCGCGGGTTCACGACGAACGTATCCGTGCTCATAACGAGTTCGTGGGCATCGACCTGGATGAGGGCGCCGTCTTCCATGGCTCCCGTTCGGGCGGCCCGGCCCAGCGCGGGCACGATGACCTCGCGCAGGAGTTCGGCCGACAACTGACCACCCGACCCGTGCCCGAGGAGCACCCGTTCGGTCTCCGCACGGGGGACAGGGCACGCGCCGATCGACATCTCGTCAGCCTCCCACGGTGACTGCGTCGCGTCTGCGTCCCGCGTTGAAGAACGCGGCGCACGTTCCTTCGGACGACACCATCGGCGCGCCGAGAGGCACCCGGGGGGTGCACCCGGATCCGTAGGCAACGCAGTCGGTCGGCAGCATGGTCCCGCGCAGGATGGCACCAGCGATGCAGGCCGCGTGTTCTGCGGTCTCGATGCCGTCGACCTTGAAGCGCGAAGCGGCGTCGAACTGCGCATACTCCGGTGCGAGCGTGAGTCCGCTGTCGGGTATCGATCCGACTCCGCGCCAGGTTCGGTCGATGATCGAAAAGACCCGTTTGATGGCCTCTTGTGCGTGCGTGTTGCCGAGGCGGTGGACGGCACGGATGTACTGATTCTCGACCTTTGCTGTACCCGTTTCGAGCTGGCGGACAGCCATCAAAATCCCCTCCAGAAGATCGAGTGGTTCGAATCCGGTGACGACGATGGGAGTGTGGTACTTCTCGGCGATCGGTTCATATTCGCGCCATCCCATGACGGCGCACACGTGGCCTGCGGCGAGGAATGCGTCGATACCGCACTCGGGGTCATCGAGAATTGCAGTCATTGCCGGCGGTACCAGCACGTGACTGACGAGCACGCTGAAGTTCTGCAACCCGAGGTCCTTCGCCGAGATGACGGCCATCGCGTTCGCCGGCGCCGTCGTCTCGAAGCCGACGGCGAAGAACACGACCTCCCGGTCCGGTGCATCGACGGCAATTCGCACGGCGTCCATCGGGGAATACACGATCCGGACGTCTGCACCCCGTGCCTTCAATGACAATAGATCGGTCTGTGACCCGGGGACGCGGAGCATGTCGCCATAGCTGGTGAAGATCACGTTGGGCTGCGCTGCAATTGCGCACGCTTTGTCGAGCAGCTCCAGCGGAGTGACACACACCGGACATCCCGGCCCGTGCACCATCCGCAGCCCGGCCGGCAGCAGGTCGTCGATGCCCTGCCTGACGATGGTGTGCGTCTGGCCTCCGCATACCTCCATCAGGCTCCACGGCCTGGTGACCGCTTCGCGGATCTCGGCGAGCAATTGCTTTGCCAAGACGGGATCGCGATACTCCTCGACGTACTTCATTCTGCTGGCCCCGCATATCCCGCGGGATCGAGTTCTTGTGCGAACGCACCCGGCATCGACCGGATGATCTCCAACGTGCGCAGCGCCTCGTCTTCATCGAGGCGGCTGATCGCGAACCCGACGTGGACCACGACGTAGTCGCCGATTCCGGTCTCGGGCAGGTAGCTGAGGCAGACGTCCTTGCGAACCCCGCCGAAGTCGACGAGACCCATCAGCAAGCCGTCGACCGTCACAACCGAAGTGACTCTTCCGGGAATGCCGAGACACATGAGCGTCAGTCCTTCCTGGAACGTGCGGCTCCGACGGCCGCTTGGCCGAAGCTGATGCCGCCGTCGTTCGCAGGCACCTGTTCGCCTATGAAGACGTCGAAACCCTGCGCTGTCAAGGTCTGGATGACTCCGGAAGTCAGTTTGCGATTCTGGAAGACGCCACCCCCGACACAGACCGTGCGTAGTCCGGTCTGGATGCGCGCCTCCTCGCACATGGCGACTGTGACGGCGACGATGGTCTGGTGGAAGCGTGCCGCGACCATCGGAGGCGGTACGTTTTCCGCGACGCTGCGGACGACATCCGCGAGCGTCGACCGCACGTCGTAGACGAGGAGGTCGTCCGAGTAACGCAACGACCAGGCCAACTCGCCGCGGGCTCCGGGCGCTGCCGTGCTTTCCAGCATCATGGCCGCTTCGCCTTCGTAGCCGGTGTCGTCGCAAATGCCGAGAAGGCTCGCCACCGCGTCGAAGAGGCGACCGGCGCTTGACGCCTGCGGGCTGTTGAATCCGCTCGCGACCAACCGACGAACTGCCGCGACCTCACGTGGGTCGAGCCGCTGGACGAACGCATCAGCGAGCGTCGGCGCGATCGGGCCGGCTGACCCTTCGAACTCCTCCGCCCCGAGTAGGTAGCCCAACGCCATCCGGGCCGGGCGCCGGACGGCCGCCCGCCCTCCCGGCAGTGGTGCGCGCGAGAATCGCCCGAATCGCCGGAAGTCAACCAGGTCGGCTATCAGCACCTCGCCGCCCCACAGCGTGCCATCGGTGCCGAACCCCAGACCGTCGTACGCGACGCCGATGAATCGTTCCGTAAGACCGAATTCCGCGGCGCAGGCCGCGACGTGCGCGTGGTGGTGCTGCACCGGCACGCGGTTGCCGGCGGGGAACCGCATGGCGTACTGCGTCGACAGGTACCCAGGGTGCAGGTCGTGCACGACCAGCTCGGGCTCGATGTGCTCAAGGCGCGAGAGGTGGGCCAGCGTGCGCTGGAAGGAGTCGAACGACTCGACGTCCTCGAGATCTCCCGTGTGCGGCCCGACGACCGCGCGGTCGCCGTTCGCGAGCGTGAACGTGTGCTTGAGTTCGGCGCCGACTGCGACCATGGGAGCCGCTGCGGGTACCGGCAATGCCAACGCCACTGGCGCGTAACCGCGGGCGCGTCGCATCATCAGGCGCCGATCGGCGACGACCTGTAGCACCGAGTCGTCGTACCGGACTGCGATGGCCCGGTTGTGCTGGAGGAAGCCGTCCGCGATGCCGGACAGTGCACCGACGGCTTGGTCGTCGTCGATGATCATCGGCTCGTCGTGCCGGTTGCCGCTTGTGACGATGAGGGGGCGTTGGAGCTCGCTGAGCAGCAGATGGTGCAGCGGGGTGTAGGGCAGGAATACGCCGATACGCCTGGTTCCCGGATGTACGACATCGGCCAGATGGCCGGTGGACGCCACGAGCACGATCGGTCTCGCACGCGACGTAAGGAGCGCCTTTTCGGCCGGCGTGGCGATCGCGATCTCGCGTAGCGCCGAGAGGTTGGCGACCATCACCGCGAACGGCTTCGTCGGCCGGCCCTTCCGCTCCCGCAGGGTCGCCACGACGTCGGCGTTGGTTGCGTCGCAGACGAGCTGGTACCCACCGAGGCCCTTGATCGCCACGATCTCACCGCGTGCGATCGCCCTGGTCGCAGCGAGCATCGCCAGGTCTCCGTGGACCGCGACCGAAGCGGTGGAGGCCGGGCGCCAGCCGAGCTGGGGTCCGCACGCGGCGCACGCGACGGGCTCCGCGTGAAATCGGCGGTCGGCCGGGTCGGCGTACTCGCGGGCACAATCGGCGCACATCGGGAACGACCGCATGACCGTGCGTACCCGGTCGTACGGAAGGTCAGCGATGATGGTCGCGCGCGGGCCGCAGTTGGTGCAGTTCGTGAATGCGTATCGGAAACGCCGGTCGGCTGGGTCGCGCAACTCGCGCAGGCAGTCGTCGCAGGTGGCGACGTCGGGCGGCAGATCTCGGGCCGCGCGGGCGCCACTGTGGTCGCTGGGGGCAACCCGAAATCCCGAGCCTGCTCCCGGCGCGGTCGCGAGCCGGTGTTCGGTGACTCCGCTGACATGTGCGAGTGGTGGTGCATCCGCCGTCAGCCGCCGGGCGAACTCGGCGAGGTCGTGCTCGGTCCCTCCGGCCTCCACCACGACATAACCGCCGGCATTGCGTACCGACCCGTCGAGTTGCAACTGCGTCGCGAGCCGGTGTACGAAGGGCCGGAATCCGACGCCTTGCACGGTCCCGTAGACCTCGAAGCGTTCGCCCATCCTGAGGGGGGCGCCGGCCCGCAGCACCAGGTCTGGAGACCGCTCGTCCATGCGTCCAGCGTCCTCGGTCGCGAAGCTCCCGAGCGAGGGCCCTCGGTCCACGCCTGCCGGACTTTGGTCCCTAACGGTGGCGGCTCGATAAACGATTGGCTTATCGGGTGCTGATGACCAAGCCGCCGACTCCGAGCGACGACATGCGTTGGCGAGCGGTCGACGCCCGGATGCTCCGGCTCGGGTACTCCGCTGGGGCACTCATCGAGGTGCTGCATACCGTGCAGCAGGCCTTTGGGTACCTCGACGACGTCGCGCTGACATATGTAGCGAGCTCGCTACGCGTGCCTCTCAGCAAGGTGTACGGCGTTGCGACGTTCTATTCGCTCTTCATGTTGAAGCCGCAGGGCGAACACACGTGCGTCGTCTGCACGGGCACCGCCTGCCACATCAACGGGGCATCGGGGATTCTCACCGGCATTCGCGACCGCTTCGGAATCGGTCCAAAGCAGACGACGGGAGACGATCGCATCTCCTTACTGACCGCGCGTTGTCTTGGGGCATGCAGCATCGCGCCCGCCGTGGTCTACGACGGCGAGGCCAAGGGCAAGCAAACGGTGGCCCAGGTCATCGCCCGGTTGGAGGACTGGTGACCGAGACGGAGGCGGCGGTAGCCGCCGCGCCTGAGCAAGCCCCCCGTCGGAGCCGACGTATGACGGGGCCGACGCTGTCGGGTCCCGCCCGCGTCACGGCGGCCGTCTGCCAGGCCGCCGGCTGCCTGTCGTCCCAGTCCGACCGGGTGTTCTCGAACCTCACGGAGCGCCTTGTCGGCGACGGTGTCACCGACGTCGCCGTGAAGCGCGTTGGCTGCCTCGGGCTGTGCGCGGCAGGGCCGCTCGTTGAGGTGCGCGAGACCGGAGAGCTGTTCCGGCATGTCGACCCTGACGCGACGGACGATCTCGTTGCCTATCTGGAGAGCGCCAAGCCCGGCGATGCGCTGCCCGAACGGGAGCCGTTCTTCACCCGTCAGCACAAGATCGTGCTCGAGAACTGCGGTCGCATCGATCCGGAGAGCATCGACGACTACATCGCCGCCGGCGGCTATCGAGCCCTGACCAAGGTAGTCACGGAGATGACACCGCAGCAGGTGATCGAGGAGGTGACGCGGAGCGGACTGCGTGGCCGCGGTGGCGCGGGTTACCCGGCGGGGTTGAAGTGGGCGACGGTCGCTAAACAGATCGCGCCGACCAAGTACGTGGTGTGCAACGCCGACGAGGGGGACCCAGGTGCGTTCATGGACCGTTCCGTCCTCGAGAGTGACCCACATCGGGTGCTCGAGGGCATGGCTATCGCGGCATACGCGGTCGGCGCTCAGCACGGTTACGTGTACTGCCGCGCCGAGTACCCGTTGGCCGTGCAGCGGCTGAAGGCCGCGATCCACCGGGCCGAGAAGTCGGGCTACATCGGGGACGCGATCGCCGGCTCGCCGTTTTCGTTCCACGTCGAGCTGCGACTCGGCGCCGGCGCCTTCGTATGTGGCGAGGAAACGGCGCTGATCGCGTCGATCCAGGGCGGCCGCGGCGTTCCCGTGCCCCGTCCTCCTTACCCCGCGGCGTCCGGGCTATGGCACGAGCCGACGCTCATCAACAACGTCG
>PLCK01000285.1:0-3622 GCA_003134755.1 Actinomycetota bacterium | reverse complement strand
TTCGACATCGGCGGCGGCATCCCGGACGGTGGGGTATTCAAGGCCGTACAGACCGGCGGCCCTTCGGGTGGATGCATTCCTGAGGACCTTCTCGACATGACCCTCGACTACGAGTCACTCGTCGCGGTCGGCTCGATCATGGGCTCGGGAGGGATGGTCGTCATGGATGACACGTCCTGCATGGTCGAAGTCGCACGGTACTTCATGGACTTCTGTCGCGAGGAATCATGTGGCAAGTGCGTGCCCTGCCGGGTGGGGACCACCCAGATGTACATGCTGCTGACCAAGATAACCGAGGGTCGTGCGACGCTGGCTGACCTCGATGCTCTCGAAAAGCTCGGCGACATGGTGCGCAGTACGAGTCTGTGCGGTCTTGGCCAGAGTGCGCCGAATCCGGTGTTCTCGACCTTGCGATACTTCCGCGATGAGTACCTCGAGCACATCGAGGCCGGTGTGTGCTCCGCAGGCGTGTGCTCGATGTCCGGGGGAGCAGCGTCATGAGCGTCTATACCCTGCAGATCGACGGCGTCGAATGTGCCGCCGGACACGACCAGACCCTGCTCGAGGTGGCCCGCGAGAGTGGGATCGCGATTCCCACCCTGTGCCACCTCGACGGATTGTGCGATGTCGGAGCCTGCAGGCTCTGTGTTGTCGAGGTGGAAGGCAGTACCAAGCTCTTGCCGGCCTGCACTACGACGGTCGCAGAGGGTATGTCCGTCACCACCAGCTCTGAACGCCTCGACGATTATCGGCGGACGATTGTCGAGATGTTGTTCGTCGAGCGCAATCATGTGTGTGCCGTCTGCGTGGCGAACAACCACTGCGAGCTGCAGTCTCGCGCGGCCGACCTCGGGCTCACGCATTTCGACCTGCTCAACGTCAATCCCAGGCTCGACATCGATGCGAGCCATGAGCGGTTCGCGATCGACCACAATCGGTGCATCATGTGCACGCGGTGCGTNNGGCGAGTGCCCGCTGCAGGATTTTTCGTACGCCTTCGGTCCCGATCTCAGCCGGATGGACTTCGCGCGGCGCGAGTTCGACGGCAACGGCGTGAAGGCGGACGTCGACTTCGGGCCGACGCTCATGCTCAACCGCAACCGCTGCATCCTCTGCACGCGGTGCGTGCGGGTGTGCGACGAAATCGAAGGCGCCCATACCTGGGATGTGATGGGTCGTGGCCTCGACGCACGCGTCGTCACGGACCTCGGCACACCGTGGGGAGAGTCCCCCACGTGCACGTCGTGTGGCAAGTGCGTTCAAGTATGTCCGACCGGTGCGTTGTTCGAGAAGGGTCGTCCCGTCGCGAGCACGAAGGCCTCCCGGCCGTTCCTTCCCTACCTCAAGGTGCGGGGAGGTGCCGAGTCATGAGCCTTCCGAAGCTCGCAACGATCTGGCTCGACGGTTGTTCGGGCTGTCACATGTCGCTTCTGGACGTCGACGAACGGTTGCTGCAGCTCACTGCGATGGCCGATCTGGTCTATAGCCCGCTCGTGGACAACAAGGTGTACCCGGATGACGTCGATATCGTCTTCGTCGAGGGTGCTGTGTCAACTGACGAGGACCTGGCGCGGGTGAAGATGGTGCGCACCCGCAGTCGCATCCTCGTCGCGTTCGGCGACTGCGCGGTAACGACGAATGTGCCGGGCATGCGCAACGCCTTTGGCGGCGACGCCGGTCAACCGCTCTACCAGCGGGCATACGTCGACAACGTCACGTTCGTGCCGGGCATCCCCGCCGTCATGCCGACGGAGCGGCTGCCGCACCACCTTCCCAAGACACTCGCCGTTCACAAGGTTGTCGACGTCGACGTGTTCCTGCCGGGGTGCCCGCCGTCGGCGGACATCATCTTCGACACGCTTGTCGCTCTTCTCGAGGGCCGTCCGCCGGTAGCTGCCGAGCAAGCGCGATTCGGCAAGTGAGATCCGGCCGATGAGGAGGAACAAGTGACCCGGGACATCACGATCGATCCGGTAACCCGAATCGAGGGACACGCGCGGATCCGAATCCGGCTCGACGATTTCGGAGAGGTGTACGACGCGCATTTCCAGGTGACCCAGTTCCGCGGGTTCGAGAAGCTGTGCGAGGGACGTCCGCTTGCGGAGATGCCATCGCTCATGGCCCGCATCTGTGGCATCTGCCCGGTGAGCCACCTCATCGCATCGGCAAAGGCTTGCGATGACATCCTGGCCGTGCGGCCGCCGAAGACCGGGGCTGACCTGCGCGCCCTGATGAACCTCGCGCAGATCGTCCAGTCGCACGCACTCAGCCTGTTCTATCTCGCGTCGCCCGACCTATTGTTCGGGTTCGACGCCGACCCGGCCACCCGCAACATCGTCGGCGTAGCCAAGGCCAATCCGCAGCTCGCACTCGACGGCATCTATCTTCGCAAGTTCGGCCAGCACACGATCGAGGTGCTCGGCGGGAAGCGCATCCACCCCGCCTGGATCGTGCCGGGCGGTGTCGAGACGGCTCTGACGACAGATCGGCGCGACGAGATCCGCGCGATGATCCCCGAGGCGTACGCCGCCACGGAGCGGGCCCTGGCCTGGTACAAAGGCAACCTGCTGAGCTGGGCCGAGGAGGCAGAGGTCTTCGGAAGCTTTCCGTCCGCGTTCATGGCAATGGTCGACGAGTTCGACAACGTCGCACACTATGACGGCAGGCTGCGCGTCGTCGACCATGATGGCACCCGGCTGGCGGACTTCGACGGTCGCGACTACGCCGACTACATTGGCGAATACAACGACGAGGCGTCGTTTCTCAAGCCGACGTACTTCAAGCCGCGCGGCCCGTCAGGGCTCTATCGGGTGGGCACGCTCGCCCGAGTAATAGTTGCCGACGGATTCGGAACCCCGCGCGCAGACGACGAGCTAGCCGAGTTCCGCGCGCGGTTCGGCCGCCTGCCGGCGAGCTCGTTCCACTACCACCAGACCCGACTGTTCGACATCCTGCACAGCATCGAACGAATGGAATCATTGCTCGACGATCCCGAGATCCTCTCGGACCGGGTGATCTCGCACGCCGAGATCAATCGCAACGAGGGAGTCGGCGTTGCGGAGGCGCCGCGTGGCACGCTGATCCACCACTACGTCGTCGACGACGACGGAATCATGCAGACTGCCAATCTCATCATCGCTACCGGGCACAACGCGTCGGCGATGAATGCCAGCGTTGCGCAGGTCTNNCGGGTCGAGGCGGTCATCCGCTGTTACGACCCATGCCTGTCCTGCTCGACGCACGCGATGGGTCAGATGCCGTTGCACATATCACTTGTCGACGCCGAAGGACGGGTCCTCGACGAGGTGCAGCGGTGACCGGTCGCCCGCTCGTCATCGCATACGGTAACCGGCTTCGTGGGGACGACGCCGTTGGCTGGGCTGTCGCGGATTCTCTTATTGACGACGTCCGCATGGAGGACGTCGATGTCGTCGCGGCTCACCAGTTGACTCCGGAGTTGGCTCGCGATGTGAGTCAGGCATCGCTCGTCGTTTTCGTCGACGCCCGGATCGACGCGGCGGGCCGGCCCGGCGAGATCCTTGTCGAGGTTGTCGAACCTGATCCCACGTCGGCTGTGATGACCCACCACGTCGACAATGCCGCCGTCCTCGCGCTCGCGCGG
>PLCK01000139.1 GCA_003134755.1 Actinomycetota bacterium | reverse complement strand
GCTCACGACGGTCATCGAGGTCGACGTCACCCGCATCGCGCGGCTTCGCGAGATCGCGAAGGCCGACTTCGAAGCCCGCGAAGGCGTCAAACTGTCGTTCCTGCCGTTCTTCGCGATCGCCACAGTCGAGGCTCTGAAGCAGCACCCGGTGGTGAACGCGAGCATCGACACCGAGGCCGGCACCATCACCTATTACGATGCCGAGCACCTCGGAATCGCGGTCGACACCGAGCGCGGGCTGCTCGTTCCCGTTGTGCGCGACGCGGGCGACCTCAACCTCGGCGGCCTCACTCGCAAGATTGCCGACGTGGCGAACCGCACCCGCAACAACCAGGTCAACCCCGACGAGCTGTCGGGCGGCACGTTCACGATCNNATGAAAGGCGGCACGTTCACGATCACGAATACGGGCAGCCGTGGTGCGCTGTTCGACACACCGATCCTGCTGCCGCCGCAGGTCGGCATCCTCGGCACCGGCGCAGTCGTCAAACGTCCTGTCGTCATTGACGACAGCGACCTCGGCGAAACGATCGCCGTCCGGTCGATGGTGTTCCTCGCTCTCACCTACGACCACCGGCTCGTCGACGGCGCCGACGCCGCTCGGTTCCTCGGCACGATCAAGGCGCGCCTCGAAGAAGGACGATTCGAAGCCGATCTCGGGCTCTGAGTCGGCCGCCGCGCATGCGCATCGTCGTCTCGGGCTCCAACGGCCTCATCGGGTCGGCGCTGGTCCGCGGACTGAGCAGCGAGGGCGAGGGGCACGCGCACGACGTCAAGCGGCTGGTCCGGCAGACCGCCACCGCAGACGACGAAATCTCGTGGGATCCCGCGGCAGGTCGTGGCCCTGACCGGGCCGCCCTCGAAGGTGTCGACGCGGTCGTCCACCTCGCCGGCGCCGGAGTCGGCGATCACCGGTGGACCGACGACTACAAGGCACAGATCAGGGCCAGCCGGATCGAGTCGACGTCCCTGCTTGCGACAACGATCGCGGCCCTCGATCGACCGCCGCGGGTGTTCCTGAGCGGATCAGCAGTCGGCTACTACGGCGACACAGGTGACACCGCGGTCGACGAGGAAACGCCTGCCGGCAACGACTTTCTGGCCAACCTGTGCACCGAATGGGAAGCATGTACCGCGGCCGCCGTCGCAGCTGGCGTCCGCACAGTCTGCATGCGGTCGGGGATCGTTCTGAGCACGAAGGGTGGAGCGCTCGGCAAGGTGCTGCCGTTGTTTCGGGCCGGTCTTGGCGGCCGGCTCGGATCCGGTCGCCAGTATCTGTCCTGGATCGCGCGCCCCGACCACATTGCGGCCATGCGATTCCTACTCGAAGCCGACATCGAGGGGCCTGTCAACCTGACCGCGCCGGCGCCGGTGACCAATCGCGAGTACACCAGCGCAGTGGCCAAGGCCGTGCACCGTCCGGCGCTGTTTGCGGCCCCGGGTCCTGCGTTGAAGGCGGCTCTCGGCGGCTTCGCCGACAGCGTGCTGACCGGGCAGCGGGCGATACCCAAGGTCCTCAGTGAAGCGGGCTTCGAATTCGGCTATCCCGAGATCGGGCCGGCCCTGCGGGCGCTCGTCGAAGCCAACGCCTAGACGGCCGACGGCAATTCGGATCGACTGCTCGCTCAGGTCGGCAGCCAGGAAACCTTGCCGGCCAGCCAGAGGTAACCGAGGAACGTCACGGAATCCATGATCGTGTGGGCGATGACGAGTGGCAGCGCCCGGCCGGTGCGCTGGTACACCCGCCCGAAGATGAGTCCCATCACGAAGTTGCCGACGAACCCGCCGAAGCCCTGGTACAGGTGGTACGACCCGCGCAGCAACGCGCTCGTCGCGAGCGCTTTGTTCTCACCCCAGCCGAACTGACGCAACCTGCGCAACAGGTAGCCGGTGACCAGCACCTCTTCGGCGATCCCGTTCTGGGCCGCCGACAACAGCAACACCGGCACCCGCCACCAATGAGGACCGAGCGTGGTGGGCACGACCACGAGGTTCGCCCCGGCCGCGTGGGCACCGATGTAGAGAGCGAGGCCGGCTCCGCCGACGCACCCGGCCAGCAATACGCCGAGGCGGGTGTCACGACCGAGCCGGGTGCGATCGACGCCGATCGTCGCCAGCGATTCTCTGGACCGGTGCAGGAAGTGGACGACGAGTGCGACCGGTACGAGTCCAGTCGCGATGCCGAAGAGCTGAAATGCGAGATCGAGCCAGGGCCGGTCTGGGGTTACCGAGCCGTTGAGGACGGCGTGCTGACTCGACAGCGGTGCACGATGCACGGTGAGGTCTTTGATGAGATCGAGGAGCGCGCTGACTCCGCTTGCGCCAAGGCTGAGGGCGAACACCAGCCAGACTTCGGCGACCAGGACGCGACGCCAGCCCGATGTAGAAGCGCCCACCGTCGACGGTTCCGGCGGCAATCCAACGGCCCCTGGCGCCGTCGTAGCAGCGTCGGGCGCCACCCCAGCGGCCTCGGCCACCGGGCCGGGCAGTGCCGACGCAGGGTCGCCGGCGGCGCGGGTGCCCGAACTCATGCAGCCATGATGACAACGGATCCTGAATGCGCGCTAAACCGCGGCTGTGATGGTTGCGATCAGCCACCTCCCGTCACCCGGCGTCCGATGCAGAACCACGGTCCAGGTCTGCTCGCCCCGACCGGCCAGGTGTTCGACGACCGCGCCCGCCCGCACGAGGTCGTAACCCGGAAGCGCGTCGCGTACGGCGAGGGTGACGTCTGCCGCCGACTCCGAGACAACGCGTACCGCAACAAGGTCGAGACGTAGCCCGCGTGCCTGCTCGTCAGCGGCGATCAGCGCGCCCAGTGTCTCGCGATCAGAGCGCAGCGCGGCCGAGCCCGCGACGTAGACGCGGTCGAGCTCGCCCGCATCGGAGTCGACGAACGCGGCGTCACGTTCGCTGTCGAGGGAGCGCAGCACTCCAGCCCAGTCGGGCGCGCCGGTGGAGGTCGGGCTGACCGCCACCGGACTGACGGTGGCAGGACTGGCCGTGACCGGGCTCGCCGCGGCCCGATGATCGTGCGAGGCCCATGCGACGCCCCCCGCGACCGCCGCTGCGAGGAGAGCCACCGCGGCTGCAACGGTCACCGCCGGGCCTATCATCACCCGGTGCACCACCGGCCAGCGGCTCCGGCGCCGATGCGCGGTGCGCACCCGTACGCCACCAGCCTCGGCCGCGGGTGGAGACGGCCTCCGGACGACCTCGTGGGTTGGCTGCGCGGGCGTGAGCACGCGCGGTCGTGCGAGTCGTACCGCCTCAGGCGCGCAGGCCGCGAACAGCATGCGGCCGAACGCCGCGGCATCTGGACGCTCGGCGGGGTCGAGATCGAGGCCGGCCTCGATCGCTGCCACCAGCGCCGCCGGGACGCCGGGCGCGAGCGGTCCGAGTGCGAGCGGCCCGAGTGCGAGCGGCTCGACCTGGTTGTCGCCGCTCGATTCGGGATACGGCGGGACACCGGCGAGAGCGCTGAAGCAGACGGCGGCTAGCCCGTGGACGTCGCCCGTCGGGCCGGGCCGGGCGACCGCACCGGAAAGGAGCGCGGGGTCGGCATAGCCCGCGGTCGCACCCATCTGCGCGGCGTCTTCGCCCGCCAGACTGGCGACCCCGAGATCGGCCAGCAACGGCCTCCCGGAGCCGTCGAACAGGATGTTGGCCGGCGTGATATCGCCGTGCACGAGCCCGCGCGCATGGATGTCTGACAAGGCCTGCGCGAGCGGCGCGCCGATCGTGACGACCTCGCCCGGCGACATCCGCCCGCGCGCCGCGAGCAACGAGGCCAAGCTGCCGCCCTCGGCAAACTCGAGCACCAGCACGAGCCCGTCGCCGCACGGGACGACGCCCCTGAGCCGGATGACGTGATCGTGGTGCACGGTGGCAAGCAGCGCCGCCTCGCGCGCCAACGCATCGCGGGACCCGAGGTGGCGCAAGCGCTTCAAGGCGACGACGTCGCCGCTCGGCTGCTCGCGAGCCCGCCACACCTCACTCGAGCCGCCTACCCCGAGCAGTTCGTCGACGTCGTAGCCGGGAAGCGAGAAGTCATCCACGCGGCTATTGCACGACATCCAGGCTGGCCGCCGCCGCGGTTGTCCACAGCCGCATCACACGAGGGGCCGGGAGACCCAACACATGGCCCATCCGCGACGTACCCTCAAACCATGAGGACCTGCGCATGAAGGATCGCAGCTGGTGGATCCGCGCCGTCTCGCCGCCCATCGCGGTAGGCGCCGTGATTGCCGTCAGCGCGGTCGGGCTCCCCGCGAACGCATCGGCGCCGCAGTTGTCGCCGAAGACCGCCCAGCAGGTGGTCGCGCTGTTGGCGAACCAGACCGTCAGCGGCTTGAGCGGTGACGTGGTCGAGAAGTCCGCGCTCGGTCTGCCCTCACTGCCATCGGGCGGCGGCGGGCGTTCGACGACTGCCGGTTTGACGGGTCTGCTCGCCGGCACGCATTCGCTGCGGGTGTGGGTCGGCAAGGCGGGCCAGTTCCGCGCCCAGGTACTCGACACTCTGGACGAGACCGAAGTCGTGTCCGACGGCACGACGCTGTGGACCTATGTCTACTCGACCAACTCCGTCAACCGGATGACATTGCCCGCACAGCACCAGGCTTCAACGTCGAAGCCGTCACCGGCCGAAGCCTCCCTGACGCCGGACCAGGCGGCCACCAAGGTGCTTTCGGCAATCGACCCGAGCACTGAAGTGACGGTAAGCGGCACCGCGTCGATCGCCGGGCACGGCGCGTACCTCCTCGACGTCCGGCCCCGCACGGCCGACACCACGATCGGCGTCATCAGGATCGGCGTCGACGCCACGACCGGCGTCGCGTTGCGTGTACAGATCTTTGCGCGCGGCGCTACGAGCGCCGCCCTCACGATCGGGTTCACCCACGTGTCGTTCGGCACGGTCGACGCTTCGCGATTCCATTTCACGCCACCGCCCGGCGCTACGAACACCAGGGGCGGACCGAGCATCGTGACCGGTCGCCCTTACGCCTCCGAGAAGCCGTTGCCTGCAACCGCCCCTGACAGCACGCCTTCGACGCAGCCGCGCATCGTCGGTACGGGCTGGGCGAGCGTGGTCGTGCTACCGCACGGCGCGCTCACGGCGAGCCTCCCGGACCAGCCGCAAGGCAACCAACGGCGCTACAGGGCATCGGGACCCAACCTCGCCGATCTCGTCGCGAGGGCGGGTACCAAGGTCACCGGCGGCACTCTCCTCCACACCGCGCTGATCAACG
The DNA here is from genome assembly GCA_003134755.1 of Actinomycetota bacterium. Classification (GTDB taxonomy): domain Bacteria; phylum Actinomycetota; class Actinomycetes; order Acidothermales; family Acidothermaceae; genus PALSA-607. The sequence goes on along the minus strand of PLCK01000139.1, from coordinate 11,238 downwards.
TCCTGGTCGCCGATGACGGACGCGTGCTCGTCGGCGCGGTCCCTGCTTCGGTTCTCCAGAAGGCGTTGACAGCACCAGCCCAGACCGGGTGAGCACCGAACTGGCCATCGAGACCACCGGTCTCGTCAAGCGATTCGGCCATCACGCGGCGGTCGACGGCATCGACCTCGTCGTTCCACGCGGCTCGGTCTACGGCTTCCTCGGACCCAACGGCTCAGGGAAGACCACAACGATTCGGGTGATCCTCGGTCTCGCGTCGGCCAGCGCGGGATCGGTGCGCCTGCTCGGCACCGCGATGCCGCACGATGCGCGCAACGTGTTGTGGCGAGTCGGTGCACTAGTCGAAGGCCCGGCCTTTTACCCCTACCTCAGCGGCGCCGCGAACCTGCGACGTTACGACACGGCGAACCGGCAGGCACCCAAGGACACCAGGATCGCGAGGGTCGACTTCGCTCTCGAGCGGGTCGGTCTCTCGCACGCGGCGGGCAAGCGGGTCAGGGCCTACTCGCTCGGCATGAAACAGCGCCTCGGTATCGCGGCGGCATTGCTGGCGCCGCGCGACCTGCTCGTCCTCGACGAGCCGACCAACGGGCTCGATCCGCAGGGCACACGTGAAGTACGCGCGCTCGTGCGGTCGTTGGCCGCCGACGGCACGACCGTGTTCGTGTCATCGCACCTGCTCGCCGAGGTCGAGCAGATCTGCACGCATGTCGGTGTCATGAGCAACGGCCGGCTGGTCAGCCAGGGCACTCTGGATACCCTGCGTGGTCAGACCAGGCCGCGCCTGCGCATCGAGACGCTCGACCCAGCCAAGGCGATGAAAGTTCTCGACGGACTCGGCCTGCCAGACACCCGGCTCGAAAGCGCTGACGGGCGCCCCGACACCGCCGACAGCCACCTCGTGAGCGCCGACCTCAACGGCGTCGCGCCCGAGGATGCGTGCGTAGCGCTGGTCGCGGCGGGCGTCCGGGTTCGAGGTCTGTACACCGACCACGGGTCGCTCGAGGACAGCTTCGTCGCCCTGACCGGCGAGGGGTTCGATGTCGCGGGCTGACGGCGGGGGACTGTTGGTCTCCGAGCTGGTCACGATGTTCCGCCGCCGACGTACGATCGCGCTGCTCTCCGTGCTGGCCGCTGTCCCGGTCCTGATCGCGGTCGCGGTGAAGCTGTCGACGTCCGATGTCCAGCCGGGCGACGGCCCGGCGTTCCTCGACCGGGTCAGTCAGAACGGCCTGTTCGTCGCAGTGACAGCGCTCGTCGTCTCGATTCCGTTGTTCCTGCCACTGGCGATCGGCGTGGTCGCCGGCGACACTATCGCGGGCGAGGCTGGACTCGGCACGCTTCGTTACCTGCTCATCGCGCCCGTCGGACGGGTCCGGCTGCTGCTCGTGAAGTTCGCCTCAAGCATCGCGTTCTGCCTTGCGGCAACGGTCGTCGTCGCCGTGAGCGGCGCCATCATCGGTGCGATCCTGTTCCCCGTCGGCCGGGTCACGCTCTTGAGCGGTTCGACGGTGTCGCCCGGTAACGCACTCGGCCGCGCCGCGCTCATCGCCGGCTACGTCACGCTGTCGCTCCTCGGCATGACCGCGATCGGGCTGTTCGTTTCAACGCTGACCGAAGTACCTGTCGGCGCTATGGCGGCCGTGGTCGTGCTCGCGATCGCGTCGCAGATCCTCGACAGCATCCCGCAGGTCAGCTGGATTCATCCCTGGCTGTTTTCCCATGAATGGCTGGGGTTTGCCGACTTCATGAGAGATCCGATCTCGTGGACGTCGACACAGCGCGACGCTCTTCTGCAGCTCGGCTACGTCGCCGTCTTCGGAGCGCTCGCCTACAGCAGGTTCACGACGAAGGACGTGCTGTCGTAACTGTGCAGCTCACGCGTCGACGAACTCTTCGGGCGCCGAGGTAGCCGACGGCGATTCGCGCGCAAGACGGCTCGGCCACCAGATCCGCGGCCCGATGTCGAACGCCGCGGCTGGTACGACTACCGACCTGATGACGAACGTGTCGAGCAGGACGCCGAACGCGACGGCCGACCCGATCTCGACCAGGGTCACGAGCGGCAGCACCGCAAGCACGCTGAACGTCGCAGCGAGGACCACGCCGGCCGAGCTGATGACACCACCGGTGACAGCCACGCCCTTGCGGATGGCGTCGCGCGTCGGCATGCTCAACGCCTCCTCGCGCACCCGCGACATCAAGAAGATGTTGTAGTCGATGCCAAGAGCGACAAGGAACACGAACAGGTAGAGCGGTGACGACGCGTCAGCCTGGTGGAACCCGAAGATGTGCCACCAGCCGAACGAACTGGCTCCGAGCGCCGCGAAGAACGACAGGACCACCGACGCCATCAGGAGCACGGGTGCGACCACTGCCCGCAGCAACAGGACGAGCACGACGAGCACGACCGCGAGCACGATCGGGATGACCAGCTTGTTGTCCGCCGCAGATGCGCGCTCGGTGTCGTAGACGACGGCGGTCACTCCCCCGACCAATGCATGTGCAGCCGGCACCGCGTGAACAGCTCGCCGCACGTCGCGCATGGTCCGCTGCGCAGCGGGACTGTCGGCCGGATCCTGCAGGCTCACATCGATCTCGACCCGCCCCGCCGCCTGCTCCACGATTGCGGGAGTACCTGCAATCCCTGGTACGGCGCCGACGGCCTTCATGACGTCTGGCGCTGAACCCTGGTCGGCGATGACAACCAGCGGCGAGGCCGCATCGCCGCCGAAGTGACGGGCGATGACCTCCTCTCCCTTGATCGATTCGGGCTTGCCGACGAACTGGCTCTTGTCGGACAGGCCGTTCGCGTGCAACGACACCACGCCGGCACAGAACACTCCGAGCAGGACGACGCCGGCAACCCAGATCACGCGAGGCTGTTGCCCAACCCGACGGGCAACGGCGCCCCACGGTCCGGCGTCCTCACGCGTCGGCGTCCCGTATCGCGGCACGAACGGCCAGAACATGCCGCGCGGCATCGCAACGAGCAGCGCCGGCAGGAACGTGGTCATGGCTGCGACCGAGCAAACGATCCCGATCGCACCGATCGGGCCGAAGCCGCGAGTCGACTCGACTTGGCACGCCAGCAGGCAGAGCAGACTGAGGACGACGGTTGTCGACGATGCGATGATCGCGGGCCCGGCCCGGTGCAACGCGAAAGCCATCGCCTCGTGCTTGTCTTCGTGGTTGTGCAGTTCCTCGCGGTAACGTGCGACGAGGAGCAATGCGTAGTCGGTGCCGGCGCCGAAAACGAGCACGAGCAGGATGCCCGCGCTCAAGCCGTTGACAGTCATGCCGGCCTTGGCAAGTCCGTACACGACGGCCTGGGCGAGCTCGAGAGCAGCGGCTGCACCGAGCACCGGTACCAACCACAGCAGCGGACTGCGGTACGTGATGAGAAGTACAAGCACGACCACCAGAACCGTCGCATAGAGCAGCGTTCCGTCGATGTTCGCGAACACGTTGTTGCTGTCGGACTGCACACCTGCCGGACCCGTCAGATGCTCGGTCAGGCCGTTGATGCTCTTCAGTTGTGCCCGCAGCAACTTGACGTCGTCGATGAATACCTTGGAGTCAGTCGCGTCAAGCGGGACGACGAAGTGCGCGGCCGCGCCATCGCTCGAGGCCACGAGGGCAGTCACTTCGCCCTTGACCCCAGGCACCTTGGCGGCGCTTGCACGTTGCTGGTCGATGGCGGCCCGGTCGGCGGCCGTCAGACCCGACGCGCGTTCGTACACGACGACGGCGTCGAGCACGTTCGCGTCAGGGAAGCTCTTCTTCTGGGTGTCGAGCACTCTCGTTGATTCGGCCGAGTGCGGAAGGTAAGACCCGGCGTCGTTGTTCTCCGCCCCTTGCAGCCTCCCGGCGAGCGGAGATGCGATCACGAAGATGACGAACCAGATCGCGATGACGACCCATTTGGTGCGCTTGCCGGTGGTGAGCCGGCTCGCCCGAGCACCGATCCCCATGGCGCAAAGTCTCAACGATGGAGACGGAAATCGTCCAGTACCCTCGACAGTGTGGGTGATCTGGTGTTCAAGCAGCTGGGGCTGCTGCCGTACGCAGAGGCGTGGGCACTCCAACGCGACCTGCATGCCAGCCGGGTCGCGGGTAAAATTCCCGATACCTGCCTGCTCCTCGAACATCCGCCCGTCTACACCGCAGGCCGCCGCACTCAGGACTTCGAACGACCGACCGACGGCACGCCGGTCGTCGAGGTCGACCGCGGCGGCCGCATCACCTGGCACGGCCCCGGCCAGCTCGTTGGCTATCCGATCGTCACGCTGCCGATGCCGATCGACGCCGTCGGCCATGTGCGGCGCCTCGAAGAAGCGATTATCGGCGTCTGCGTCGACCTTGGTGTCGCCGGCGTGCGGATCGCGGGCCGATCAGGCGTCTGGGTCGCAGCGTCCGACGGGCTACCCGACCGTAAGATCGCGGCGATCGGCGTCCGCATCTCGCGTTGCACGACCATGCACGGCTTCGCGCTGAACTGCGACCCCGACCTCAGCTGGTTCCGCCGCATCGTGCCGTGCGGGATCGATGACGCCGACGTGACCTCGCTGTCGCTCGAGCTAGGGCGCGACGTCACCGTCGCCGAGGTCACTCCCCTGATCGAGCCGCATCTCGCTGAGGCGCTGGCTCGCAACGCACCGCGCCGGCACACCGCCGTCCCCGCGTAGTCTGGTGCTCGACGTCCGTTGAACTACCGAGACTGCGAGGAGCCGCTGCGTGACCGTGCAACCTGACGGACGCAAGATGCTCCGCGTCGAGGCACGCAACGCACAGGTGCCGATCGAGAAGAAGCCCGGGTGGATCAAGACCCGCGCCCGCATGGGGCCCGAGTACACCGCGCTCAAAGAGCTCGTCAGGAGCGAGGGCCTGCACACCGTGTGCGAGGAGGCCGGCTGCCCCAACATCTTCGAGTGCTGGGAAGACCGCGAAGCAACGTTCCTGATCGGTGGCGCGACCTGCTCGCGCAACTGCTCGTTCTGCCAGATCGACAGCGGCCGGCCCGAGCCGCTCGATCGCGACGAGCCACGTCGGGTGGCCGACTCGGTGGCGCGGATGGGTCTGCGCTACGCCACGGTGACCGGCGTCGCCCGCGACGACCTCGACGACGAAGGCGCCTGGCTGTACGCGCAGACCGTGCGCGAGATCCACGCCACCGTGCCGGGCTGCGGCGTCGAGCTGCTCACGCCCGACTTCCATGCCCGGCAACATCTGCTCGACGAGGTCTTCGACGCGGCGCCCGAGGTGTTCGCGCACAACCTCGAGACGGTGCCGCGCATCTTCAAGTCGATCCGCACCGGCTTCCGCTACGAACGCTCCCTCGAAGTGCTCAGCATGGCCCGCGCCCGCGGCCTGGTCACCAAGTCGAACCTCATCCTCGGCCTCGGTGAAGAGGCGGCCGAGATCACCTCGACCCTCGTCGATCTGCGTGAGGCCGGGTGCGACTTGATCACGATCACCCAGTACCTGCGGCCGTCGCTGCGTCACCACCCGGTCGAGCGGTGGGTCGACCCGGCCGAGTTCGCCGACCTCGAGGTGCTCGCCCGCGACCTCGGCTTCGTCGGAGTGATGTCCGGGCCGCTGGTGCGGTCGTCCTACCGAGCCGGCCGTCTGTACCGCGAGGCACTCGCGAGCAGGGCGACTCCCGTATCCTGAGCCGCACTATGGCAAAGACCCCCGTGGCCGCGGCACCCCTCAAGGGCCGGAAGGCACGCAAGGCAGCGCGGGCCAGCCAGCCGAAGAGATCAAGACAGATCCGCGAAGCGTTCACGCTGACCCGGCGGCGCGATAAGCGGCTCGTGCCGTACATGGCGCTGGCGTTCGTCGCAACGCTCGCATTTTTCGAGCTGATCGGGCTGCTCCTCGGGGGCTGGCCGCTGTTCACGATTTTCGGCGTGGTGAGCGCCGCCCTGGTCGCCTTCATCGTGTTCGGTCAGCGCGCGCAGGGCTCCGCCCTCGCCGAGATCGAGGGCGAGCCCGGCGCCGCCGCAGCGATCATCGGCAGCATGCGCGGTGACTGGCGGCTCGCACCGAACGTCGCCGTGACGCGCTCGATGGACGTCGTCCACCGCGTGGTCGGCAAGCCCGGCGTCGTCCTGATCGGCGAAGGGTCCACCGAGCGGCTGCAGCCGTTGCTCGCCGACCAGCGCAAGCGGGTCCAGCGGGTCGCGTCCGGCACCCCGATCGAGGTGATCATCGTCGGGCGCGATACCGGGCAGGTTCCGCTGCGCAAGCTCCAGCGCAAGCTGAACCGCCTGCCCCGCACGTTCAAGGGCCCCACGGTCGACGAAATCGAGGGCCGCATGCGGGCGATCGGCGGCCTGAACATCCCGATTCCGAAGGGCCCGATGCCCAAGGGCGTCCGGATGCCGAAAGGCGTGAAACCCCCGCGCTGACCCACCCAGCATTCCTTCGGAGGCACTCCTTCAGAGGCATTCCTTCAGATGCGGACGACGACGCTGTTCGCTGCCTTGTCGTGCAGGCCACGCTGGTCACGGTCGTAGATCACCGCTGGGACGACGAGCATGAGCAGCACGGTCCGGACGACGACCCAAGGCAGCGTGAGCCGGCGACCGTCGAGCCCCATCACGACGATTCCGAACAGGCGCATGCCGATCGTGCGGCCGATGAGGCTGACGAGAACGATGTACTCCGCGGCGAAGACGGCCGAAATCCACGGCGAGTTGCTGCCAGGCGCGAGCGGCGGATGACCGGTGAACGGGCTCACGATCAGCACGGCGATGAACCAGTCGACGACCAGGGCGCCGAGCCGGCGCCCGAATCCCGCGACCGACCGCGGGCCTTGCGCCGGCAGCCCGAGGCGATCGCCCGGGTAGGCGACCGACGACCCGCTCACGTTCGCCACGCCGGTCACGATAGCCTTCGCGCCGTACCCCCAGCGCAGTCAGTGCCGACTGTCACGGGTGCACCCGGATTCGTCTTGGCGCGCGTCGCGTAACCCGCACGAAACACGCGAGACACGCGCGAGAAACCGCGGTCTTCTAGCGTGCTCGAAGCTTCAGCCGCCCAAGGAGGAAATACATGTTCACCAGCGCCGCCGAGGTCCTGGGGTACATCAGGGAGAACGACGTCCAGTCCGTCGACGTGCGGTTCTGCGACCTGCCCGGCATCATGCAGCACTTCACCGTCCCCGTTGAATCCTTCGACGAGGCGGTGTTCACCGACGGGCTCGGGTTCGACGGCTCGTCGATCCGCGGCTTCCAGGCGATTCATGAGTCGGACATGCTGCTGCTCCCCGACCCGACGTCTGCCGTTCTCGACCCGTTCCGCTCCGAGAAGACGCTGAACCTGACCTTCTTCATCCACGATCCGCTGACCGGCGAGGCGTACAGCCGCGACCCGCGAAACGTCGCGAAGAAGGCGCAGACCTACCTCGGCAGCACCGGCATCGCCGACACCGTCTACTTCGGCGCCGAGGCCGAGTTCTACATCTTCGACGACGTCCGGTTCGAGACCAGCCAGAACTCGAGCTACTACCACATCGACGCCGAAGCAGGCGTTTGGAACACCGGTCGCGCCGAAGAGGGCGGCAACCGCGGCTACAAAGTCCGCAACAAGGGCGGCTACTTCCCCGTCCCGCCGGTCGACCACTATGCCGACCTGCGCGCGGAGATGAGCCGTGAGCTCATCAACGCGGGCCTCCAGGTCGAGCGCCAGCACCACGAGGTCGGCAGCGCGGGTCAGGCCGAGATCAACTACCGGTTCGCGCCGCTACTGAAGGCCGCTGACGACCTCCTGACGTTCAAATACATCATCAAGAACGTCGCGTGGCGCAACGGCAAGACAGTCACGTTCATGCCGAAACCGGTCTTCGGCGACAACGGCTCGGGCATGCACTGCCACCAGAGTCTGTGGAAGGACGGTTCGCCGCTCTTCTACGACGAGCTCGGCTACGCCGGTCTGTCCGACATGGCGCGCTACTACATCGGTGGCCTGCTCAAGCACGCACCGTCGCTGCTTGCCTTCACCAACCCGACCGTCAACAGCTACCACCGGCTGGTGCCCGGCTTCGAGGCTCCCGTCAATCTGGTCTACAGCCAGCGCAACCGGTCGGCCTGCATCCGGATCCCGATCACCGGCAACAACCCGAAGGCCAAGCGCCTCGAGTTCCGGGTGCCTGACCCGTCGTCCAACCCGTACCTCGCGTTCTCGGCGATGTTGATGGCCGGACTCGACGGCATCAAGAACAAGATCGAGCCGCTCGACCCGGTTGACAAGGACCTCTACGAGTTGCCGCCCGAGGAGCACGCCAGCGTGCCGCAGGTTCCGGGATCGCTCACCGAGGTACTGCTGGCGCTCGAGGCCGACCAGGACTACCTGCTCGAAGGCGGGGTCTTCACGCAGGACCTGATCGATACCTGGATCGAGTACAAGCGGAAGAACGAGATCGACGCGATCCGGCTTCGCCCGCACCCGCACGAGTTCGAACTCTACTTCGACATTTAGCCCGCGCAAGCCTCTGACCTGCAGGTTCAGCCAGAGGCGACCTCCCTAGTCCGCAGTGAGTCCGCACGAGCAGCCAGCACCACACCGACGGCCGCTCGTGCGGACTCATCGCTGTCCGGCCACAGATGCCCGTAGGTGTCCAGCGTCGTTTTCGCCGAGGCGTGCCGAAGACGCGCCTGGACCACTTTCACGTCAGCGCCCGACGCGATCAGCAGCGACGCGAAGTAGTGCCGCAAGTCATGGAACCGAAAGCCCTCGGGCAGCCCTTCGATCTTCCGCCGCGCCGTCCGGATGGCACGCTCGATCGCCCAGGGCGATGCCGGACCGCCGCTGCCGTCAGTGACGACGGTCTGGCCCGGCCAACGCTTCACGCTCGCGGCAAGCTCGAGCGCCAGCTCGGACGGGATCGGCACCGCAGTCCGGCTCATCTCGGTCTTGAGCGGCTCCCCCGGCCACTGAACGGCGGGTGCCACGATGCCGCGCATGAAGTCGACGTCGGCGACCCGCAGCCNNTCGCCTCGGCCGTGCGCAGCCCGGCGAACGCGCCGAGCAACACGGCGGCCCGCAGATGCTCCGGGAAGGTGTCGTGGAGCGCCCAGACCTGCTCGGTCGTCGTGACGTAGGCGCGCTGCGACCCGGCACCCGGCAAGGCGAAGAAGGCGATTCTCGACAGCATCGACGTCGACCTGAAGGCGTTCGCCGAGACGATCGCCATGCATGGGCAGGCCAACCTACTAATGTCGGGCGGCTCGTCGCTGACCGGCAACGAGGGGTTGGCATTCGGGTCGCGCAGCTTCGCGTCGACGTTGAAGTCCGGCCGCGTCCCGCGGCTGGTGCTCAGCGAGGAGACGACCAAGGCGCTGTTCGACGCGGCGACTACGAAGCAGGCCATGCGGATCGAGACGAAGGCCGCGATGGACGCGGCGTCGCTGCTGCCGGCGCAACTGCTGCCAGGCATCGTCGGCTTCGCGCACGAGCCGGTGAGGATTTTGGACCACATCCCAGCGACCCCGATGAGTGGCCCGAGCGTCGATTTCATCGCGCACACGAGCACGACCGGGGCACCGGGCATGGTCGCGAAGGGCGGCGCGAAACCTGAGGTCGAGTTCAACCTGGTCGCGAGCATTCTGACGGCCCGCAAGATCGCCGGCTGGTGCTCGCTGTTCGACGAGGACTTGCTCGACTTCCCGCAGTTCACCAGCTATCTGCAGAACGAGCTCGTGCGGGTCACCACCGACGTCGAGAACACGCAAGTTCTCACCGGCGACGGCACAGGACAGAACCTGCTCGGGCTGCTCAACGTGTCCGGGATCCTGACCCGCGCCAAGGGCGCCGACACGAACCTTGACGCGATGGAACAGGCGATCGCGGACCTGAGGACCGGGCCCGCGTTCTGTGAGCCCGACGCCGTGGTGATCCATCCGACGAGCTGGTCCATCATCCGCCGCTCCAAGGACTCCCAGAACCGGTATCTGCTCAACCCGGACCCGTCATCGATCGAGGCCAACACGTTGTAGGGCATCGAGGTGTTGCCGACGACCTCGATGCCCGTCGGCACGGCGCTGGTGGCGAACCTCGAGCAGGGCGCGCAGGCGTTCGTCCGTCAGGGGTTCACGATCGAAATGTCAAACCAGACCGGGACGAACTTCACCACGAACACGACCACGGTGCGCGCGGAGGAGCGTTTGACGCTCGGGTCGCCGCGGCCGGCGGCGCTGTTGAAGGTCACTGGGATTTCCTGATGGTTGAGGTCGCGAAGGACCCGACCCGCGGGCCGATCCCCGTAACCGTGCTGGCGCCGTTTCAGGTGACGGTGGCCGGTACGGCGTACGGGCCTGGTGAGACCGTCGCCGTCGATGAAGGCACGGCCGCGGCGTGGGTGCGGAACGGCTGGGTCGACCTGGTCGATGATGCGCCGTGAGCGAAGCGACGCTGTCGGCCGGCAGTGCGTCGCTGTCGGTCCACCCTGACCTGACGGGGTTCGGCAGCAAGCTCGGCAAGGACGCCGAGACCGAAATGAACGGCGCCCTCGTCGCCGCGGATGCGGTCGATGAGCTGAGGGCGCGACGCAGCGAACGGCTCCGCGCCGATCTCCTCCCCGTGCGTGGCATCCTGCCAACGGCGGGNNGGAGCCACAAACAGGTCTCTTGTCGAGAGGAACTGAGAATGTCAGCTCGTGATATCAACGAAGCGCTGGTCAATCAGACAAGGATCCAGTTGAGCGACCAGTTCAGTCGGCTCGAGGCGTTCCGATCAAAGTCGTTCACGACGCTTGCGGCGTCGGGCACCCTCTCGGCGTTCTTTGCGGCACGGGTCGCAAGCGTTTCAGGCGGACTGAAGATCGCAGTTATCGGCTCATTCGCCGTCACCGCGCTCTTCGCCATTCTCATCAGTTGGCCGCGTACTACGTCTCAAGGGTTCGGGCCTGCCACGTATCAGGAGTGGGCCAAGGAGCACGGCGCCGAGGATGGTGCTGCCGAGGGCTTCTTTGACAGTTTGGCCCGTGATGTAGTCGACGCCTGGCGGAAGAACGAACCGAAGGTGACGCGCAGCGGCCAACTCTTCTTCTTGCAATGCGTGGCGCTGACGACGCAGCTTGTGACGTGGCTGGTAATCCTGGCGCAGCCCTAGTCCCGTCGACGAATGCCGTCCCCGGTGTCGGGGGGTGGTCCATCAGGTGCTGGCGCTGGCGTCGGCGGCTGCGGCGGAGGAGCACGAGGCGGCTGCGGTGGAGGAGCAGGAGGATGCGGCGGT
>PLCK01000117.1:12091-32423 GCA_003134755.1 Actinomycetota bacterium | reverse complement strand
CGAGGATCGCAACCTGCGGCTGGTTGATGATCGCCATCGCCGATGCCGCGCCGAGCGAGCCGGGGTTGGAGATCGTGAAGGTGCCGGCCCGCATATCGTCCGGCGTCAGCCGGCGGCCACGGGCGCGGGCGGCGAGGTCGGCGATCGCCTCGGCGATCTCCAGCGCGGTGAGCCGCTCGCAGCCCCGGATCACCGGCACGAGCAGGCCCGCTTCGGTGTCGATGGCGATGCCGAGATTGATCTCGCCCCAGTGGATGTGGCGCTCCATCTCGAAGGTGGCATTGAGATTCGGGAACTCGCCGAGCGCGACGCACGCCGCTCGGGCGATCAGCGCCAGGTAGGAGACGCGGCCAGCGCCCGCCGCGGCACTCGTGGCGTTGAGCGTTTCGCGAGCCCGACCGGCGGAGCTCATGTCGACCTCGGCCTCGGTCGTCATGTGCGCCGCCGTCTGACGCGAGCGGATCATGTGCTCAGCCGTCAGACGGCGCTGGCGTGAGGTCGGCACGATCTCGTGGGGGACATCGTCATAGCCGCGCGGGAGGCCGCTGGCCGGGATCAGCGGCGGAGCGCCTGCAGCGGTCTCCAACGCGGCGAGCACGTCGACCTTGCGGATGCGTCCCCGCAGGCCGCTGCCCCGCACACCCGCGAGGTCGACACCGTTGCGCTCGGCGATCCGGCGCGCGAGCGGCGAGCATGCGACGTCGCCGTTGCGGAGGCCGGTCCGGGTGACGACCGCCTCGGCGGCGGCGACCGGATCGAAGCGTCTCGGAGCGGCATCGGCTGGCGCGTGGACCGCGGTGGCGGCGGCCGCGACGACGGCCAGTTCTGCGAGCGCCGGAGCAGCCTCGGGCTCGCGCGCCTCGCGGCCGGTTGCGCCGGCGGATTCTGCCAGCGCGGCGTCGGTCTCGGCGACGGTCGCCGCGGCCGACGTGATGGCCGCCGGATGCGCGGCGACGGCCATCTCCGCGAGCGGATCGCCCACGGAAACCGTTTCGCCCTCGGCCGCGATAAGACGCGCGATCACGCCGTCGGCGGGCGCGAGGATCTCGGTGTCGACCTTGTCGGTCGACACCTCGAGGAGCGGCTCGTCGACCGCGACCTGGTCGCCCTCCTTCTTCAGCCAGCGGGTGACTGTGCCCTCGGTGACGCTCTCTCCGAGGCGGGGCATCGTGACCGATACCGACATGAGGGCTGCGACTCCTTGCAGGACGAAGCGAAAATGCGGGGGGCAGATCAGTCGTGCACGTGGAGTGGCTTACCCGCAAGAGCGAGCATTGCCTCACCGATCGCCTCTGTCTGCGTCGGGTGGGGATGGATCAATTGTGCGACCTCACTCGGCAGCGCCTCCCAGTTGTAGATCAGCTGGGCTTCAGCGATCAATTCGCCAACCCGTGCGCCGACGGCGTGAATGCCGACGACCGGGCCGTCGACGGCCGCGATGACCTTGACCGCCCCTGCCGTCTTCAGGATCTGGCTGCGACCGTTGCCGCCGAGGTCGTACGTGAGGGTGCGGACGCCGTCGGCGCCGTACTTTTCCTTCGCCTTTGCTTCGGTGAGTCCGACCGAGGCGACCTCCGGATCGGAGTAGGTGATGCGCGGCACGCCGTCGTAGTCGATCGGCACCGGCGAGAGCCCGGCCAACCGCTCGGCGACCAGGATTCCTTCGGCGAATCCGACGTGTGCCAGCTGAAGGGTCGGGATCAGGTCACCGACGGCGGAGATCGTGGCCACGCTGGTCTGGCAGTACTCGTCGACGACCACGAACCCGCGGTCGGTCGTTACACCGGCCTCCTCGTAGCCCAGGCCGGCCGAAACCGGTCCGCGGCCGACGGCGACCAGCAGTTACTCGGCGTCGATCGTCTTGCCACCCTCGAGCGTGACGACGACACCTGCGTCGGTGGTCTTCGCGCTCTCGAACCTGGCACCGAGTTCGAAGTTGATGCCACGCCGGCGGAACGCGCGCTCGAGGAGTTTGGAGCTGGCTTCGTCCTCGAGGGGCAGCAGATGGGGCAACGCCTCGACGATGGTGACCTCGGCTCCGAAGGACTTCCAGACGCTGGCGAATTCGACACCGATAACGCCGCCACCGAGTACGACCATCGATGCCGGCACCCGGTCGAGGGTCAGCGCCTGCTCGCTGGTGATCACGCGCACCCGGTCGATGTCGAGCCCGGGCAGTGACTTCGGGGCAGAACCCGTCGCGAGCAGGACGTGCCGGCCTTCGTAGCGCTTGCCGGCGACTTCGACGACCGTGGGGGAGACGAGCTTCCCCTCACCTTCGACGTAGGTGACCTTGTGCGCTTTGACCAGGCCCTGCAAACCCTTGTAGAGGCGGCTGACCACGCCGTCCTTGTACGAATGCACCGCTGGCATCTCGTATGCCGTCTACGTCGCCTTGACTCCGAACTTGGTGCCTTCGCGCGCACCGTCGGCCAACTCGGCCGCGTGCAGCAGCGCCTTGGTCGGGATACAGCCGTAGTGCAGGCAGGTGCCCCCGACCTTGTCCCGCTCGATCAGCGCGACCGAGAGCCCGAGCTCGCTGGCGCGGAAGGCGGCTGCGTAGCCGCCGCTTCCACCGCCGAGGATGACGAGGTCGAAGGTACCGTTCTCGTTCGCCACGAGGACTCCTTGTGAGAGCTATCTGCAGCTGTTGTGCAGCTGGTGTTGATCCATCTTCCCATGCGCAGGTTCAGGCCGCGCCGACCACGAGGCGGCCCGCTGCGAGGTCGTCGGCGAGCTGGACGAACGTCCGGACGGCGGCGCCGGTGCCGCCCTTCGGCGTGTAGCCGTAGGCGTCGGCCTGGTTGAACGCCGGCCCGGCGATGTCGAGATGCGCCCAGGGGATGGGCTCGCCGTCGCGCTTGCCGACGAAGTCGGACAGGAAGCTGGCCGCGACCAGCATTCCGCCGAACGGTTCGCCGATGTTCGCGATGTCGGCGATAGGGGAGTCGAGCGACTTGCGCAGTTCGGGCGGGATCGGCATCGGCCACATCTGCTCGCCAGCCCGCGTGGCGGCGTCGGCCACGGCGGCTCGCAGGTCGTCGTCGTTGGCCATGATTCCCGCCGTGTGCGTTCCGAGTGCGACCAGCTGAGCGCCGGTCAGAGTCGCCGCGTCGACGATCACGTCAGGCAGCTCCTCACTCGCGCGGGCAAGTGCGTCTGCGAGTACGAGGCGGCCCTCGGCGTCGGTGTTCAGCACCTCGACCGTCTTTCCTCCATAGATCGTGAGGACGTCGGAGGGTCGCTGCGCGGTTCCGGACGGCATGTTCTCGGCCAGCGGCGCCCAGCCCGTGACGTTCACCGCCAGCTTGAGCCGCGCGATGGCCACCATCGCGCACAGCACGGCGGCGGCCCCGCCCATGTCGGACTTCATCCACTCCATCGGCGCGGCCGGCTTCAGCGAAAGGCCACCGGAGTCGAACGTGATGCCCTTGCCGACCAGCGCGAGCGTCTTGGTTGCCTTCGGATGGGTGTACGCCAGCCGCACCAACCGGGGTGGGTTGACCGACCCTTGACCGACGCCGATGATGCCGCCGTAGCCGGCCTTCTTGAGTGCCTTCTCGTCGAGAACCTCGATGTCGAGACCGACCCGACCGGCTTCGGACGTCGCGAAGTCGGCGAACTCGCGCGGGTGCAGATCTGACGGCGGGGTGTTCACAAGGTCGCGGGCTGCGTAAACGGCCGCGCAGATGATCTCGGCCCGGGCCAGCGCCTGCTTCGCGGTCTTCGACTTCGGGTCGTCGACGAGGATGGCCACGGAACCGACCGGCGGGCGATGGGCATCGAGGGACGCGTTGCGGTACTGCCGGTACGAGTAGGCCCCCAGCAGCGCGCCTTCGGCCACTGCGGAAAGGGCCTCGTCGGTGGTGGTGCCGAGCGAGATGGCAACCTTCCGGTTGCCGGCAAGGGATCGCAGCGCCTCGCCGGTCGCCCTGCGCAGGGTCTCGGCCGCGAAGGGCTGGCCACGACGCGGGGGAGTGCCGAGCCCGACGGCGACGACCATCGGCGCAGCGGTGGCACCGAGCGTGGTCACCGCGTGCGTCTCGCCCGCCGCGCCAGTCGCTCCGAGGTTGACCAGGGCCGCCACCAGGCGGCGTCCGAGCGCTGTATTGATGTCGTGCGACCCCGGCGCGAGTACCGGGCGACCGTCAGGGCCCGCGGCGACGCCGATGATGACCGCGTCGGCCTTGATCTGGTGTGCGGCGTCGGCCGCGAGTGCGATGGCAGTCACGGGCGCTGATGCTATCCGGGCCGGCGGCGGCCTATTCGGTCGGTGCGACCGCGTGATCGCGACTGCTCTGCTCGACGACCGCGACATGGCTTGCACGGTTGGGCAATGTAAGTGCGAGCAGCGCGCCGGCGAGCGCTACGAATCCGCCGACGAGGAACGCTCGGTCGTAACCGGCTGTCAGCGCGTGCGCCGACTGTGCGACCGACGGTTTGGCGTGCAGCGCCCGCAGCAGGTGCGAGCTTCGATCGGTCGCGATCGTGGCCAACGCGGCCAGCCCGAGCGCACCGCCGATCTGGCGGTTCGTGTTCAACAGGCCGGAGGCAAGCCCCGCTTCGCTCGGATCGACTCCGGACATCGCGGCCACCGTCATGGGCACGATCGACAGGCCCATGCCGAAGCACACCAACAGCAGCGGCGGGAGAACGTGCGTGAAGTAGTTGCCTGACGCCGGCAGGCGCGACAGCCACCACAACGACACCGTCGACAACAAACCGCCGATGATGAGTAGCCGGCGCGGGCCGACACTGCTGACCTTCTTGGACGCGATCGTTGCACCGGCGATGATGAGTAGCGCTCCGGGCAGGAAGGCGAAGCCGGCCTTCAATGCGCTGTAACGCAACACGTACTGCATGTAGAGCGACAGGAAGAAGAACATCGAGAACATCGCCGCGCCGACCGCGATCGCGATGCCGTTGGCTGACGACAACGCCCGCATCTTGAAGATGCGCAACGGAACCATGGGTTGCGAGGCAGTGCGTTCGATGAGGATGAACGATGCGAGCAGCACCGCGGCGATGCCGAGAGTCGTGAGCGTGCGTGTCGAGCCCCACGGATATTTCTCGGTGTTGACGATGCCGTAGACGAGGACGGCGAGCCCAGCCGTCACCGTGAGCGCGCCAGGTATGTCGAGACCACGGATGTTGCGCACCTGGCCGCGCGACTCGCGCAGCGCTATGACCGCCCCCGTGAAGAGCAGGATGCCGATCGGCACGTTCACGAACAGCACCCATCGCCAGCTGAGCCCGTCGGTCAAGATGCCGCCAGCCACCGCTCCGAACGCGCCACCGCTACCTGCTGTTGCGCTCCAGACCCCGAGTGCCCGCGCTCGTGCCCGCTGCTCGGTGTAGGTGGTCGTGAGCAGGCTCAGGGTTGCGGGCGCGAGGATCGCGCCACCGAGACCCTGCACCGCACGCGAGATCTCGAGCATCGGGCCGTTCTGCGCGAAGCCGCCGACCAGGCTGGCAACGGTGAAGATGGTGAGACCGGTCAGGAAGATCTTCTTCCGGCCGAAGAGGTCGGCCGCTCGGCCCCCGAAGAGCAGGAAGCCGGCGAACGTGAGCGTGTAGGCGTTCACCACCCACTGGAGCTGGCTTTGGCTCATGTGCAGGCCGATGCCCATCTTCGGCAGCGCGACGTTCACGATGGAGATGTCGAGAACGACCATGAACTGCGCGCCGCAGGCGACCGCGAGCACCGCCCACTCGGGCACGTGCGCATGGGAATTCGTCAGATGGCCGCTCGCGCCGACTGCGGCCGGACCTGTCGATGTGTTCTGCGTCATCGCACTCCCCGGGAAGGTGACGTCGACTCTAGGCCTCAACCCTAAGAAGGCCCCAGGACATTTCCGGGTCCTCGCACGGTAGCGTCCCGCCACATGACCGAAGACCCGCCCGGGACCCAAGACCCAGTGTCGCTTCTGCACTCGCCGCTGCACGCCCGACACCTTGCGCTCGGCGCCAAGTTGGGCGAGTTCGGCGGGTGGGCCATGCCGCTCGAATACGCGGGCGGGGGCGTGCTGGCGGAGCACGCCGCGGTTCGCGAGGCGGTCGGCATCTTCGACGTCTCGCATCTCGGCAAGGCCTCCGTACAAGGCGCGGGGGCGGCCGACTTCGTCAACGCGACCCTCACGAACGACCTCGACCGGATCCGCTCCGGCCAGGCGCAGTACACGCTCTGTTGCGACGCCGAAACCGGTGGCGTCGTCGACGACCTGATCGTCTACCTGCGAGCCGATGACGACGTGTTCCTGGTACCGAATGCGGCGAATACTGCCGAGGTAGTCCGCCGACTCGCGGCCGCCGCTCCTGGTGGGGTCGAGGTGCGCAACCTCCATCTCGACTTCGCGGTGCTCGCCGTCCAAGGTCCACGGTCCGCCGATCTGCTTGCGGCACTCGGCCTGCCCGCCGGTCACGAGTACATGTCGTTCATCGACACGGTCTGGACGTCGCCCGCGGGGGTCGACGTCGCTGTCACCGTCTGCAGGTCGGGGTACACCGGCGAGCGTGGCTACGAGTTGGTGGTCCCGAGCGGACGTGCGACGGTCGTGTGGGACGCGCTCTTCGATGCGGGCGCTGCGTTCGGCGTCCGGGCCTGTGGTCTCGGGGCGCGCGATACCTTGCGCACCGAGATGGGCTACCCGCTGCACGGGCAGGACCTCTCGATGGACATCACGCCGAACCAAGCGCGGGTGGGGTGGGCGGTCGGGTGGAAGAAGCCGCAGTTCTGGGGGCGCGACGCATTGCTCGCCGAGCGGGCCGCCGGTCCTCGCCGGATCCTGCGCGGACTCGAATCGCTCGACCGTGGCATCCCTCGACCGCACATGGTCGTGCATTCGGCCTCCGGCGAGGGCAACGTCGTCGGCGAGGTCACCAGCGGCACGTTCTCACCCACGCGGCGCGTCGGCATCGCACTGGCACTGCTTGAGCCAGCGGTTGCCGAGGGCGATGAGGTGACCGTCGACGTCCGTGGCCGAGTGTGCGCGATGCGTGTGGTGAAGCCGCCATTCGTCGTGGCGTCGACACGGTGAGCACGTCGTCCCACGCGCAGACCACCGCCGTGAAGCCGGAGCGCATCGTTCTCGTCGGGATGATGGGTGCCGGCAAGTCGACGGTCGGTGCGACGCTTTCGCGGCTCACCGGATGGCGCTACGTCGACAACGACGAGGTCGTCGAACAGATGGTCGGCATGCCGACGCGCGACCTGCTCGAGCAGCGCGGTGTCGCGGCGATGCGAGCCGCCGAGTCGGCTGCGGCGCAGGCGGTTCTCAAGATGGACCCACCGGTGATCGCGGGTGCAGCGGCCGGCATCGTTCTCGACGGCGCGACGGCCGCGCAGCTGCACGATGGCGCGTTCGTCGTCTATCTCCGGGCGAACGTCGACACCCTCGTGCACCGGATCGAGGGCACCTATCGGCCGTGGCTCGGCGATGATCCCGAGGCCACCTTGCGTTCGCTCTACGACGGTCGCGAGGCGCTCTACGAAAAGCTGGCCGATCTCATCGTCGATGTCGACGACCTTTCGGCGGACGACGTAGCGCAGCGCATTCTCGACGCGTCAGCGAGTGTTGGCAGCGGTCACTAGCAGGCTGGTCATCATCGCGATCTCGCACAGCGCGCCGAGCACGTCGCCGGTGATGCCGCCGAGGCGGCGCACGACGTGGCGGCGCACGACCCACGCAACGCCGAGCGCCACGAACACCGCAACGACGCCGCGTACCGCGCCGCGGTTCGACCCGACCTCTGTATCGAACCGCCCGTAGATGGCCGCGCCGACGCAGACCGCGGCAGTCCACGACGCCGCAACCGTCCGTGGCACCGAGCCGGCCACCAATGCGCCGAGCCCGTCGTGGCGGGCGGCAGGGATGCCCGGCGTGCACGACCAGAGCATGGCCAACCGGCCGGTGACCACCGCCAGCACCAACGACTGGGTGCCATGGTGGGTGAGCGCGCTGCGTCCGAGCGCGAGGACGTCGATGAGTAGGCAACCGAACAGCGCGGCCGCGCCCAGCGCCCCCACAGAACCGTCGCGCATGACGGCGAGCGCCTGCTCAGCCGGCTTGTGGGATGCCAGCCCGTCGACGGTGTCGGCCAGCCCGTCGAGGTGCAGGCCGCGGGTCAGCAACGCGAGGCACATGATTGCGAGCGCCGCGCCGAGTAGCGACGAATAGTCGGTGACGAAGAACGTCGTTTGCACGTAGATCTCGCGGGCGCCGACCAGAACCCCGGCCGCCGCGGCGGCAAGGACGGCACCGACCAGCGGGCTCCATGCCATCGACGCGGCGGCGGCCCGCCGGTCGACCCGCCCGCTTTTGACGGGCAGCACGGTGAACGTGGTCAATGCGAGTCGTAGCCCTGCAAGGTCAGGCACGGTCGCTGACGTGCGCCTCGTCGAACGTCGCCATGCCCGCGAGCGTATCGGCGGCCGCGATCAGGATCGGGACGGCGACCAGCGCGCCGCTGCCTTCACCNNAGCGGCTGCAGGCCAAGAGCCTCCAGCGCGATGCCGTGAGCGGGCTCGGCGGATCGATGGCCCGCCTGCCACCACGCTCGCGCACCCGGTGCCAGTTGCTCGGCGACCAGCGCGGCGGCGCCCGACACGACACCGTCGAGCAGCACCGGCGTGCGTCGCGTGGCGGCCTGCGCGAGGAAGCCGGCCATCGCGGCGATGTCGGCGCCGCCGACAGCGGCGAGCAGGGACACCGCGTCAGGCCCGGTCGCGCCGCGGATGGCCGCCCCGCGTTCGATGCCGGCGGCCACGATGCCGCGCTTGCGGAGCAGCGTCGCGTCGTCGATGCCCGTTCCACGCCCGGTCACAAGCTGCGCATCGGAGCCGGTCAGGACGCCGATGAGCACGGCCGAGGGTGTCGTGTTGCCGATGCCCATGTCTCCGGGAATGAGCAGATCGGCGCCGGCGTCGATCTCCTCGTCAGCGATCGCCGTCCCAGCTGCGATGGCTTGGTCGGCCTCGGCGACGGTCAGCGCGTTCTCGATGTCGAGGCGACCCGATCCGCGGCGGACCCTCCACTTCGTCACGTCACCCGGCAAGGCTGCACCTGGTGCGTCGGTGGCCACTGCCATGTCGACGACGCGGATGCCCGCGCCGAGCCGCTGCGCGAGGACGTTCACGGCCGCGCCGCCACCGATGAAGTTGGCCAGCATCTGTGCCGTCACTTCGCTCGGGTAGGCAGACACCCCGGCCGTCGCGACCCCGTGGTCGCCGGCGAACACGACGACCCGGATCCGGCTCGGCGGAACGGGTGGGCAGGTTCGCTGGGTCGCGGCCCACCAGATCGAAAGTTCCTCGAGCCGGCCGAGCGCCCCGGCGGGTTTGGTCAACGTCGCCTGCCGCGCGCGGGCCTGCGCACCGGCCGGTCCGTCGAGGGCGGGGACGGCGGCAAAGGTCACGGTCACGACGACTCCGGTGGCTGGTGGGGGGTGACGCGGTCGGGGAGGAGCGAGCGGCTGATGCCGGCCTCGACGAACAACACGTCGTCACTGATCGCGGCCAGCCGGGCGTTCAGCCCACCGAGTTCGTCGCGGAAACGGCGTCCACTCGGATAGTCGGGCACTACGCCGGATCCGACCTCGTTGCTGACGGCGACGACGTCACCGCACGTCGTCCGCCAGGCCTGCACGAGGGCGTCGACAGCGGTTGCGAGTTCGAGGTCCGCGGCCTTCGCGGCGACGTCGTCCGCCGCGGTCCATACCCCGACGACATCCATGACGTGGGCCAGCCAGAGCGTCAGGCAGTCGATGAGCACCGGAGCGTCGGCGGGCTCGCGCCCCGCGACCAACTCCGCGAGACCGTCGACGCCTTGGGCGGCAATCTCGAGCGTCGTCCAACCGGCGGGGCGCCGGGCCTGGTGCGCTGCAATGCGATCGCGCCATTCGTCGTCGTCAGGTGCGTGCGCCGCGGTCGCCACGTAGGTGACACGTGGGTCGGCCGCCAGCAGCCGTTCCGCTGTCACTGACTTCCCTGATCTCGCGCCGCCGAGCACGAGTATCCGTTGTGGCCGGGTCGGTCGTCGGGTGGCCGGTCTTCCGGCCAACGCGCCACCGAGACGGATCACCGATCCGTCCGGTACGAGCTCGGCGCCCATGTCCGTGAGCCGAGCTCGCAAGACGGACGGCGCGGGGTTGCCATGACCGAGATGCACAGCGATCACGCGACTACGGTCGTCGATGGCGTTCTCGCGACGGAGCCTGGCCAGCGTGGACGCGAAGGACGCCAGGTCGTGATGTCGCGTCTGCTCACCCGCCGGGCACTCGCCCCAGCTGTTTTCCAGTAGTAGCAGGTCGTAATGCGCGCGCAGTGGCGTCGAGAAGCCCGGCCCGGTGTCGGTCGCGTACAGCAGCCGGTGCGCGGCGTCGGCGATGTCATAGATGACAGCACCCTCGCTGTCGTGCTCGGCTGCGAGCACGCGCACGGTGTAGCTGCCGAGCTGCACGACGTCACCGGCGACGACCGGTATGAAGTCGACGCCGGGATCGTCGGGCGGTAGCCATTGCGCGAGCGAGTCCAGGGCCGAGCGCGGACCGATCACCTGGAGCGGCCCGGTGCAGTCCGCCCAGCGTCGCCACAACAGTGCGGCGCCGTTCGCGTGGTCGTGGTGGTCGTGGGTGACGAGCAGATACCGAACGCCGTCGAGGCGGACGCCGAGTCGCACCGCCGATCGAGGGACGTCCTGACCGCAGTCGACGAGCAGCACGCCGTCGACCAGCGCGCTGGTATGCGCGCGGATCTCGCCTTCGGCAGCGGCCGCCTCGCACGACGCGCACGTACAGAACGGATGCGGCCAGCCCGCGCCGCCGCCGGTTCCGAGCAACGTGACGTCCACGCTCATCCCACCCGCTTGGCAGGCACGAACGTGACGGGAGAATTGAACGCGGCCCTGCGCGCGGCCCGGCGTAGCGCGAGCAACACGGTTCGCCCAGCGAGAAGCACGAGCACGGCGTTGCCGATCGCGCGACTGAGATCCCACCCGACCGAGGTGGCCACGTAGAACGACGCGTAGTGATGGAGTTCGACGAGCCAGCTCGCGCCGCGGACGTAGGAGATCTGCGGCGAAAGCCCGCTCGTCTCGAACGGCCAGAACCATAGGTTCGTCAAGGCCCCGTAGGCCAGTCCGGCGACGGCGCCGTACGCCGCGAGCATCGCAACCTCGGCGCGACCTCGAAGCGGCGGCAGGCAGCCGGCGAAAAGGCCGACCCAGCCTGTGGCCAGCATCTGGAACGGCAGCCATGGCCCTACACCGCCGGTCAGCAGCGCACTACCGAACAATGTGAGCATGCCGAGTACGAACCCGAAGCCGCGACCCAGCACGCGACCCGCCGGTAGCAGCAGGAAGAAGACGGGAGAGACGCCGGTGGCGTCGATGCTGACGGTACGAAGTGCCGCGCCACATGCCGCGAGCACGCCGAGCAGGGCGATCGCTTTGGCATCCATGCCGCCGTCGGCCAGCTCGGCCAGCACCACCAGAAGCAACAGCGGCAGGACGATCGCGAAGATCCACGGCGCGTCGGTCGTGTGTGCGGCGTCGACGTTGGCCGACGTCCCGTGCAGAAGGAACGGCCACCCGAACGCGAGCAACCCGAACAGGCTGGCGACTGTGAGGGCGAAGGTCGAGCGCCATCGAACCGCAATCGCAACCGGACGCCGAACAGCCGGCGTGGCTAATGCAGTTGTCGTCATGACGCGCTGGCCGCGAGACTTGCGCGCACCTGCGCGACCGTGAGCCACGGCAGCGGCGCGAGGATCTTCGCGATCTGCGGCGCGAACGCTGGTGACGCCGTGACGACGTCGCGGGTCGGCCCGTCCGCGACGACCTCGCCGTCGGCCAACACGACTGTGCGGTTACTGACTTCGGCCGCCAGCTCGACGTCATGGGTTGCGAGAATGACGGCCGTGCCGGCAGTCGCGAGGTCGCGCAGCAGGTCGACGAGCCGCGCCTTCCCGGGATAGTCGAGCCCGCGAGTTGGTTCGTCGAGCAGCAGCACCGGTGGTTCGGCCGCCATCACGATGGCGAGTGCAAGTGCGAGCCGCTGTCCCTCCGACAGATCGCGCGGATGCGTCGTCCCGTCGATTCCCGGTGCGAGGCGATCGAGCAGGAACCGCGCGCGGTCGCCGGTGCCGTCGGCGGCGATTTCGCCAGCGACCGTGTCGGTGTAGAACAGGTCGGCCGGCTCTTGCGGCACGAGCGCGACGTCCCTGTTGAGTTCTGCACTGCTACGGCGGAACGGATCGTGACCGGCCACCCGCACCTGACCCGCGTGCGGTTTGTTGAGGCCCACGAGGTGCGCCAGTAACGTCGACTTGCCTGCGCCGTTGCGCCCCATCAGCGCGACGATCTCGCCTGGCCGCACGTCGAGGTCGATACGACGCAATGCGACGACGTCGTCGTATCGCGCTTCGAGTGCGCGCACGGACACCACCGACTCACCCGTGCGGGTGGGAGTGCCGCCAGGCCTCGCCATCGACGAGAGCTGGTCGCGCAGCGTGCTCGCGGCGCGTCGGGCGTCGCGCACCGACAAGGGCAGCGGTTGCCAGCGAACCAGTCTGCCGAGTTCGACCACCGGAGGCGCAACCGGGCTGTCGTGCATGGCGACGTTCGGCGTTGAGTCACGGACCCGTCCGTCGTCGCCGACTTGGAGCACTCGATCGGCGTAGTGGATGACCCTTTCGAGTCGATGTTCAGCCGCAACGACGGTGATCCCGAGGTCGTGGACGAGCCGGGTCAGGGCCGCGAGCACGTCCTCCGCGGCCGGCGGGTCGAGGGCCGACGTCGGCTCGTCGAGAACGAGCACCCGCGCGCCCGCTGTCATAACCGAGCCGATTGCGACGCGCTGCTGCTGACCTGCCGACAGCGTCGCGAGCGACCGGTCGCGAAACGGGGTGAGGCCGAGTGAATCCAGAATGTCCTCGACGCGCCTGCGCATCACAGCGGGGCTGACGCCGAGCGACTCCATCGCGTACGCGAGCTCTTCTTCGACGGTGTCAGTGACGAATCCGGCGAGCGGATCCTGTCCGACATAGCCGACGACGTCGGCGAGCTCGCGCGGAGGATGGGTTCGGGTGTCGCGACCGTCGACACTCACCCGGCCGGTCAACGTCCCGCCGGTGAAGTGCGGCACCAGCCCGTTCACGGCCTTCAGCAGCGTCGACTTGCCGGCGCCGGTGCGGCCGATGACGAGCACCAGCTCGCCTTCGGGAATCGCGAGGTCGACATCGCGCAGCACCGGCCGCTCGGCGTCCGGGTAGGTGATGGTGACCGACTCGAAGCGGATCATCGGCCCACCTTCGCGGGTTCCGCGACGCGGGCCGGTCTGACCGCAATCGCTTGTGCAGCAGGCAATTGCGGTGTGCCGAACCACGCCGGGATGAGTGCGAGCACGATGCCGAGTACCGCTGGCCACGGCAGTGCAGGGACGGCGAGGGGATACGTCGTCGGATGCAGTGAGCCCGGCTGCAACCGACCGGCCAGCATGACGCCGGCCAGCGGCGCGAGCCCTGCGACGACGACCAGCCATTCGACGGCTTGCCACTGATCGGGCCGGTACTTCGTGCGCGCCACGTCGCGTCCGCCGAAAAAGACTGCGGCACATGCGATTGCGGTACCACTCACGAGCAACGGCAGGCCGACGATCGTGGGCGATGTCGCGTCGAGGAGTTCATAGGTGGCGACCGCGACGGCAACCAAGCCCGTGACGACGCTGCCCGCGACGAGTCTGCGACGTCCGGGCGAGGCGGTGCCGCGCCGGCCGAACCCGCGTGCGTCCATCGCCGCCGCGAGTTCGATGGATCGCTCGAGGGCGTCTTCGAGGACGGGCAACGCGATGCCCACCCATGACCTGACGCCGGTTGCCGACCGGCCGCGCAGCCTCCGTGCGCGCCGCACCCGTACCGCTGCCGTGACCAGTTGCGGCGCAAACGACATCGCAACGGTGACCGCCACCCCGGCTTCGTACAACGCGCCGGGTACCGCGCGGAGCAGGCGGCGCGGGCTCGCCAACGCGTTCGCCGATCCGACGCACACGAGGAGGGCGGCCAGTTGGAGTCCGCCGTACGTGGCCGCCAACATGCCTTGCGCGGTCACGGCCCCGCCGAGGTGGAGTCCGCCAGCCCAGGTCGGCAGCGGCACTTCGGGCAGGTGTACCAGCACGTTGCCGCTGCGCTCCGCTCCGAAGACCGTCTCGAAGACGAGCCGGAAGGCGAGCACGAACAGCCCGAGCCGCACGAAGAATCCGAAGGACCGGGTTCCGACCGGTGACCGTCGAGCCGAGACCGTGAAACCGGCGGCGGCCATTAGGAGCAGTAGCACCAACGGGTTCGTCGTGCGCGTAGCGGTTGCGCCGAGCGCAAGCGACCAGGCCCACCACGCGCCGGGGTGGAGTTGCCGGTTGGTGCGCTCACGGCTGCTCATCGGCGCCGCGCCCTGGCGCGCCAGCTCGCACCAGCGCCGACCGCCACGACCAACGCCGCCCCGACCACCGCGCCGACAGGGAAGTGGTCGGTGCGGTTGGCGGCGGTGCGCAACGACGCCAGCGTGGGAGGACGAGACGTTCTCGCGATGGACGGCGCTGACGCTGATGTCGGAACGGGCGATGACGCCGCGGCCACGGGCGGCGCCGGGGCCGACGAGGAGGCGGCCGCTGGCGTGTTCGGCGTCGAAGCGGTTGCCTTCGCCGGCGACGTCAGCAGCGGCGTCGTGGTCGGCGTTGCCTTCGGGGTAGGTATTGCGTTCGACGTCGGCGTTGGCTTCGTTGTGACTGCGGTGGCGCATTCGTTCGCGGGGTAGCCGTCGATGCCGCACACGAGGCCGCCATCTGCGCCGGTACCGATGCGAACCGCGGCGGCCGCGCGCAGGACGTCGGCGCCGCTTCCGCCTTCGGCGACGTGCACGCAGCCAGATACCTCAGTTCCAGGCGGGTGTTCGCCGGTCGGAGCGTCCGCGCCTACACCGAAGTCGATGACGATGCCGACACGCAACTGCCCCGCTGTCGCGGGAGTCGAACCGCACATCTTGGCGAAGTCAGGCAACGCCCGCGGCGCGAGTCCTTTGCCGGCCTCGGTCTGGATCGCGAACCGCCACCCCTGCACCTCGCCGTCCACCGGATACTCGGTGGCCGGTCCGCGTTGGGAGAACTGCCAGGTGTTGGCCTGCGCGACGTAGTACGCCCAGTAGCGGTAAGCGGTCGCCGCGTGGGCTCGACCGGCCAGCGCCACCATGATGACCAGCGTGGCGAGGGTGACGGCGGCCACCCTCGCCTGCGTCGGGCCTGCGCGGCGTCGCGCCGTGGTCACGACCTCAGCCTTGGTGACTGGGGGAGGGCTGTTGACTGCCGGTCCGTCGCCGGCCGGCGAAGAGCGCCACCATGCCGAGACCGAGAAGCATCCCGCCGACTGCCGTCATCGGCCACACCGCGTGCGCCCCGGTAGCCGGTAACGTCGGGCCTGCGGCAGTCGGCGCTGCAGACGGCGAGGGAGTCGGAGCCGCAGTGGCTGCGGTGCGCTCGGTCGCGGCGAGCACCCCTGCGAGGTCGACACCACCGAAGCTGGCCGGATCGGTGCCGCTCGCATGGGCGACCATCAGTAGCGTCGCCAGCGGACCGGCCACAAAAGCGCCGGCAGTCTGCGCATACGCCTTGACGTTCGCCTCGAGTGCGGCGAGAGCGGTGCTGACCGGCGTCCCGCCAACTCCAGCCGCTTCGAGATCGAGGACGGCGTTAGCTGTCGTCGTCCAGTCGGTGCCACTGCCGAACGCTGAAGGGATCGCGCCGTTCGTCGTCGTCAACCGCGCCGCGAGGTAGCTCGTGGCGGCGGCGGCAGACGTCGCTGCGTCGGTCACGGACGCCGGGCAGGCGGGCGCGCTTGCGCCGCTCGCTGCCGCGGCTACCGGCGGCGCCTTGCCGAGTTCGCCGAGCAACGCCTGCACGGTCGCGTAGTCGTTCGGGTGCAGCGTCGCCTCGCCTTGGAAGTCGAACGCTCCCGCACCGGACGCCGCGGCGCAGGGGATCTGCAGCGAGCGCAGGTAATCGGACCCGGTCTTGCCCGCGCTCGACGCGACCGTGGCCGGGTCGATGCCGGCTGCAACGAACGCGCTCAAGGCGAGCCCGGTGGAGTTCGCGTCCGACGCGGCGGGCCCGAATGCGGTGTTGTCGTAGAAACCGCCGTCGGCGAGCTGGAAGTGCCGGAGCGCCGAGACTGCAGTCGCTGTGGGCTTCCCGAGTGCGGCCAGCGCTGCAATAGCAGCCGCGGTCGCGTTCTCGTCCTCGGCCGCCGCGGTGCACGGTGTGGCGATGCTGGTGCGGTAGGCGGTGAACGCGCCGTCGGCGCACTGCTGGGCGAGTAGCCAGCCGACCGCACTCGCGTCGGGTGCGTGACCGGTCGCGACGAGTCCGATGACGGCCAGGCTCTGCCGGTAGACCCCGTCGAACTTCGGATCCTGCGTGCCGAACAACCCGACGGTGGCGGAATTGACCGGCGCGGCTGACGCGGAAGAGTTCGCGGCACGCGCGGTTCCGGATCCGAGGAGGGTGATCACCGCACCCGCCGCGACCAGACCGGTACCGAGAGCGCGAGCGGCAGACGCCGTGTCGCGATCGAATCGTGCGAGTCGTGCGAGCACTGAGTTCCCTTCGGGACGGGCCGCCGGTCGTCGACGACGGACCCGGTGACCGCCCGACAAGCAAAACCCCACGTGCGCAACAGCGCGACGTGGGGGCGATGGCGGGTCGTGGCGACCCGGGCTCCGCCCCGCGAACCTCGACGGACGATTGGAGCCACTTCGCACTCGGCAGGTAATCCGGCTCGCCGTGTCGCACGTCGTCACGCGCACGTGGTGTGCAGTGACCTCGATTGACACGACCTACGGTTGCGGGTCAGCGCCGGATTCGGACCGGCTTCCCCTGAACGCGGGTGCGTCTTCAGTTGTGGGCGTGAGCAAACCACGGCGTCGTGGTGAAGTCAAAGCGCTAGCCTTCGCACTCGACGGTCCCACTCGACGGTCACCACGAGGGAGCGCACCGATGAGCTGGTCCTGGCGATACGAGAATGCCGATGGCGAGCCCGTGACGCCCGTTGATCTACCGGCGGCCGAGCTCTTCCCCACCCAGTCGGACGCCGAATCGTGGCTCGGTGAGGAGTGGCGCGTGCTGCTTGCAGCCGGCGTCTCCCGGGTGTCCCTGCTCGAAGGCGACCGCGTCGTCTACGGCCCGATGAGCCTCGACCCCGAATCTCCGTGACCCCGAATCTGCATGATCGAGCAAGAGGTGGCGCCGCCTACGGGCGGTGGGACAGTTGCTGGATCTTGGCGGGATCGCGCTCGATGACAGGGTCGAGGATCTCGTCGATGCGCTTGACCAGTTGACTGTCGAGTTTGACGCCGGCTGCCAAGACGTTCTCGTGCACCTGCTCGGGCCGCGACGCTCCGATGATGGCGCTCGACACATTGGGGTTCTGCAAAATCCAGGCGAGGGACATCGTCGCCAGCGAAATCCCGGCTTCTGCCGCGAGCGGCCGCAGTTCCTCGACACGCGACAGCACGTCGTCGTCCATCCATCGCGAGATCATCGTCGCGCCACCCTTCTCGTCGGTGGCCCGCGATCCGGCTGGGGGCGCCTGGCCGGGCTTGTACTTGCCCGTCAAGACGCCCTGCGCAAGCGGTGAGAACACGACCTGCCCGATTCCCTCGCGCTCGCACAGCGGCACGACGTCGGCCTCGATTACCCGCCACAGCAGGTTGTACTGCGGTTGGTTCGACACGATGCGGTCGAGGCCCATGTCGTCGGCGATGCGAAGAGCACTCGCGATCTGCGCGGCGGTCCACTCGCTCACGCCTATGTAACTGACATTGCCGGCCCTGACCAGATCGTCGAAGGCCCGCAACGTCTCTTCGAGCGGCGTCTCGACGTCGAACCGGTGCGCCTGGTACAGGTCGATGTGGTCGGTCTGCAGTCGGATCAGGGACGCGTTGCAGCTCTCGATGATGTGTTTGCGTGATAGCCCACGGTCGTTGCGGCCCGGACCGGTCGGCCAGAACACCTTGGTGAACAGCTCGTACGACTCGCGTCGGACGCCGACGAGAGCCTCGCCGAGCACCGACTCGGCCCGCGTGCCGGCATAGACGTCGGCCGTGTCGAATGTCGTGATGCCGACGTCGAGTGCGGCACGGACGCAGGCAACCGCTGCGTCGGCCTCGACCTGGGAGCCGTGCGTGAGCCAGTTGCCGTACGCGATCTCGCTGACGATGAGGCCGCTGTGGCCCAGGTGTCTGAATTCCATACACCAAGCCTATGTCGGCTGCGCCGACCTCAAACCTTGGCGCCGCGCGCAACGCGGGGCCCTGGCATCCGCATCCGTCGGAACTGCATGGCACGCATCACGGCGTAGAGGCCGAGCCCCTTGGTTGACTCGCCCGGGTACCGGATCGAGACCTGCTTGCGGATCGCCCGGTTCATCCGCAAAGAGTCGAGGACCGATCCGACCACGAAGGCGTAGAGCCCGATGTTCGCGGCCCAGACCAGGATCGGCACGCGGGTGTAGCCGAGCAGGATGATCGGCGCCGCGACCGGGATGAACAAACCCACGACGCTGCGGCGCGAGTCGACGAAGTCGCGGGCGAACCGCCGGGCCGGGCCGCGGTCGCGCGTCGTCAGCGCACTGTCGTCGCCTCGCCGCATGGCCTCTCGGCGCGCCCGCATCTGCTCAGGAGTCTGCCTGCCGGCACGTGCGCTGGCCCGCCCGGAGGCACCCGCGCGGCCGCGGCGCGGCGGCGCGGCGACCGACGTCTTGCGGGCGGCCTCGGCCTCCCGGCGCTTCGGGGTCGCCTTGCCCTTACCGCCCGCGGCTAACAGGGCGGACGGCGAGCCGGCGGGGTGGCTGGCGCCCGCGGCGTCCTTCGATGCACGTTTGAACACGTCGTCAGGGTAGCGACCCAGCGGCGGCGCCGGGGAACCCACTGCCGAGGTGGTTCGTCGGCGCATAGGGTGGATGAAGACAGAGAGGCGCCGCGAAACCGCGTCGCGCCGCCCGCGCCCTGTCGCGAAGCAGAGGAGCCGGCACCAATGGGTTTGATGAAGCGCATGTCGCTCATCTTCAACGCGAAGGCCAACAAGGTCCTTGACCGCGCCGAAGACCCGCGCGAGACGCTCGACTACAGCTACACCAAGCAGCTCGAACTGCTCCAGAAGGTGCGCCGCGGTGTGGCCGACGTGGCGACGTCGCGCAAGCGGCTCGAACTGCAGGCCACCCAGCTGCAACAGCAGGCCGACAAGTTCGACGGGCAGGCACGGACCGCGCTCGCCCAGGGCCGCGAAGACCTGGCACGCGAGGCGCTGACCCGCAAGTCGGCGCTGTCCCAGCAGATCGCCGACCTCCAGACCCAGCACGCGTCGCTGCTTGCCGAGGAGGAGAAGCTGACGCTGGCGTCCCAGCGGCTGCAGGCCAAGGTCGATGCGTTCCGCACCAAGAAAGAGACGATCAAGGCCACCTACACCGCCGCCGAGGCGCAGACCAAGATCGGCGAAGCCTTCTCCGGTATCTCCGAGGAGATGGGTGACGTCGGCTTGGCGATCCAGCGGGCCGAAGACAAGACCCAGACCATGCAGGCCCGCGCCGGCGCGATCGACGAGCTGCTCGCGTCGGGCGCGTTGAACGACCCGACCAGTTCGCCGTCCGACGACATCCAGCGTGAACTCGACCGGATGTCGAGTAGCAACGACGTCGAGCTCCAGCTGGCCGCACTGAAGGGCGAGATCGCCGGCGCGCCGGCAGCGCCCGCCATCGAGAGCGGCGCAGGCGCTACCGAGACCCCGGCACCGGCCGTTTCGGTCGTGAAGGAGCCGGCCGAGGCGAAGCCCGAGGAGCCGGCATGATCCTGCGAATTCTCGGCGAAGGGCAATTCGAGGTCGCCGACCACACGGTCGAGGTCCTCAGCGGGCTCGACAACGAGCTCCAGGCCGCCGTCGAAGCCGGCGACGACGCCACGTTCCATCGCGCCCTGAGCGACCTGCTCGCGCTCGTTCGCGAGACTGGCACCCGGCTTCCCGATGACCACCTCGGTCCGTCGGAGCTCGTTCTCCCCGCCGCCGACTCGACTCTGGAGGAGGTGCGCGCGCTGCTCAGCGACGAGGGACTCATCCCCGGCTGATCGGCGTCCCACCGTATGGCTCGAACCCGTTTCGCCGCAGACCGCGGGCTGTCGACCCGCATGGTCCTTGTCATGTTCCTTCTCGGCCTGCTCTACGTCGTATTCGTCGGCGTACTGGTCGCCATTCACATCTCGGTGGTGCTGATCGCGATCATCGCGGGCGGCTTCTTCCTGTT
>PLCK01000117.1:347-12042 GCA_003134755.1 Actinomycetota bacterium | reverse complement strand
GAACGCGTTCGCGACCGGCCGCAGCCAGAAGCGCGCGGTCGTGTGTGCGACCACTGGCATCCTGCGCCGCCTCGATGCCGAAGAGCTCGAAGGCGTGCTCGCCCACGAGATGTCGCACGTCGCCCACCACGATGTCGTCGTCATGACGATCGCGTCCTTCCTCGGCGTGCTGGCCGGGCTGCTCACGAGGTTTGCGTTCTACGCGGGCATGTTCGGCGGCGGCGGCCGTCGGAACGATCGCGAGGACAACGGCGCGATCATGGTCGTCGTGATCATGCTCGTGTCGGCGCTCGTCTACGCCATCAGTTTCCTGTTGATCAGGGTGTTGTCGCGCTATCGCGAGCTGGCGGCCGACCGCGCCGGGGCGTTGTTGACCGGCAGGCCGTCGGCACTGGCCAGTGCACTGCAGAAGGTGACCGGCGCCATGGGTCAGATTCCGACCCGAGACCTGCGGTCGGCCGAGGCGTTCAACGCTTTCTTCTTCACCCCGGCGCTCGCCAACGGCTTCTCGCTCTCGTCGTTGTTCTCTACCCACCCGTCGCTCGAGCGCCGGCTCCAGCAGCTCGCCGCGATCTCCCGCGAGCTGGGCCAGGGCCGCTAGAGGTCATGGGCTTCCTCGATACCGTGCTCGGCCGGTCGAAGCCGGTGAAGGCTGACCTCGATGATCTGTTCGCGCTCCCTTCCGCCGCACTGACCCTCGAGGCCGCGCTCGAGTTCAAGCCGACGGGACTGGGGTCGGTCTGCTTCAAGGCCGCGGAGGGAGCCGCGTTCGCCCGCACCCAAGCCGACGTCCAGCAGTTGCTCGACGCATTTCAGGCTGGCGGCGGGCCGAAGGTCGAGGTCAGCAAGGACGCGTTCGGTTACACCTGGCTGCTCGTCCGGCACGACCCTGCCGACGTCCCTGGTCTCGTCACCGACCTGCACGCGATCAACAGCGGCCTGCAGGACGCCGGTTTCGGACCGCAGCTGCTGTGCTCCCTGATCTCCTTCGCGCACGATGACGGTAGGCGGCTGGCGCTGGTCTACCTGTACAAGCGCGGCAGCTTCTACCCGTTCGTCCCGCTCGGCGATGCTCAGAAACGCGACAACGCCCTCGAGATCGAGGTGCAGGGGGCGCTCGCTAACGACATGAAGGTCGAGCCGGATCTCACCCGATGGTTCCCCGTCTGGGGGGCCCCAGGCCTGTGACGGGCTTGTGAGCCGGCCGCCGTCTCGGGTACTCGTCGCGCCTGACTCGTTCGGCGGCTCGATGTCGGCGACGGAGACAGCTGCGGCGATCGGCGCCGGCTGGCGCAAGGCGGCGCCCGACGACGTCCTGATCCTGCTGCCGATGGCCGACGGCGGCCCAGGATTCGTGCAGGTCCTGCACGCGGGGCTTGGCGGGCGCGGGCGCCTGATCGATGTCCCCGCATCCGACCCCCTCGGTCGTCCGGTTACCGGCCAGCTGCTCGTCGTCGACGATGAGCGCGGTCGTACGGTCTACGTCGAGAGCGCTCAGGTGTGCGGCCTGCACCTGCTGTCCACAGCCGAACGAGACCCCAGCCGGACGACGTCTGCCGGCCTGGCCGCGTTGCTGCGGGCGGCCGTCGACGAGGGCGCCAAGCGCATCGTCGTCGGGCTCGGCGGCACCGGTACCAATGACGCCGGCGCCGGCCTGCTCGAGAGGCTGGGGGCCGACGCCGAGCGGCTGCGCGCGGTCGAACTGATGGCGGCCACCGACGTC
Organism: Actinomycetota bacterium; assembly: GCA_003134755.1. Taxonomy (GTDB): domain Bacteria; phylum Actinomycetota; class Actinomycetes; order Acidothermales; family Acidothermaceae; genus PALSA-607. The sequence goes on along the minus strand of PLCK01000117.1, from coordinate 10,319 downwards.
GACATCCCCTTGCTCGGGGCGCACGGCGCGACGGCGGTCTTCGGGCCGCAGAAGGGTGCACCCGCGGCCATGCTTCCGGTGCTCGAGGAGCGACTGGCCCGGTTCGCCGACGCGACTGCTCCCGAGCTGGGCGAGCTCCCGGGCGCCGGGGCCGCCGGCGGGATCGGCTTCGCGCTGTTCGCGCTGGGGGGCCATCGCACGTCCGGCGCCGACCTGGTCATGCGGTTGCTCGGCGTGAGTGGCTCGGTGGCGGCGTCCGACCTGGTCATCACGGGTGAAGGCTCACTCGACGTCCAGTCCCTCCAGGGCAAGCTGCCGATCCGGATCGCGGCCTGCTGCCTCGAGGTCAGGGTCCCGTGCATCGCGATCTGCGGCCGGGTGATGCTCAGCCGCAGCCAAGCGGTCGCTGCCGGTTTTGCCGAGACCTACTCGATCGAGACTCACGCCGGATCGCTGCCCGCAGCGCTCGCTCTCGGTGCGGCCGGATTGTCGGCGCTGGCCCAAGAAGCGGCCGCGGCGTGGCAGATCTCAGGAGCAGATTCGGGATGACGCGCGGCACCTACGGTGTTGGCGTGAGACGATAGGACTAACAGCGGACCACCAGGGAGCACATTGATGACGGTTCAGGACGAGACCACCACCTCGACCGAGACGACGGCGACCGAGCCAGCTGAAACCGGTGCCGTTACCGGCGTCCTGCTGACTGACCACGCGGCCGCGAAGGTAAAGGCGCTGCTCGAGCAAGAGGGCCGCACCGACCTCGCGCTTCGGGTCGCGGTTCAGCCGGGCGGCTGCTCAGGCCTTCGCTATCAGCTCTACTTCGACGATCGCTCCGTCGATGGCGACCGGGTTCAAGACTTCGGTGGCGTGAACGTTGTCGTCGACAAGATGAGCCAGCCCTACCTGTCCGGCGCGTCGATCGACTTCGTCGACACGATCGAGAAGCAGGGCTTCACCATCGACAATCCCAACGCCGGCGGCTCGTGTGCCTGCGGCGACTCGTTCCACTAGAGTCGCGTCGCGTTTTGCGAAGGCCTCGCCTGACGGCGGGGCCTTCACCACGACACCCGGGAGCTGACCGAGCAGATGCCGACCTCCATGCGGATCGCGGTGACCGGATCGATCGCGACCGACCACCTGATGTTCTTCCCCGGAAAGTTCGCCGATCAGCTGATGCCCGACCAGCTGCATCTGGTGTCGCTGTCGTTTCTCGTCGACCGGCTCGAGATCCGGCGCGGCGGGATCGCGGCCAATATCTGCTTTGGCATGGCCACGCTCGGACTTCGCCCGGCGCTGGTCGGAGCCGTCGGTGCCGACTTCGACGAATACCGATCATGGCTCGAGCGCAACGGTGTCGACACGTCGTCCGTGCACGTTTCTGAGCTACACCACACAGCGCGTTTCCTTTGCACGACCGACGCCGACCAGAACCAGATCGCCTCGTTCTACGCCGGGGCGATGAGCGAGGCCAGATTCATCGAATTGGCACCCGTGGCCGATCGGCTCGGCGGGCTCGACCTCGTCGTCATCAGCCCGAACGATCCCGAGGCCATGCTGCGACACACCGACGAAAGCCGCCAGCGCGGTTACCCGTTCGTCGCCGATCCTTCACAGCAGCTGGCCCGCATGACCGGCCCCGAGATCCGCCGCCTCGTCGACGGCGCCGCGTACCTCTTCACGAACGAGTACGAGAAGGCGCTCACCGAGAGCAAGACCGGTTGGTCGGACGCCGATGTGCTGGCCCGCGTCGGCGTCCGGGTGACAACCCTCGGGGCCGACGGAGCGATCATCGAACGGGTCGGACACCCGGCCATCAAGGTGGCCGCGGTCCCGGAGAAGGGCCTCGCCGACCCGACGGGAGTCGGCGACGGGTTCCGCTCCGGTTTCCTGTCCGGTCTGGCCTGGGGCGTCGGCCTCGAGCGCTGTGCGCAGATCGGTTCGTTGCTCGCGACGTACGTGCTCGAGACGGTCGGGACGCAGGAGTACGAGGTCAAGCCGGCCGCTTTCCACGAGCGGTTCGCCGAGACCTTCGGCGAGGCGGCGGCCACCGAAATCGACCACATCCTCGACGCCCGGCACGCCTGAGTTTTCGCGCCGCACCCGAGACGCCCTGTGCGCTGTCGCGTACACCCTCTGGAGTAGGGTTTTGCCGATCCTGTAGTGGACGGGTGGGTAGGCGTCCGGCCAGTCACGGAAGGCGACACGTGAGTTCGAGCACCGACGGGTCGTTCCGACCGGCAAGCCGTCGGCGTGCCGTTGCCGTCCGTGCGGTGATCGCCATTGTGGTCCTGTCGATGGCGGCCGGTTGCTCGAAAGATGACGTGCCACGGTTCGCCATGCCGAAGCCGATCACGTCCGAAGGTCACCGCGTCCTGTCGCTCTGGCAGGGCAGTTGGATTGCCGCGCTCTTCGTCGGCTGCATCGTGTGGGGCCTGATCATCTGGTGCGTCGTCGCCTACCGCAAGCGCGGCGAATCGACCGCTCCGCAGCTCGCGTTCAACCTGCCGATCGAGGTCTTGTACACGGTCGTGCCGGTTATCTTCGTCGCGGTGCTGTTCTACTTCACCGCTCGCGACGAGAACGCCATCGACAAGCTGTCGGCCAATCCTGACGTGACTGTCGAAGTCGTCGGGTTCCAGTGGGACTGGCAGTTCAACTACCTGAGCAGCGCCGACGACGCATCGGCGAAGACTCTCGCCCAGGTGACCGGCGACAACGCACACGGCGCTCCGGCGACTCTCGAATTGCCGGCCGGCAAGACGATCAGGTTCAAGCTCGTGTCGCCCGACGTCATCCACGCGTTCTGGGTGCCCCAGTTCTTGTTCAAGCGCGACGTGATTCCGGGTCGCGAGAACCAGTTCGAGCTGCACATCGACGCTGACCAGGCGGGCAGAACCTACGTCGGCCGCTGCACCGAGTTCTGCGGCCTCAATCACGACCAGATGATCTTCCATCTCAAGCTGGTCGACCCGGCCACTTACCAGGCCGACCTGGTGAAAATGGAAGCCGCCCTCAAGTCGGGGAGCACCTCGTGACCGCAGCCGCCCCCACGATACCGCACGTTCGCCGCGAGCCCCGTCGGGGCTCGGCCGTCGTCAACTGGCTGACGACAACCGACCACAAGCTCATCGGCCAGCTCTACCTCGCAGCGTCGTTCGGGTTCTTCATCCTGGCCGGCATCATGGCGCTGTTCATGCGCGCCGAACTGGCTCGGCCCGGCCTGCAGATCCTGACTAACGAGCAGTACAACCAGCTGTTCACCATGCACGGCACGATCATGCTGTTGTTGTTCGCGACGCCGCTGTTCATCGGGTTCGCCAACGTGATCGTGCCGTTGCAGATCGGGTCGCCCGACGTCGCCTTTCCCCGACTCAACATCTTCAGCTTCTACCTGTTCCTGTTCGGTGGCCTGATCACCGTCGGCGGCTTCCTGACCCCGGGTGGCGCCGCCGACTTCGGCTGGTACGCCTACACGCCACTGACGAACGCGGCGCACTCACCGGGCGTCGGCGGCGACATGTGGATCATGGGCCTGGTCATATCGGGCCTCGGCACGATCCTCGGCGGTGTCAACTTCATCACGACGATCATGGTGATGCGCGCACCGGGCATGACCATGTTCCGGATGCCGATCTTCACCTGGAACATCCTGCTCACGAGCCTGCTCGTGCTGCTCGCGTTCCCGGTGCTCGCCGCTGCGCTGCTGTGCCTCGAAGCCGAACGAAAGCTCGGCGCGAAGATCTTCACGACGGAGAACGGCGGCCCGATCCTGTGGCAGCACCTGTTCTGGTTCTTCGGGCATCCTGAGGTCTATATCGTCGCGTTGCCGTTCTTCGGCATCATCACCGAGATTCTTCCGGTGTTCTCGCGCAAGCCGTTGTTCGGCTACAAGACGCTGGTCTTCGCGACAATCTCGATCGCCGGCCTCTCGATGACGGTGTGGGCGCACCACATGTTCTCGACCGGCGCGGTGTTGCTGCCGTTCTTCTCGTTCATGACGTTCCTGATCGCCGTCCCGACCGGCGTGAAGTTCTTCAACTGGATCGGCACGATGTGGCGCGGGCAATTGAGCTTCGACACGCCGCTGTTGTGGGCGCTCGGCTTCCTCGTCACGTTCCTCTTCGGTGGTCTTACCGGCATCATCCTCGCGTCACCGCCGCTCGACTGGCACGTCACCGATACCTACTTCGTGGTCGCGCACTTCCACTACGTGCTCTTCGGCACCGTGGTGTTCGCGATGTTCGGCGGGTTCTATTTCTGGTGGCCGAAGATGACCGGGAAGATGCTCGACGAACGCCTCGGCAAAATTCACTTCTGGACGTTGTTCATCGGTTTCCACACGACGTTTCTGGTGCAGCACTGGCTCGGCGTGATCGGCATGCCACGACGCATTCCCGACTACTCGGTGGCCGACAAGTTCACGTTCCTCAACACCGTCTCGACCCTGGGTGCATTCATCCTTGGCCTGTCGATGCTGCCGTTCGCGATCAACGTCTGGAAGACGTGGCGCTACGCGCAACAGGTCGGTGTCGACGACCCGTGGGGCTGGGGAGCGTCGCTCGAGTGGGCAACGTCCTGCCCGCCGCCTCGCCACAACTTCGTCCGGCTGCCCCGCATCCGGTCGGAGCGACCAGCGTTCGACCTCCACCACCCTGAGCTGGCCGGCCGGACGCATATGCCGCCCGCCGTCACCTCGGCAGCCGGTGCGGGCGAGGTCCGATGAAGACCGAAGGCCTGCTCTTCGCCGGCTGCGCAGTGTTCTTCGCAGCCACCGACGTCGTCTACTGGTTCCTGTCGCACGACCCCACCGGCACGACCGCGCTCGCGCTCGCGGTCGCGCTTGCGTTCCTGATGGGGTTCTACCTGTTCGTCACCGGCAGGCGTACCGGCATGCGGCCAGAAGACCGACCCGACGCCGAGATCTCCGAAGCCGCTGGTGAATACGGGTTCTTCAGCCCACACAGTTGGTGGCCGCTGTTCACTGCGGCGTCCGTTGGGACGGTTGCGATGGGCGTGATCTTCGCCTGGTGGCTGGCGATCCTCGGCATGATGTTCGTGATCACGACCGCGATGGGCTTCGTCCTCGAGTACTACCGCGGCGTCCACACGCCCTGATCTGTTCCGAACCGGCCTCCGGTGTAGCCCCGCTACCTGAGAATGCGCCGTGCTTCGGGTGCGCGTGGTGTACAGCCCACGCCATGTCGGGTCGATAATGGCGGGGGAGGCACACTGTGCTCGACACCGCACCGGCACCCGCACGCACCCTGCGTGCGTTCGTGTTCGCGATTCTTGCCGTCGTCCTGGTGCTGGCGTTACGGGCGCGCAGCGATGGCCCGGGTCCCGCGTTGGTCATGACAGCCGTCTCCGTAACGATTATTGCGCTCGCTGCCCGGCCGCTGATGGCCCGCGAGCGCTCGTTGCCGGTGGTTCTCGGCTGGCTGTTGGCTACCCAGCTGCTGCTGCACGTGGTGTTCCTTTTCGTCTCGACCGGCCGGCTCATGCACGCCGGCAGCACCGGACTGTTCTGTAGCCCGTCGTCGGGCAACGGCTCCTTCGGGTGTGCCCCGACCGACCGGGGTGGCGTGACTTTGCTCACAATTCAGTTGCTGAGCGCAGCGGTCGCAGCGCTGTGGCTCCGGGGTCTCGACCGCACGGTGTGGGTGCTCGCGCGCACCATGAGTCGCAATCTCCGAGGTGCGCTCGACAGCTCAATGCCGCGACTTCTGGGCGCGGTTCTCGTCGTCGTCCACCCCGCTGTCGCACCCACGCAGATTCAGCACGCCGAGGTCGAGCAGCCGTACGACGCGGAGGTCGTCCATTCGCATGGCCGGCGTGGTCCACCCCCCATGCGCGCGCTTGATGCGATCCGTTCGGCCCACCGTTTGTCGTTGCGGGCTGCCACCTCCTGATTGTGAGTGAGGCGGCCGCACCGCCACCAACCTCAGGAGTGGTCATGTCGACAGTTCGTCCGCACGTCCGTACAAGTCGCATTGAAGACGAACCTTCCAGCCAAAGAAGATCCGCCCTTGCTGTGCGCGACCGGGCCGGTGCGGCATGGGTGTCGCTCGTGGCGCGGCTCATCCTCGCAGCGGTGTTCGGCTACGCGGCCGTGAGCAAGATCGGTGATTCCGCCGCGACCGTTCGCTCAGTCAGGGCATACCGCCTGGTACCCGAGAGCGCGGTGCATGCGGTGGCTTACGCACTGCCGTCCTTCGAGTTGGTACTTGCGGTGCTGCTGCTGATTGGCGTTGCCTCCCGGCTGGTCGGCATCGTCAGCGCCGGCGCGCTCGTCGTCTTCATAGCTGCCGTCTCGTCGGCGGGTCTGCGCGGCCTGCGCATCGATTGCGGCTGCTTCGGTGGCGGCGGAGTCGTCACTCATACCCACTACCTCCTGGAGATCGGCAGAGACGTTTTGCTGGCGGTCCTGGCACTTGCAGTCGTCGGCGCCAGGCGCAGCCGGTGGTCCGTTGACGAGTATCTGACGCGCCCATTGGTGCGTGCCGACCGGTCCGTGTCGACGAATTCGCGCGCACCTAAGGCAAGGACTGCCGCCGTGCGCCGCGAGGCAGCGGTTCAGCTCGTTCGGCGTCGCCGTTCGTGGGCGGCGGCCGGGGCCGGGTCGGTGCTGGCGCTCGCCTGCATCATCGGCATCGCGGTGAACGCGGCGCCGTCTGCTCGCGGCGCGGCGAGTGCGCCTGCAGGTACGCCGGCAGGAGTCACGGCGGCTGGCGGCGAGGTCGTCGGGAGTGCGTCGGCTCCCGTGAAGCTCATTGCATACGAGGACCCGCAGTGCCCGGTCTGCGCTCAATTCGAGCAGACCAACGGCTCGACCCTCAAGCAGGCGGTCGCGGCCGGCAAAGTCTCCGTCGAATACCGTATGCGCTCGTTCCTCGGCGTCGAGTCGGTGCGGGCCGACAACGCGCTCGCAGCGGCGCAGCAGGAAGGCAAGTTCGAGGCACTTCGCGAGGCGTTGTACAGTCACCAGCCCAAGGAGGGCACCGGCGGATATACCACCGCGGATCTGCTGGCTCTTGGTCAAAGCGTCGGTTTGGGTGACGCCGCGTTCGTCAACGCCGTCCAGTCGATGACGTACGCGTCATGGGTAGCGCACGTCGACGATCAGGCCAGCCGCGCCGGCAACGTCGCAACTCCTGAGCTGATCAGAGTCGGTGGTCAGCCGCTGACGGAAGCGCAGACCTTCGATCCGCAACAGTTCAAGGCCGCGATCGCGAGCTGAGACCACCAGAACGCTGCGCGTTCTAGCTGCTGCCCGGCGGCAGTTCGGCTTGATGGGCGGGCGCGTGGCCGTTCTGTGCGTGGCCGTTCGTCGCGACCTCGGCGTCCGACTCGTAGAGGTACTCGCCGATGGCGGTGCGGACCTTCTCGAGCGGGCCGTTTCGGCCGCGGTACTTGACGCCGTGCTCATCGGCGGCCGGTGGTAACGCGGGCTGTGGGCCCTGGCGGTATTCGAGGCCCATGCGTGCGACGGCGGCCTCGGGGAGGGCGGTCTCGACTTCGATGAACTCGCCGTTGGCGAGCATGACGATGCGACCGGTTTCGTATCCGTGCTGCGCGCTGTGCAGGTCGCGGCGCTGCAGGCCGAGGCAGATGCGGCGGGTCGCGAAGAACGCGAGCGGCGGCAGGAACAGGAACATGGCCTGGAAGATCCGCGTCGTCGCGTAGAGGTCGATGCTGAACTTCTGCGACAGCACGTCGTTGCCGCCGGCCAGCAGCAGCACTCCTAGCCCGGTCAGAACGCTCACGCCGAGTGCGGTGCGACCGGGCCGGTTGCGTGGCCGGTCGCAGATGTTGTGCTCGCTGTAGTCGCGGGTGACCCACGCTTCTATGAACGGGTACACCGCCATCGCGGTGAACAGGATCCCTGGTATTCCGAGGGCCGGAACCAGCACGTTCCAGCTGATCGTGTGCCCGGCGACGGACGTCTGCCAGTTCGGCATCAGTCGCAACGAGCCCTCGAGCCAGCCCATGTAGAAGTCGGGTTGGGAGCCCGAGCTGACCTGCGTCGGGGTGTTCGGACCGTAGAGCCAGATCGGGTTGATCTGCACGACCGCCGCCAGCCCGGCACACACGGCGAAGGTGGCGAAGAAGAAGCCGCCGGTCTTGGCCATGAACGCGGGGTAGAACGGGGCGCCGACGACGTTGGTGTTGGTGCGGTGCTCGGCCGGCCACTGGGTGTGCTTTTGATGCCACATGATGAGCATGTGGGCGGTGATCAACGACAGCAGGATGCCTGGGATCAGCAGGATGTGAATGGTGAAGAGTCGCGGAATGATGTCCGGCCCGGGGTACTGCCCGCCGAAGATGAACGAGCCGAGGTAGCTGCCGACGAGTGGGATCGCCTCGACGATGCTGTACGCGATCCGAAGCCCGGTTCCGGAGAGCAGGTCGTCGGGAAGTGAGTAGCCGGCCAGGCCCTCGAGTAGTCCGAGCGTGATCATCGTCACGCCGATCAGCCAGTTCGTCTCGCGCGGCTTGCGAAATGCGCCGGTGAAGAAGATCCGGCAGCAGTGCGCCACGATCGCGGCCATGAAGAGCAGCGCGGACCAGTGGTGGATCTGCCGCATGAGCAGACCGCCGCGCACGTCGAAGGAGATGTGCAGCGTCGATGCGAATGCCTCGGTCATCTTCAGGCCCTGCAGCGGCTTGTAGTGGCCCTGGTAGACGACCTCGTTGGTTCCAGGCCGGAAGAAGAACGTCAGGAACGTGCCCGACAGCAGCAGGACGACGAACGAGTAGAGCGCGATCTCGCCCAACATGAACGACCAGTGGTCGGGAAANNTCGGCGCCGGCTTCGGCGTGCCGGGGGCGGGCGTTGGGTTCGACGAATGGGTGGGTCGCGTGGTCATCCGCGCTCCCAATAGCTGGGTCCCACTGGCCGGTCGAAGCCCGCCGTCGCGACGAACTCACCGTTGGCGTTGACCGTGATCGGCAGCTGTGGCAGTGGCCGCCCGGCTGGCCCGAACACGACCTTGCAGGCGTTCGGCACTTCGAACGTCGACTGGTGACACGGGCAGAGCAGCTTGTGAGCCTGCTTCTGGTAGAGCTGGATGGGGCAGCCGAGGTGCGTGCAGATCTTCGAATACGCGACGTGGTCCTGGAACGCCCAGTTCTCGCGGCCCGGTGCCGGCTTGTTCGTGCCCGGTTCCAGGCGGATGAGGAGAACGGCCGCCTTGCCGAGTTCCTCCTCCGTCATCCGCGGGTCGTCAGGCTTGGTCGGGAGCACGGTCGTGAACGACCCGATTTCGAGGTCGCCGAGCTTGACCGGGAAGCCGGCCTCGTTGAACAGCAGCGTGTTCGGCCCCCACAGCGTCGTCGCCAACGTCTTGCGCGGCAGCGGCCCGAGGTCACGCAGCAGGAGCACGGCCGGCAACGCGAACAGCCCGAGCGCCAGGCCGAGGGTGCGCTTGAGCAGCGACCGACGCGCGATGCCGGTCTCCTCGAGACCGGCCATGATCACCTGGGTGGCGATCTCGAGGTCTTCATCGGACGCCGCGAGCGCGTGGCGATCCTGCACGGTCTCGTGCGCCGGCATCAGCCACCTGACCCAGCCGATGATGCCGGCCGCGAGCCCACCGAGTGAGACCGTCAAGGAAAGACCGAGGAAGAGGTTCGACAGCCGGACGTCGTTGATGGTGTTCAGGCTGTGAAAGATCACGTACGACGCGATGAATCCCACGGTGCCCGCGGCAGACAACAGGAANNAGGAAGAAAACCGCGATGACGCGCTCGGCGCGATCGGCGCGGTCGGGGTCGGCGTCCTGCGGTCGCACGACCCGCTCGATGATCGGCGGCCGAACGGCGCTGTCCTCGGACGGCGGGTGTACCGCGACCGGCGCAGCGCCGACGTGCGGCGGGCTAGAAACCTGGCTCGGAATGTGATCGCTCATGCCGCCCTCTTTGCCCGCGCACCGATCCACATCGCGAAGCCGGCCAGCACCGCGATGCCGCCCA
>PLCK01000117.1:0-308 GCA_003134755.1 Actinomycetota bacterium | reverse complement strand
CGCCTCGTAGATCTGCTGGTCGGTGGCCTTGTGCAGCGACGGAGCGTCCTTGCCGTAGGCGAGCGCGCCGCCCTCGCCGGTGAAGTTGTGACACGACGAGCAGTTCGTGCGGAACAGGTTGCCGCCAAGCGCCATGTCGGCGTCGGTCGGGGTGTACTGGCCGGCCGCCGGAACGGCAGGCCCGGGGGCGAGCGAGGCGATGTAGGCGGCCAGCGCCGCAGTCTCGTCAGCGGTGTAACGCGGCGGCTTACGCCGCGCCTGGGCCTCCTGCTGCTGCATGGGCATCCGGCCGGTGCTCACCTGGAAGT
>PLCK01000147.1 GCA_003134755.1 Actinomycetota bacterium | reverse complement strand
CGCGGGCGGCATCGGCGCGGGCGGCGCGGGCGCATGGGGCGCGGGCGCCGTCGGCACGGCCGGCGTCGGCACGGCCGGTGTTTGCTGATAGGGCGATGGCTGTTGCGCCTGCGCCCACGGCTGCCCAGCCGGCTGGGGAGGCTGCCCGCCGGTTGACTGCGTGCCCGGCGCGGGCCAACTGGTATACATGCGCTGCTCTTCGCGACGTCGCCGTTCGGCAAGTACCGCCGACAGATAGGCCCAACCCGGAGTGCCCGGCGGTGGTGGCGGCGTGACGCAGGCGAGAACGGTCGCGACGAGCTGACCGCCCATCGCATCGCGCGCCGCGGGAGTGAGTTCGTGTTGGCGGCTGAGGAACTGTCGACACGCCATTGCGATGTCGTCGGTGAACCGGGATAGGTCGAGGGTCGTCGCCCACCACGCGAGTGGCGGCGGCATCTGCACGGGCGCGGCAGTCCGCCCCGGCACACGTTCTTGCACGACGATCGTGCCAGCCAACATGTCGCCGAAGCGCTTGCCGCGTTTGCTGATGATGCTGGCCACCAACGCCGGTCCCCACCATTCGAGGGGGAACATGATGCCGCGCACGAGAGCGTGCCGGAAGCGCACCGGCCCACCGTCGTCCCGCACCACGCGTAGGCCGAGTGCGGCCTTGCCGAGCGTGCGTCCGCGCCAGATCGTCTCGAGGATCACGCTGTAGCCGACGAACGCGAACACCAAGATGATCACGCCAATCGCGGCGCCGAGCGCGGGGTCAGAGTCGGAGGAGATCCGGCCGACCGTCAGTAGCAGGATCAGCAGGACGACGTATTGCACGGCCCCATCGATGACCTTGGCGACCAGGCGTGAAGGCCAATGCGCAAGGCGGACGTCGAGGCGTACCGCCTCACCCGTTACGACACCGGCCGTCATGGTGCCCTAGTGTGCCGGTTCGTGGACGTCGACGTGTTCGTTGCGGCACATCGGGCCAGTTGGGCGCGGCTGGAGAAGCTGGTCGAGCGGGCCGGCCGTCCCAAGCGCCTCAGCGGGTCGGACGTCGACGAGCTGATCGAGCTGTACCAGCAGACCGCCACCCACCTGTCGGTGATCCAGTCCCGATCGCCCGACGCGCACCTCATCGCGCAGCTTTCGGTGCTGACAGCGCGGGCACGAGCCGCGATCACCGGAGCTCACGACCCAGCGTGGAGTGATTTTTCGCGCTTCTTCGTCGTAACGTTCCCGGCTGCCCTTTATCGGACGGCGCGGTGGTGGGTCTCGACCGCGCTCGCGAGTATCGCGGTCATGACGGCGATCGGAGTGTGGATCGCAACGCATCCACGCGTCATCGACACGATCGCGCCGCCGGAAACCGTGCGCCAGCTGGTCAACAGCGACTTCAAGCATTACTACTCGGCGCACCCGGCGACCGACTTCGCGGCCAGCGTCTGGACGCACAACGCACTGGTCGCTGCCGGCACACTCGCGTTCGGCATCTTCCTCGGCATCCCGACCTTGCTCCTGCTGTGGACCAACTGCCTCAACGTCGGCGTCGATGCGGGCGTGATGGCCGCCAACGGCAAACTCGGCGAATTCTTCGCGTTGATCCTGCCGCACGGTCTGCTCGAGCTGACGGCAGTGTTCATTGCCGCGGGCACTGGGCTCCGGATCGGCTGGACCCTCATCGAACCCGGGCCGCGAACCCGGTCCGATGCGCTCGCCGAGGAAGGCCGCGCCGCCTTTGGCATCGCGCTCGGGTTGGTAGCTGTCCTCATGGTGTCGGGCATCATCGAGGCCTTCGTGACGCCGTCGCCGCTGCCGACCTGGGCCAGGATCTGTATAGGCGCTTGCGTGGAAGTCGCCTTTCTTACCTACGTCGCCGTTCTCGGATCGCGCGCGGTCCGGGCCGGCGAGACCGGCGACGTCGAGGCCGGCCTGCGCGCCGACACAGTAGAAGCAACGGCCTGACCCCCGCCCCTCTCAAACCTCAACCCCCAGGGCTTGGCCACTGCGGCAACAGGTCGGTCTTGGGCAGCACGTAGCGGCCAGCCCTGATGTGGTCATGGCCTTAGGCTGGTGCAATGCCTGCGCGTGTGCTGGCGAAAGTCAGACCGCGCCTTTTCGGTGCTGCCATGATGGGTCAGTGCAGCTGGACGCCGTCTCGTTTCGCTACAGCATTCGGGGTTCATGGGTGCTGTCAGGCGTCGACGCTCGGATCGAGCGGGGCGAGGTGGTGCGCGTCACCGGGTCCAACGGCGCCGGGAAGTCGACGCTCTTGCGGATCCTGACCGGTGCTCTGTCGCCGGTTTGCGGCATGGTCGCCGATCGACCATCCGTCATCGGTTACGCACCCGAGCGCTTTCCCGCTTCGCAGCCGTTCTCGGTTCGTGGGTATCTGGAACACATGTCCGCCCTGCGCGGAATCCGTGGCCGGGCCCGCACCGCGGAAGTGGCTCGCTCGCTCGACGCATTTGCACTCGACTCGAAGGCGGATCAGCAACTCGGGCAACTGTCGAAGGGGACTGCACAAAAGGTCGGTCTGGCGCAGGCCATGCTCGGCTCGCCGCAGCTCATGGTGCTCGACGAGCCATGGTCGGGCCTGGACCGACCTAGCCGCGTAAGGGTTTCCGAGCTCATCGCACACACAGTGGCGCGTGGCGGCAGCGTCGTCTTCTCCGACCACGCCCGGCAGATGCCTGACGTGTCGATTTCCCAGCACTGGCAGTTGACCGACGGCGTCCTCGATCCGACGACCGATGTCGCACCCGCCGTGGCCGATGACCGGCCGATCGTTCTCCAGGTCGAGGTTGCGCGGCGCGACGCCGGGTTCGTTACGCGCGGAACTGACTGCCCGCGGCTACTCGATACACGAGGTCGGCGACGAAGGTGCGCCATGATCTGTTGGCCGCTCATGCGCTTCCAGCTGCTCGGATTTGTCAAGTCGAGCCGCGCACTTCCACCTTCCATACTCGGCTTGCTTGTTCTTCTCGTCTTGAACGGAACGGGCCGCGCGCCCGCGGTCGCAACGTATGCAACGTCCGCAGTGGTGATGTTCCCGATCTTTGCGTGGACGGCGCGTCAGCTGATCGAAACCGAGCCCGACGTGCAGCGGGCGCTCTCCGCGATTGCCGTCGGGAGCCGGCTGCGCGCGCAGCTCACGACTTTGAGCAGTGCCGCGGTGAGCTGTCTAACGATCGTGGTTGCCGCGATGGTGGTGCCATGGATCGTCGGTGCGATCACGGTGCCGACAGGCGACCGGCTCGGCACTGATCTTGCGCTCGGCTTCGTGTTGCAGCTGCTTGCGGTGGTGCCTGCCGTAGCGATCGGGGCGTGGGCGAGCCGTCCCGTCATCGTCAATCGCGGCGCGTCGATGCTCACGTTGGTGGGCGCCAGTGTCGCCTCGATCCTGGCCGGTGTCGAGGCGTGGGGTGGAGTCGCGAGTGCGGTGGCGCCACCGCTGGGTTCGTCGGCTCGGGCAGCTGCCGCCGGACCACATGACCTCTTGGGGCACCTGCCCATGCTGCTGGCGCGCGCGCTCGTTTGGTCTGCGGTCACCGGAGCGGCGTGGCTCGCCGTCCGGCGTCGTCGCGTATAGCTGGCTGGCCCGTCACCGGCCGCGTCGCTTGCGGCATGACCGAATGACGACGGAGGGGCCTCTGTACAGTCCGCGTCATGATCTACGGAGCATTCTTCCGCGACATTCTTGAGTACCCGTTCGTCGATGCTGGCAATGACTGGTTGATCTTTGCGCTTCCGCCTGCAGAACTGGCCGTCCACCCAGCCGATGAGGCGGGTGCTCACGAACTGTTCTGATGTGCGACGACATCGCGGCATTCGTCGTGCGAATGACCGCGTTGGGCGTGGAGTGCGCTGATCTTCACACCGAACGTTGGGGGTCGGTCACGAAGATCAGGTTGCCTGGAGGTGGGGCTCGGCGCTTACCAGCCGTCGCATCCGTCCCCGCTGAGCCGCGGCTAGAGGCGGCCGGCGGCTTTCATCTCGAGGTAAGTGTCGGACACCTTGCTGGCGAAGTCGGCCGGTGCGGCATCGACGACGTCGACGTCGAGCCGGCGCAGCAGCCCGGTGACCCGTCGGTGCTGGGCCAAGGCGCGTTCGGCGGCGGCCGCGTCATAGGTCGTCCGCGCGTCGTCGTGTGAACCGACCATCGCGAGCACCTGCGGATCGGCGACGGACGCAACCATCACGACGTGCTTGCGGGTCAGCGACGGCAGCACCGGCAGCAGTCCTTGGGTGATCGCGGCCTCGTCGAGTGTGGTGAACAACACGATCAGCGCGCGCTGCCGCACCCGTTGCAGTACCTCGGCGACCAGGCGGCGTCCATCTGTCTCGACGAGTCGCGGATGCAGGCCGGCCATCGCTCGCAACAGCCGTGCGAGGGCGTCGTTCTCGTGCTCGGACCCCTTCACGAGGAAGCGCGGGCGGTCGTCGAAGGCCATCAGGTCCAGCTTGTCTCCGGCCCGCGACGCGAGAGTGCCCAGCAGTAGCGCAGCGTCGAGCGACGCGTCGAGGCGCGGTGCCGAACCGACCCGAGCAGCCGACGTGCGTCCGGTGTCGAGCACCAACACGATCCGACGGTCGCGCTCAGGGCGCCAGGTCCGGACGACGACAGCCGACCGCCGTGCAGTCGCCCGCCAGTCGATCGACCTGGCGTCGTCGCCTTCGACGTAGTCGCGCAGCGAGTCGAACTCGGTGCCCTGACCGCGAATCCGCGCGGCCGTGCGCCCATCGAGAATTCTCAACTTGGCAAGCTTTTCCGGCAGATAGCGGTGGCTCGGGAACGCCGGCAGTACCCGCAGGCTCCACGGCACATCGTGACTGCCCTGCCTGGCGGCAAGTCCGAGCGGGCCGACGCTGCGCACGGTTATCCGATCAGCCCGCAACTCGGTCCGGCGAAGTGGCCGGATCGTCGTCACCCATCGACGTCGTTCACCGGCCGGGACGTCGATCGGCCGGCGCGCCGGTGAGGCGTTCGCGCTGGGCGGCCAGGCGTCGCGGAGAACGCCGCGCACCCGACGTCCACCTTTGTTCACCACCACCAGTCCGACCTCGGACACCTCGTCCAGCCGGCGCGCGGCATCTCCACAGCGGGACACCTCGAGAGCGCGAACGCTGCCAGCCAGCAGCAGGTCGACGACGATGCCCACCAGCAGCGCGCCCTCGACGACGTAGATCATGCAGCCGCCCAGTGGTGCAAAGAACACGACGAACACGCCGGCGAGCGCGACGATCGCCGCCCGCCTGGTCAGGGCCACAGAGATCCGCTCACCGGGGAACCGGAACTGTTGCCAGCACACCCTCGAGCACCGCGTCCGTCGACGCTCCCTCGAGTTCGGCTTCCGGACGCAGCACGAGCCGGTGCCGCAACGTCGGATGGGCCAATGCCTTCACGTCGTCCGGCGTCACGAAATCGCGGCCCGAAAGCCACGCCCAGGCACGCGATGTCCGCAGCAGCGCGGTGGCACCACGGGGTGATGCGCCGAGAGATACCGACGGCGACGAGCGGGTGGCGCGGCAGATGTCGACGATGTAGCTCAAGACCTCGGGTGCGATGGTCACCGACCGCGCGCCGGCCCGCCCGGCGACGAGATCTGCCGGCCCGGCCACCGCCGAGAGCCCGGCGCCCGCGAGGTCGCGCGGGTCGAATCCGTCCGCGTGCCGCTGGAGCATTCCGCGTTCGTCGTCACGGCCTGGAAGCGGCACGTTCAGTTTGACCAGGAAACGGTCGAGCTGCGCTTCGGGCAACGGGTAGGTGCCCTCGTACTCGACCGGATTCTGGGTCGCGATGACCATGAACGGTTCGGGCAGCGGTCGCGCGATGCCGTCGACCGACACCTGGCGTTCTTCCATCGCCTCGAGCAGAGAAGCCTGCGTCTTAGGCGGCGTGCGGTTGATCTCGTCGGCGAGCAGCAGGTTCGTGAAGACGGGCCCCGGGCGGAACTCGAACGCTGCGCTGCGCGAGTCGAAAATGAGTGAGCCCGTCACGTCGCCGGGCATCAGATCGGGGGTGAACTGAAGCCGTTTGGTGTCCAGCGAAAGCGCGGCAGCCAGCGACCTCACGAGCAGGGTCTTGGCCACCCCCGGAACTCCTTCGAGCAGCACGTGCCCGTCGGCCAGCAATGCGACGACGAGACCGCTGACCACGGCGTCCTGCCCGACAACTGCCTTGGCCACCTCGCTACGGACGGCGGTGAATGCGGCTCGGGACCGTTCGATCGAGTCGGTCGACGTCACGTCCGGAGTACCTCCTGCTCGAGGGCGGTCAGAGCTTGCGCCAACGCGACCAATGCGGGTTCGTCGGTCGGCGTCGAACCGTACAACAACGCGTCGACCTCGACCGGGGACGACCGTGCCCGGGTGGCGGCAGCGTCGACGAGCGCGGCCCGTTCGGCGCGGGGGCCGAGTCCGAGCCGGACGCCGAGCCGGTGCCGGGTTCCCTGCCGCAACGCCTCCGACGCGCGGTCGAGCGACCGCGACCTGCGATACAGCCGCGAGCGACCGCGTACGGTCTCCGACTGGCGCACCACCACGGGAACGTCTTCTCGCACCAGCCTGCCCAGGCGCCGGCCGCGCCATATCGCGATGACGATGACGGCAATGACGAGCTGAACGACAGCGGCCTTCAATCGGTTGGGCAGCAAGTCGGTGACGCTGACCGAGCCGGCCCGTCCCGACGCGGGCGCGACGGGCGGCGGCGCCAGCCACTCGACGTCCGGATGAGTGTCGAGAAGGCCGAGTGCAAGCGCCGCGTTGCCGCTGTGTCCGATCGCCGTGTTCGTCAACGGCGTGCCGTCGGACAGCAGCGTCACTCGACGGTCGCCGGCCGTGAACGTCACGAGGCCGTAGCTGTCGGCTTCGGGGTAGCAGCCCAGGCCGCCGCCCGGAACCGTGTACCCGACGCCGCCGAGCTCGGCGTTCCCGGCGACGCGGGCGGCCGCGAGGGAGCAGGCCGGGTCGCGAAGAAGCTGGCCGCCGCCAAATCCCTCGCTCACCGGAAAACCGAGGCCCTGCAGCTCTTCGAGCCGCGCGCCCACCACGAGCAGGTCGGCCCGCGAGTCCGCGATGGCGTGCAGGTCGTCTGAGCTGAGGAGATCGGGGTGGACGACGACCAACGTCGTGCCGCTCGTGGCCCGACCCACGGCCACGGGCGCATCGGTCTCGGTGACGACATGCACGTTGCGCTGCGAGAGCAACGCTGAGATTGCATGACTGCCCGACGGCTCGAACGAGCGCGGATCGAGTTCGCCGCTATGAGTGCTGCCGCCTAGACCGACGATGATGGCGCCCGCGATGACAACAAGGCCCGCGGCGACCAGCACGCGGGCGCGACGCCACCGCTGCCGAATGGTCGGATCGACGCTGCGCCCGCGAGTCAGCCGAACCGTCTCCTCGGCCGGTGCTGGCAATTCTGTAATAGTCACTTCGCCACCGCGAGGCTTCGGTGCGAACCGGCGACCGCGTCGTCGAGATCGCGCAGCAGCCCNNCCGCCGTACCAGACCGACTCGAAGATGGACGTCGCCCTGCTCAGGTCGCGGGCCAGCCCTGGCAACTCGCGGCTCGCCTCGCGGCACAGTTCTGCGGCCGTGCGTCCCGGTCTGGGGTCGATGACGCCGCGTTCTTCGAGTTCGCGGGCGATCGCGCGCAGATGTTCGCGGATCGCCTCGGCCCACTGCCCGTCGGCCGCAAACCGTCTCGCGAG
This sequence comes from Actinomycetota bacterium, assembly GCA_003134755.1. GTDB lineage: Bacteria > Actinomycetota > Actinomycetes > Acidothermales > Acidothermaceae > PALSA-607. The sequence continues at coordinate 6,991 of PLCK01000147.1, read as the reverse complement.
CTTGCGGTGGTCGTCGGCGGTGGTTTCTTCCGTGCTGAAGATGGCGTCGTCGGCTCGCGGCGTCCGGCGAAGTGCTCCGACCCGGGCGAGGATCAAGACGATGACCGCCGCCACGATGGCCATGACCAGGAGCGCGCCGACGGCATGGCCCGGCGAGTGTCGCGTTCCTGCCGCCAGTAGGCGGCCGAGCCTGTCCCACAACCAACTGAACGCGCGCGCCGCAAGCGACGGATCATGCCGGTGGTAGGCCCGTTTCGCGACCTCGTTGCGTGCAGCGGCCTGCGCGCCGTCGCGTGTCACGGGGTCGGAGGTACCGCCACCCGCGACGATCCAGGTCAGCAGTTGCACGGCTACAGCTGGCCCGCCGGGCTCGCGTCTGCCGCACGGGCGGCCTGCGTGAGCTGAATGTCGAGTCCTTCCGCCCGCATTCTGCGGTCGACGTAGATCAATGTCAGTGCCGACGCGACGACGGGCTGCGTCAGCATCCAGACGACGGCGCCGGTTATCGCCGCCAGGACGAGCGCGGTAGTGGAGGCGTTCTCGCCCTTCGAGATGGATCCGAAGAGAAGCACGATGATCGGCGCACTCAAAGCTGCGCTCGCGGCGCCCACGATGAGCGATACCAGTGCCCGCAGGCCCCACACCCGCCAGAACGCGCCACGAACGAGCCGCCACGACCTCGCTATCGCCCGGCCCGGACCTCGGCGTTCGAGCACGAATACCGGGACGGCGAGTGCCAACCGGCCCCACAGCAGCGGGCACAGAACCACCATTGCCGCGCCGCCGAGAATGCCCCCTGCGATGCCGAGTCCGAGTGCGATCTGGCCGAGCAGGATGCCCCCGATCAGAAGGAGAACCGGGCTCCAGGGAAGCAGTTCAGCAAGCACCGACACCGCGACCAGGCCGAGCCAGCGTTTCCGCACGGCGCCGAGCACCTGAGCTCCGTCGACCCGCTGACCAAGAATCGCTTTGCTCACCACGCCGGTGACTACCCCTGCGAGCAGTGCGCCGCACAACGCGGTCACGATCAGATTGACCACGCTGGCAACGATGCTGCCTCCGACGGCGCCGGCGCTCTCGGTCGTGTTCTGGGTCGAGATCGTGCTCGCGCCCAAGGTCCCGGGCACGTTGTTCAACGACCAGCCGACCGCCAGCCGAATCAACTCCGCAACGATGGCGAGCACGGCCGCGACGCCGAACACCACCCGCGGATGCCGGCGGATCGTCGCGAAGCTGCCGTCGAGAACCTCACCCACTGACAACGGGCGTAGCGGCACGATCCCCGGCTTGTACTCCTGTTGGTAGCTGCCCCAGCCAGGGCCGTAGTTCGGTTGCCCGTACGGGCCGTATCCGTTCGGGCCGTATTGCACCGGACCGCCAGGGCCGTATTGCACCGGACCGCCAGGGCCGTATTGCGGGGGAGGGTCGACAGCAGGAGGTCCCCACGATGGTTGGACGCCGGGCGGCTGCTGCCACGGTGCTGGCCCGGGCGGCTGCTGCCACTGCCAACCCGGTTGTGAGCCCGGTTGCGTCCAGGACGCACGCTCGGCGGGCGGCACCGCCGGAACCGGCGGCTCGACCGGGTCGGGCGTCTCGTCCATGCGGTTTCTCCCGTTTTGCGCGGCGCCTGGACACGGCGGCACCGGCAGCGCTTCATCGTGTCACGGCCGGCTTGCCAAGGACGTCCGAACTGCCCTGCCGGTCGCCTCGGGTCGGCCGGCCCCGCGAACCGCTGCGAGGTGACACCATGACTGCTATGGACCGAACTGCGATGACTCGAAACCAATGAAGGGTCGCGTACTCGTCGTCGACGACGACATCGCGCTTGCCGAGATGCTCGGGATCGTGCTGCGCGGTGAAGGCATCGAGCCCTTCTTCGTTTTCGACGGCGACAAGGCTCTTGCGGCGTTCCGGGAGACCAAGCCTGACCTCGTGCTGCTCGATCTGATGCTGCCGGGCACTGACGGCATCGATGTGTGCAGGCAGATCCGCGCGGAGTCCGGCGTCCCGATCGTGATGCTGACCGCGAAGAGCGACACTGTCGACGTCGTCGTCGGTCTGGAGTCGGGAGCCGACGACTATGTCGTCAAGCCGTTCAAGCCCAAGGAACTGGTGGCGCGAGTCAGGGCCCGGCTGCGTCGAAGCGACGACCCGGCGGCCGAGGCCATCACGATCGGCGATCTGTCCATCGACGTCGCCGGCCACGCAGTGAGCCGTGACGAAGTGCAGATCCCGTTGACGCCACTCGAATTCGATCTCTTGGTGGCACTGGCGAAGAAGCCGCGGCACGTGTTCTCCCGCGAGGTTCTGCTCGAGCAGGTGTGGGGCTACCGGCACGCAGCAGACACCAGACTCGTCAATGTCCACGTCCAGCGATTGCGGTCGAAGGTCGAGCGTGATCCTGAGCGACCGGAGATCGTCGTGACGGTGCGGGGCGTCGGTTACAAGGCGGGGCCGGCATGACGGTCGCGCACCCCGAGGCTGATGACGCTGGCTGAGTTCGGCGACGCTCCGAACGGCTCGAACTGTATCGAACGTTCGGCCCGAGTTCTTCGTCGTTCGATTGTCGGTCGGGTCCGCAGACGGACGAGACGGATCGTGCGCCGCGCAACCGGCCGTTGGCGGCGTTCGATCCACGTGCGGGTTGTCAGTAGCACGCTTGTCGTGTCGGCGATCGTGGTTGCATTCCTCGGTTTCGTGGTGCTGCAGCAGGTGAAGGCCGGCCTCTTACAGGCCAAGCTGAAGTCGTCGATTTCCGAAGAGGCGCTTGGCGTCAGCAACGCACGCCGGTTGCTGGCAAATGACAGTGGGGCGACCGACGTCCAGGCCGTCCTCCAACAGCTCGTACAGTCTCTGAGCCCCGTGCAGGGCGGCCGCGACGGCGGCTACGAGGTCGTCGGGTACGAGCTGGTCACCGGGACCGCTTCGCGTACCGAGCCGGCGCTGAACAACGGACTCGACAAAGCGAGTGTGCCGGCCAAGCTTGTCGACTTCGTCAACACCGGAAACTCGCAGTACTACTACACCTACGGCACGATGTCTTATACGGACGGCGCGCACTGGCCCGAGCTCGTGATCGGCAGCTCGCTCCAGTTGCCCGACAGCAGCTTCAGCACCTACCAGTTCTACTACCTGTTCTCGCTTCAGCAGCAGCAGCAAACCCTCAGTCTGGTGTGGCGCACGCTCCTACTCAGTGGCATCGCGCTCGTCGTGCTGCTTGCAGGCATCGCGTGGTTGGTGACCCGGCAGGTCGTGCGACCCGTGCGGATGGCGGCCAGGATCGCCGAACGGCTCGCCGACGGCCGACTGCAGGAGCGCATGACGCCGAAGGGCGAAGACGACCTTGCGCGACTCGCGGCATCGTTCAACAAGATGGCCGAAAGCCTGCAGCGGCAGATTCGCCGGCTCGAAGAACTCTCACGCATCCAACGCAGATTCGTGTCCGACGTCTCTCACGAACTGCGGACGCCGTTGACGACCGTGCGGATGGCAGCCGACGTTCTCTACGAGGCTCGCACCGATTTCGAGCCAGCGAGTGCGCGATCGGCGGAGTTGCTGCAGACCCAACTCGACAGGTTCGAAATTCTGCTTGGCGATCTGCTGGAAATCAGCCGCCACGACGCGGGCGCAGCGTCACTGGAAGCCGATGCGATCGACGTCCGCGATCTGGTCAGGCACGTGGTCGAAGCCACCGAACCGCTGGCCGCGCGGCGCGGCAGCACCGTGACGTTGCACATGCCCGACGGGCCCTGCATCTGCGAGGCGGACAGCCGCCGGGTCGAACGTATCCTGCGCAACTTGCTCGTCAACGCGGCCGAGCACGGTGAGGGCGGCCCGATCGACGTCCACGTGGTTGCCGACGACGACGTGGTCGCGATCGCGGTCCGTGACCACGGCATCGGGTTGCGTCCGGGCGAGTCCTCATTGGTGTTCAACCGGTTCTGGCGTGCCGACCCGGCGCGGGCCCGCACGACGGGAGGGACCGGCCTCGGCTTGTCGATTGCGTCCGAGGACGCTCGGCTGCACGGCGGCCGATTGCAAGCGTGGGGCGAGCGCGGGAAAGGTTCGCAATTCCTGCTCACGTTGCCCAGGCGGGCTGGCGCCGTCGTCATGAGGTCGCCGATTCCGGTCGCACCTGTCGACAATGCAGACGAAGCGGCCGAGCAGCCGACGCCGGAAAGCGTGGCTCCCGCGCCGGTGGCGGTCGCCGACCCTGGCAGCATCGCCACGTTGCGAGGCCGCCGTGACTGACCGACGGCAGCGGACTGTGCTCGCGGTGAGCGCCGCAGCTGTGGCGGCGCTTTGGGTCAGTGCGTGCACGGCGGTGCCGGCGAGCGGCCCGGTGCACGCCGGCGAGCAGACAGCGCAAGGGCAGCCGCGCATTGGCGTCGCGGCGAGGCCCCCTGTGCCCGGCGACCTACCGGTCGGGATCGTGAGCGGCTTCAGGTTTGCGAACTCCGCGTTCGGGAGTGCGAACGGCGTCGCCAAGGCCTACCTTGCCGACGGCGCGAGCTGGCAGCCGAATCAGGGAGTCGTCGTCGTTGCCGACGCCGGCGCTTCGTTAACGACGAAGACCGTGGGCGATGTGGCCACCGTCACCGCGACCGATACCCAGGTGGGCGCGATCGCGGCCGACGGCACGTTCAAGCCGTCGCCTGCGGGCGACCAGATCCAGTACGGCTACCAGCTGACCAACGACTCGAAGGAAAAGGGGCAATGGCGCATCGTCAATGCGCCGCCGTACCTGGTTCTGACGGTGACGCAGGTCGAGCACTCGTACCAGACCGGATACGTCTACTTCCTGCGTCCTGACCTGCAGATGCTGGTACCCGTGCGGGTTTTCCTGCCGGTCTCGTCCGACAAGTTGGCGGGGGCACTGCTGACGACCCTGCTGCACCCGCCGCCGAACTGGTTGAGCGGAGCCGTGACGACCGCGTTTCCGCCGGGAACGGTCGCACCCGAACCGGCCCAGGACAAGCTGGGCATTACGACCGTCGATCTGTCCCTGAGCGTCGCGAACCTGCCGGCCGCCCGACGCAGTGCCATCGCCGCGCAGCTGTCGTACACGCTGTCGAATCCCGCGACCCCGCTACAGAATTATGGCCAGCTGCGGATCACGGCAGGTGGTCAACCGCTGATCAGCAGCCAGCGCCCACTGCAGACGGCCGCCGACTGGAGCCGCTGGGATGCTGACAAACTCAAGCTCGGCTTCTATTACAGCGACGTCGATCACCTGACCCGCGATCATCTGATGGACTTGGTACCTGGCGACACCGGACTTCGCGCGGCGACCAGATTGTCCGCCCCCGTCGTGGCTCCGCACGTCGACAGCAGCGGCAGCCCAGACCTCATCGCCGGCGTCGTGCAGGGGCCGGCGAATACCGAGTCGCTCTACGCCGGTCCGCTCCGCGACCCGAAGCAGCTCCTTTCCGGAAGCTCCTTCACGACGCCGTCGTGGGACTCGCTCGGCAACCTTTGGACTGTTCAACAGGAAAGGAGTTCCAGCGCCCCCGAGGTTCGGATTGCGCCGACGGGCAGGGCGACGTTGCCGGGTCCGGTGGCCGCACCCGAGCTCGCGAACAAGGTCATCAAAGACCTGAAGGTGTCGCGCGATGGCACCCGCGTGGCGGTGCTCGCAGTCTCGACCAACCTGACCCAGGTGCTGGTCGGCGCCGTCGCCAGCGATGGAACATCGATCGGGCACTTCTATCCGGTGGCCCCTGGGCTGACATCGGTGCTCGACTTCGTGTGGGCCTCGTCGACCCAGCTCGACATTCTCATCAGCGGGCCGACCGGCGGCGGCGGGACGGCGTCCAGCGCTTTGTGGACCGTCGACGTCGACGGCTGGCCGCCGTCGCTCGCGGAGCAGAGCGTGCTGACGACTGCGACCTCGGTCGCGGCCGCGCCACTTCAGCCGGTCGTCGTGGGCACGGCTAACAGCCAGATCGAGGAGTTCCAACAGAACAACAACACCTGGCAGTTCATCGACGCTGGAACCTCACCGCGGTATCCCGGCTGACGTTCTGACGTTTCGGGCCATCCCTGTGGACGACGCCAGCGTGGCCCACACGTTCGATCCAGCGACGATCGGGACGCCGCGCGCGGCCGATGCTCGTGAGCATGAACCTGCTCGTGGCCGCCCTGGAACTCGTGCTGCCCACCGGCTGCGCAGGCTGCGGCGATACTGATCGCCGCTGCGCCGCCGGGTTATGCACGTCGTGTCGTCACGCGCTCGCGGCTGCGGTTCCGATCGGCTGGCAGCTGTGCCGGCCGGGAGGTGAGGTATTACCGGCCTTTGCGGCTGCCCCGTACGAGGGCGTCGTCCGGTCCATCTTGCTCGAGTACAAGGAACACGCTCGGCTCGGCTTGCGGCCCAGCCTCGCGGCCTGCCTGCTGCTCAGCGTGATCGCAGCCCTAGGCGCCGACGCCGCGGCTGCGCCGAGTGTTGCGGGCACCGGGCGGCCGACGCTGCTCGTGCCGGTGCCGTCGGCTGCGGCGACCCGCCGGGCGCGCGGGCATGACCCGGTCGGCGCGCTGGCTCGCATCGTGGCTCGGCAGCTGCGCGCCTGTGCATTGGCCGTCGAGGTCTGCGCCCAGCTGCGTCAGAGCAGGCTTGTCGCCGATCAATCCGGGCTCGACATCGCCGCGCGCCGCACCAACCTCGCCGGAGCTATCGAGGTGCGGAACCCGGCGACTGTTCGCGGCCGCCGCGTCATCGTGGTCGACGACATCGTGACCACCGGCGTCACTGCTCTGGAGGCCACTCGTGCCCTCACGGCTGCCGACGCGACCGTGTCAGGTGTCGCGGCAGTGGCCGCGACGATCAGGAGGTTCCCGCGTTCCCAGCCTGTTAGCGAATCTGTCGACGGGCCGCAACGAGTCCGCCCGATGCACCCGATTGTTCTGGTGCGCGGCCCGCCCGGAGCGGACTAGGTTGTGAGTGTGGCGTCCGCCCGGGTCCGTGGTTGCGTCGGTGTGTGGGTTACGGACG
>PLCK01000180.1 GCA_003134755.1 Actinomycetota bacterium | reverse complement strand
GAACGCTTCGGCGGCGCCACCCCCGAAGCCCTCGTCGAGTCGGCGAAGTGGGAGGCCAGCCTGTTCGAGGAGCACGACTTCCACGACATCAAGATCTCGGTGAAGCATCACGACCCGCTGATCATGATCGAGGCCTACCGGCAGCTGGCCGCGCAGACCGACTACCCACTGCACCTCGGCGTCACCGAGGCCGGGCCGCTGATGCAGGGCACGATCAAATCGGCTGTCGCGTTCGGCGTCCTGCTGTCTGAGGGCATCGGCGACACGATCCGGGTGTCGCTGTCGGCTCCGCCGGTCGAAGAGGTCAAGGTCGGCATCGGCATCCTGGAGTCGCTCGGTTTGAGGCAGCGCAAGCTTGAGATCGTCTCCTGTCCGTCGTGTGGTCGGGCTCAGGTCGACGTGTACAAGCTCGCCGAGGAGGTCACCGCTGGGCTCGAGGGCATGACCGTGCCGCTGCGGGTAGCCGTGATGGGGTGCGTCGTCAACGGCCCCGGTGAGGCGCGCGAGGCCGATCTCGGTGTCGCGTCGGGCAACGGCAAGGGCCAGATCTTCGTGCGCGGCGTCGTCGTCAAGACGGTCGCTGAAGCCGAGATCGTCGAGACACTGATCGAAGAAGCGATGCGGTTGGCTGACGAACTCGGTGCGGACGGCGTAGCCTCCGGCGAGCCGCAGGTCACCGTCGTCTGACCGACCCGCCCGGCGGCTCGAGTCGGTTGGGTCGGCTCGGTTCGGCTAGTTCTGAGTAACCCGACACTGGAGCCCCGACCCACGGGCCTGACAGCAGAAGCGAGGGGAGTTCGTGCTGCGTAGTTCGCCCGTGCGGGTTCTCGATGACCGCGACCTCGCCGTCGTCCGCGAGCTGCTCGATCGCGATCCCGTCGCGAACGTCTTCGTCAGTGCCCGGGTCGAGAGCGTGGGTCTTGACCCCTGGCGGCTCGGGGCCGAACTGTGGGGACACGTAACCGACGGGACGATCGATGCGCTGTGCTACGCGGGGGCGAACCTCGTCCCGGTAGGAGCGGGCGGCGATGCCTGTCGGGTGTTTGCCGACAAGGCCAGGCGGCAGGGGCGGCGGTGCTCCTCGATCGTCGGCCCAGCCGATCAGGTCGGCATGTTGTGGTCGCTGCTCGAGCCGAGCTGGGGAGCGCCGCGCGATCTTCGGGCCCACCAGCCGCTGATGGCGATCAGCGACCCGCCGAAATTGCCGGCCGACCCGCTGGTGCGTCGGGTGCGGCCCGACGAGTTGTCGATCCTTTACCCGGCGTGCGTCGCGATGTTCACCGAAGAGGTCGGCATATCACCGACGAATGGCGACGGCGGTTCGCTCTACCGGGCGAGAGTCGGCGAACTCATCGGGCAGGGGCGCGCCTTCGCTCGGATCGAGCAGGGCCGGGTGATCTTCAAGGCCGAGATTGGCGCCGCCACCGCCGAGGCCTGTCAGATCCAAGGCGTGTGGGTTGACCCCGAACTGCGCGGCCGCGGGTTGGCAAACGGCGGCATGGCCGCCGTCGTGGCGCTGGCTCAGGCCGAGGTGGCTCCCGTAGTCAGCCTGTATGTGAACCACTACAACACCGCAGCGCGGGCGGCCTACAAGCGGGTGGGCTTCGCCGAGGTCGGCTCCTTCATGTCGGTGCTGTTCTAAGGCCCCCTCCTCCCTTCCATGATGACGAAGGAATTCCGTTGCTACTTAGCGGAATTCCTTCGCGATCACGAGCCTCGGCCGGTCACGGTATCCTCGGCGGACGCCGAGGGTCCCGTCTCGTGCACGCTCACCTGAAGGAGAACCGGCTGTGTTGCTGCGGATGTCGACCCTGTTCCTGCGCACGCTGCGCGAGGACCCGGCCGACGCCGAGGTGCCCAGCCACCGGCTCCTCGTGCGCGCGGGCTACGTTAGGCGGGTCGCGCCGGGCATCTACTCGTGGTTGCCGCTTGGATACCGCGTGTTCCGGAATGTCGAGCGCATCGTGCGCGAGGAGATGGAGCGCATCGGCGCGCAGGAGGTGCACTTCCCGGCGCTGATACCGCGCGAGATCTACGAGCAGAGCAAGCGCTGGGACGACTACGGCGACACCCTGTTCCGGCTCAAGGACCGCAAAGGCGCCGACTACCTGCTTGGGCCGACACACGAAGAACTGTTCACCCTGCTCGTCAAGGGCGAGTACTCGTCGTACAAGGACTACCCGCTCGCGCTTTTCCAGATCCAGACCAAGTACCGCGACGAGGCGCGTCCGCGGGCGGGGATTCTGCGCGGCCGTGAGTTCGTGATGAAGGACAGTTACAGCTTTGACCTGGACGACGAGGGGCTGGCGGCCTCCTATGCCGCCCACCGCGTCGCCTACCAGAAGACCTTCGACCGGCTCGGCCTCGACTACCGCATCGTGTTCGCCGTCTCGGGGGCAATGGGCGGGTCGGCGTCGGAGGAGTTCCTCGCGCCGACCGAATCCGGCGAAGACACCTTCGTGCAGTGCGAGAACTGCGACTACGCAGCAAACACCGAGGCTGTCGAGATCGCGGTGCCCGAGCCCCGCGAAGCAGTCGACCAACCCGATTCGGCGGTGCTCGATACGCCGGACACTCCGACGATCGCGACCCTGGTCGACCGCCTCAACACCCTCGGTCTCGGCCGCGAATTCACCGCGGCTGACACGCTGAAGAACGTCGTGTTGAAGACGCAAGCACCTGGGCAGACCGAGTGGAAGTTGCTCGTCGTCGGCGTCCCGGGCGACCGCGAGGTAGACCTCAAGCGGTTGCAGGGCCAACTCGAGCCGACGCAGGTTGCGCAGGCCGAGCCGGCCGATCTCGCGAGCGAACCGCGACTGGTCAAGGGTTACATCGGGCCGCAGATCCTCAAGGAGATCGGCGTCACCTACCTCGTCGACCCGCTTGTCGTGCCGGGCAGCGCCTGGGTGACGGGAGCGAACGTCGAGAACAAGCACGCGATCGCGGTGGTGCGCGGCCGCGACTTCGAACCCGATCGTGAGGTCGGGGCGGTCGAGATCCGCGACGGCGACCTGTGCGCGCGTTGTGGCGGCCACCTATCGATCGCCCGCGGCATCGAGATTGGTCATATTTTCCAGCTGGGCCGCAAGTTCGCAGACACGTTCGGGCTCGACGCCCTCGGTCCCGACTCCAAGCCGATCCGGATCACGATGGGCTCCTACGGCATCGGGGTGTCACGTGCAGTCGCGGCCCTGGCCGAGCAGCACCACGACGAGCTAGGGCTCGTGTGGCCTGCCGCGGTCGCGCCGGCCGACGTCCACCTCGTCGCCGCTGGTAAGGAGGATCAGCTCGCCGCAGCCGAAACGCTGGCCGCCGCGTTCGCCGCCGCCGGGGTGCGGGTGCTCCTCGACGACCGGACCGGGGTGTCGGTCGGCGTCAAGTTCAAGGACGCCGAGCTGATCGGCGTCCCGCTGATCGTTGTCGTCGGCCGCGGTCTTGTCGACGGACTTGTCGAGGTGCGCGATCGCGCGACGGGTGAGCGATCCGACGTCGCCCTCAGCGCCGTCGTCGCCCAGGTGTCGGCGTCGGTCGGAAACTCGTAGCCTCGAGCCTCGTGCCGCTCTACCGGGCCGGGCCGGTCGCGGGCTAGTGTGCCGACCGCCACCTGCGACGGAGAGGACTGCGATGCACGTCACGCTGTTCGGGTTTGTCCTGTTCCTGCACATCACCGTCGCGATAACCGCGTTCATGATGGCGGCGATCGTGCACGCCGGTCTGCCCGCGCTGGCCAGGGCGACCGACGTGCGCGCGATGCGCCCGTGGGCGGCCATCCTGCACAAGCTCGAGCCGCTCTTTCCGCTGGCCGCACTGCTGTTGCTCGGTCTCGGCGCGTGGCTCCTGCATCTTTCGGGCGGTGAGTTCGCCTGGAAGGACGGCTGGGTAATGACGGCGGTCATCACGCTGGTCGTGATCGAGGGATTCGCGGGTGCGCTGTTGGCGCCAAAGGCAAAGGCGGCCGTCAAGGCTGTCGAGGACGCCGCGGACGGGCCGGTGCCGGAAAGCGTGCACCAGGCCGCCATCGAGCCGCGCATCTGGCACATCTCCCACATCGGCACTTTCGGCTTCGCGGCCGTCGTGTTCTTGATGTCTGCGAAGCCGTCCGGCGCCTGGCCGCCGATCATCGTCGTGGTCGGCGTGATTGTCGGCTTCGCTCTTTCGACGGTGCAGCTCCGCGCGATCGCGGCAACCCGAGCTGCAACGCCCGCCGGGGACAGTGCCGTCCCGTCGGCGCGGCGCCCGGTGGACGAGTCGGTAGCAGAGGCCTGAGTTGGTGGGCGGGGCCTGAGCTGTCGCCGCCGGCTCACGATCCGATGCGCCCGAGGAGTCCGGGAAACGGCACCGACGTCGTCCGCCACCGTGCCTCACGCACCGCTGCGGACTGCAGCGCGAGCGCGGCCGTCCGCTGCAACGGGCCGGCTGCCGCGGCGACCACGTCGGCGTACGCGGCGGCGGTCGATTCCTCGATGGCAGCAAGTGCCGCTCGTGCAGTCACCGGATCGTTGACCGGGCTCGGCAGGTCGTAGACGGGTGCGGGCGGCGCCGGCGTCGAACTGCGCTCGGCCAGCCATCCGGTGACGGTTTGCACCTGGGCCCGATGGACGTCGTAGGCCGCCCGCGCGACCGCCAACTGGTGCGGATCAGCAAGCCGCGCACCCGCGAGTGAATAGCCATAGACCGCAGCGTTTTCGGCTGCGGCAGCCGCCAGCAACGCGCTCTCGAGATCGCTCATGCCGGCGCCAGCAGCGCTGCGTGGGCGGCCTCGCAGCCCCCGATCGACGCCAGCACCATCGCGAGCGAGCCGCTGGTCGCCGCAAGATCGTCGAGCCGCGCGGCCGCCGCCTGCCGTTCGAGTGATACCAGCCCGGCGAGGACGACCAGCTGGTCGGACGCCGCCGAGCTGGCGTTCGTCGACGAGCCAACCGGGGGCGGGCCGGAACTGCCAGGGCTGGTCGGCTCGGCTAAGCCAGGGCTGACCGACGGCGACGCCGATGCCGATGCCGACGCTGTGGGTGCACCTGGCGTCAGCGCGACGAGGTGGGCGGCGTGATCGGCGCGCACCGGCGCGAGCCGGTCGGCCAGCTCGGGGTGCTGGCCGACCGCAGTGTCATACGCGAGGAGCAGCGCCTGCTCGGCAGCCGCCGCCCGTTTCACCGCGAGCTCCGCCTTGGTGGGGGCGGCTGGTGACCCATGCACTGACGGGGTCGGCGGGCCTGTCGCCGCCGGCGCCGTCGTCGATCCCGACGTCGCGGTGGCGGCGGGCGACCTGGTGGGCCGGCAGGCTGTGAGCAGTCCGAGTGCGCCGACAATCAGCAATCGCAGCGCCGTCCGCCTGCTCACCAACGGCAGGTCGGCCACCTGGACTCCTCACTGCGTTGCGATCCATGCGGGCGCCAGCTTACGGATCGGCCCGGCGGTGGCTCGGCGTCGTCAACCCTCGATCATCGGCGAACAGTGCGACTACGCTGGGACCTGCACGCACGACAACAGCACAGTCAGCGAGGAGGTCGGCGATGTCGAGCGCCTCCGCCGGCAGCCAGCTGGCCGCGTTGCTCGCGCCCGTCGTGGAAGACACCGGGCTGGACCTCGAAGCCGTTGCCGTCACCCGACAGGGTCGGCGCAGCGAAGTGCGGGTGCTCGTCGACAAAGACGGTGGCGTGAGCCTCGACGATGTCGCGCTCGTGAGTCACGCCATCTCCTCGACCCTCGATCTGCCGGTTGCCGACGCGATCCTCGGCTCTGCCGCCTATGTCCTCGAAGTGAGCTCGCCGGGCGTCGAAAGGCCATTGTCGGAGCCACGGCACTGGCGGCGTGCGGTCGGGCGCCTGGTCCGGGTCGGTCTGACCGCTGGCGACGAGGTCACTGGCCGGATCGTGGCCGCGGATGCGGACGGCGTGCGGCTGGCGGTTGCGGGCAAGAAGCCAGGCTCCACGCCGGCCGACCGCCATTTCGGCTTCGATGAGATCGGTCCCGGCCGCGTCCAGGTCGAGTTCAACCGCGCCCGTTCGGACGATCCGGACGACGATCCGCACGCCGATCTGATTGCGGAGGAGTCGCCGTGAACATCGACATGGCTGCGTTGCGGAGCCTCGAACGGGAGAAGGACGTCTCGTTCGACCTGCTCGTCGAGGCGATCGAATCGGCTCTGCTCGTCGCCTACCAGCGCACCGAGGGAGCGAACCCGCACGCCAGAGCCCACCTCGACCGGGCGACCGGCGAGGTCACCGTGCTGGCGACCGAGCTTGACGACGACGGCAATCCGGTGCGCGAGTTCGAGGACACTCCGCACGACTTCAACAGGATTGCGGCCACGACGGCCAAGCAGATCATCCTGCAGCGCTTGCGGGACGCCGAGCACGAACTGACGTTCGGCGAGTACGCCGGCCGCGAAGGCGACATCGTCGGCGGCGTGATCCAGCAGCAGCACGATTCGCGCAACGTCTTCGTCGACCTCGGAAAGGTCGAGGCGATCCTGCCGGCGGGTGAGCAGGTGCCGGGAGAGAAGTACGAGCACGGTTCCCGGATCCGGTGCTACGTCGTGCAGGTTCACAAGGGTGTGCGAGGGCCGCAGATCACGCTGTCGCGAACCCATCCCGGTCTGGTCCGCAAGCTGTTCGCGCTCGAGGTGCCGGAGATCGCCGACGGCTCGGTCGAGATCGCAGCGTTGGCGCGTGAGGCAGGTCATCGCTCGAAGATCGCGGTGCGGTCCAATGTCGTCGGTTTGAACGCGAAGGGCGCCTGCATCGGCCCGCTCGGGCAACGGGTGCGGGCCGTGATGGCCGAGCTGCACGGCGAAAAGATCGACATCGTCGACTGGTCGGACGACCCGGCCGAGTTCGTCGCCCACGCACTCTCACCGGCCAGGGTGAGCGCGGTCGAGGTTGTCGATCTGGCCAACCGATCGGCGCGGGTGACGGTGCCCGATTACCAGCTGTCGCTGGCGATCGGCCGCGAGGGGCAGAATGCCCGGTTGGCCGCCAGGCTCACCGGCTGGCGGATCGACATCCGCCCGGACAGCGTCGCGGCCACCGACGTCAGCGCGGTGGCCGGCTGAACCCGCCTCCGACTGCGGCTGATCGAGCGGTTGGTCGAGCGGTTGGTCGAGCGGTTGGTCGAGCGGTTGGTCAAGCGCCGCCCTCAGGGGAGTAGACTCGCCGTGGTCGAACGCGTCGTTCCCATGCGCACATGCGTGGGATGCAAGCAGCGTGCGGCCAAGTCCGACCTTCTGCGTCTTGCGGTGGTCACGGTCGACGAGTACTCGTGCGTCGTACCCGATCCACGCGGGCAGCGTCCGGGCCGGGGCGCCTCGTTGCATCCCGTTCCGCTCTGCCTCGATCTCGCCGAGCGACGTCGGGCGTTCCCCAGGGCGTTCCGCCTGGCGGGCCCGCTCGATTTCGCCGCTGTGCGAGCGTACGTAGAAGGCCGCGCAATGCAGCAGTAGTCGCCTGAGACAGGAAGCAGGTCGAGCGAGTCGATGAGCCGTCAATGAGTACGCAGCGATGAGTAAGTACCGGTAGCAACGGCCCGGGTTCGACCTGATCGAACACCCGGGCCAGGAGACGGGAGTCACGTGGCCAAGGTTCGGGTGTACGAGCTCGCAAAAGAGCTCAATGTTGAAAGCAAGGCCGTCATGGCCAAGCTCCAGGAATTCGGGGAGTTCGTCCGTTCGGCCTCCTCGACCATCGAGGCACCGGTCGTGCGCAAGCTGCGGGAATCGTTCCCCGCGCCGCCGCCGGTTGCGGCGCCCGCGCCGGCCGCCAAGGCGACGGCACGCACGGCTGACAAGCCGCGTGCCGTCGAGGCCGTCGTCGAGGCGCCCGCGAGTCCGATCGCTCCACTTCCGGCGACGCCGGTTCCGAGCAATGGCTCGGGCGACGTGTTCCTCGCGCCTGCGGCGCCGGCCGCCCGCGCCGACCAAGGCGCGTCCGCTGCGCCGACTGCGCCCGCGCGTCCCGCGGCGTCTGCCACCCCGCCCGGTCCGGCCGCCGGCGCGGTGCGTCCCGCCGCAGGCCCGCGGCCAGGTCCTGCGGTTCCCCGCGCGACATCCGGTCCGCCGCGCATGGGTAACAACCCCTTCACCTCACAGGCACCGACCGCACCACGCCCGGCCGCCGGGCCCGGTGCGGTGCCCGGTGCGCCGAGGCCGGCCACCGGTCCGGCGGGTGCGCCGCGTCCCGGTGGCGGCATGCCGCCACGGCCCGGAGGATTAGGGCCTAATCGGCCGTCGCCCGGCATGATGCCTGCTCGCCCGGCGCCCGGCGGTTTCGCCGGTCGTGGGCCAGGCGGTCCGGGAGCCGGTAGGCCGTCTGGCCCCGGCGGTCCCGGTGGTCCCGGTGGGCCTGGTGGCGCACGTGGCGGGTTCGCCCCGGCTCGGCCCGGCGGTCCCGGCGCTGGCCGTGGTGGCCCGGGCGCGGGTCCCGGCGCAGGCCCTGGCGCAGGCCCCGGCGGTGGTCGTCCGGGTCCGGGCGGTCGCGGCCGCGGCGGTGGTACCGCGGGCGCATTCGGTCGTGGCCCAGGCGGCCGGCCGACGCGTGGTCGCAAGTCGAAGAAGCAGCGGCGTCAAGAGTTCGACAACATGCAGGCCCCGTCGATCGGCGGTGTGCAGGTACCCCGTGGCAACGGCCAGGTGTTGCGGCTGCCGCGCGGTGCGTCACTGTCCGACTTCGCCGACCGCATCGGCGCCAACCCGGCGTCCCTGGTTCAGGTCATGTTCCATCTCGGTGAGATGGTGACCGCGACCCAGTCGGTCAACGAGGAGACCCTGCAGTTGCTCGGCGCCGAGCTCGGTTACGACGTCCAGGTGGTCAGTCCCGAGGACGAAGACCGCGAGCTGCTCGAGAGTTTCGATCTCGAGTTCGGTGAGGACGAGGGTGGCGAGGACGAGCTGTCCGCGCGGCCGCCGGTGGTCACCGTCATGGGTCACGTCGACCACGGCAAGACCAAGCTGCTCGACGCGATCCGCAATACGAACGTGGTGGCGCGCGAGCACGGTGGCATCACCCAGCACATCGGCGCCTACCAGGTCATCGCACAGTCGGCGAACGGCGAGCGGGCGATCACGTTCATCGACACGCCCGGTCACGAAGCCTTCACGGCTATGCGTGCTCGCGGCGCCCAGGTGACCGACATCGCCGTACTCGTGGTGGCGGCCGACGACGGCGTCATGCCGCAGACGATCGAGGCGCTCAACCACGCCCAGGCGGCCGGCGTCCCGATCGTGGTGGCCGTCAACAAGATCGACAAGGAAGACTCCGACCCGACCAAGGTGCGCGGCCAGCTCACGGAGTACGGATTGGTTGCCGAGGAATACGGCGGCGACACGATGTTCGTCGACGTCTCGGCGAAGTCGAACCTGAACATCGACGCGCTGCTCGAGGCGATCCTGCTGACCGCCGACGCGGCACTCGACATGCGGGCCAACGCCGACCAGGACGCGCAGGGTGTCGCTATCGAAGCGCACCTCGACCGCGGCCGTGGTCCGGTGGCGACAGTGCTGGTGCAGCGCGGCACCCTGCACGTCGGTGACTCGATCGTCGCCGGCGAGGCGTTCGGCAGGGTGCGGGCGATGCTCGACGAGTTCGGCGAGGCCGTTGCCGAGGCCGGGCCGTCACGCCCGGTGCAGGTTCTCGGCTTCACCAGCGTTCCCGACGCGGGCGACAACTTCCTCGTCGTCCCAGAAGATCGGGTGGCCCGGCAGATCGCCGAGCGGCGGTCGGCGCGTGAGCGCAACGCACAGCTCGCCGACAGCCGTGGCCGGCGCAGCCTCGAAGACATCCTCGAGCGCATGGAAAAGGGCGAGGTCGAAGAACTCCGGCTCATCCTCAAGGGTGACGTCTCCGGTTCGGTCGAAGCCCTCGAAGACGCGTTGCTCAACCTCGACGTCGGTGAGGACGTCGACCTGCGGGTCATCGACCGCGGTGTCGGCGCCATCACGCAGAACGATGTCAACCTCGCGGTGGCGTCCGACGCGGTGATCATCGGGTTCAACGTCAGGCCGGCCGAGCGGGTCAGCGAACTCATCGATCGCGAAGGCGTCGACGTCCGCTACTACTCGGTCATCTACCAGGCGATCGACGAGGTCGAGGCGGCGCTGAAGGGTCTGCTGAAGCCCGAGTTCGAAGAGGCGCGACTCGGTACGGCCGAGATCCGCGACGT
Organism: Actinomycetota bacterium; assembly: GCA_003134755.1. Classification (GTDB taxonomy): domain Bacteria; phylum Actinomycetota; class Actinomycetes; order Acidothermales; family Acidothermaceae; genus PALSA-607. Next base: position 219 of record PLCK01000180.1, on the reverse strand, counting down.
CTTCCGGTCGAGCAAGTTCGGCAACATCGCAGGCTGCCTCGTCCGTTCCGGCGTCATTACCCGCAACACGAAGGCTCGGTTGATCCGAGACGGCGTTGTCATCAACGACCATCTGACAATCGAGTCGCTCAAGCGGTTCAAGGACGACGCCACCGAGGTTCGTGAGGGCTACGAGTGCGGTATCGGGCTCGGGTCATTCAACGACATCAAGGTCGACGA
>PLCK01000142.1 GCA_003134755.1 Actinomycetota bacterium | reverse complement strand
GGCATCTTCAAGTCCGGCAACCCCGCGCAGCGGGCCGAGGCGATCGTCAAGGCGACCACGTTCTTCGACGACCCCGACGTGATCGCCAAGGTGTCCCGCGGGCTGGGCGAGGCCATGGTGGGCATAAACCTTGACACCCTGGCCGACAGCGAGCGGTTCGCCGGCCGCGGCTGGTGAGCGCGCCGGTCGTCGGCGTCCTGGCACTGCAGGGGGACGTCCGCGAGCACATGGCTGCGCTGGAGCGGGTCGGCGCCCGCGGGGTGCCAGTGCGTCGCCCGGTCGAGCTGGCCGGGCTGGACGGGCTGGTCCTGCCCGGAGGCGAGTCGACGGCCATGTCCAAGCTGGCCGTGGCGTTCGACCTGCTCGAGCCGCTGCGCGAGCAGGTGCACTCGGGCCTGCCGGCCTACGGGTCATGCGCCGGGATGATCATGCTGGCGGACCGGGTGCTGGACGGGCACCCGGACCAGCGCACGGTCGGCGGCATCGACATGACCGTGCGCCGCAACGCTTTCGGCCGCCAAGTGGACTCCTTCGAGGCCGACCTGGAGTGCGCCGGGCTGGACGGCGACCGCCTGCTGCACGCGGTCTTCATCCGGGCCCCCTGGGTGGAGTCGGTGGGGGACCGGGTGCGGGTGCTCGCGGCGGCCCCGGTGACCGGGGCCGCGGATAGGATCGTGGCCGTTCGGCAGGGTGCGCTTCTGGCCACCTCGTTCCACCCCGAGCTCACCGGGGACGACCGGGTGCACGCCTACTTCGTCCAGATCGTCAGAGGGGTCCCGGATCTGCCATGAGCGGCCACTCCAAGTGGGCGACCACCAAGCACAAGAAGGCTGTTGTCGACCAGCGCCGGGGCAAGCTTTTCGCCAAGCTGATCAAGAACATCGAGGTGGCGGCGCGCACCGGCGGGGGAGATATATCCGGCAACCCCACCCTGGCCGACGCGATCGCGAAGGCCAAGGGCAGTTCGGTCCCGAACGACAACATCGACCGCGCGGTCAAGCGCGGTGCCGGCCTCGAGGCGGGCGGCGCCGACTGGGAGCCGATCACCTACGAGGGTTATGGCCCCGGTGGCGTGGCGATGTTGATCGAGTGCCTCACCGACAACCGCAACAGGGCGGCGTCCGAGGTGCGTACCGCCATGACCCGCGGCGGCGGAAACCTGGCCGACCCAGGCTCGGTGGCGTACTTGTTCAACCGCAAAGGCGTCGTTCTCGTACCGAAGAACAACCTCAGCGAGGACGACGTATTGCTCGCGGTACTCGAAGCCGGCGCCGAGGAGGTCAACGACCTCGACGATTCCTTCGAAGTGATCAGCGAGGCCGGCGACCTGCCGGCAGTGCGCGCGGCGCTCAAGGCGGCCGGGATCGGGTATGAGTCGGCCGAGATCTCCTGGCTCGCCAGTGTGAGTGTCGCGCTCGACGATGACGCAGCCCGCAAGGTATTGCGGCTGGTCGACGCGCTCGAGGACTGCGACGACGTCCAGAACGTGTGGGCCAACTTCGACATCTCCGACGAGGTAATGGCCGAAGCCTGAGTTGCTGCGGCGGTTTTGGCCGTTTCTTGCACTTCGCATCCCGAGTGGCTGCTGGGCGGCTCACTTCGCATCCCTGACGGCGCCACTGGGGATGCGAAGAGCGGGCGTAGGGGCTGCCAGCGGGGGGGGGGTGCAAGTGAGTCAGCGATGGCGGCTGGCGCGCTCGGCGGCCTGCCAGATTCTCGCCACAACACGCTCGGATTGATTGGCGATGTCGTCCCACGTCCACCTGACGACCTCGAAGCCCATTTCGCGGAGGCGGTCTTCGCGGCGCTTCTCTCGCCACAGGTCGTCGGCGCGCTGGTATTTCACGCGTCCGTCGGCCTCCCCGATCACGTGCCAGTGAGCCCACAGGAAGTCGGCGCGATATCGTGCGCCGTCGGAGCATCGGATCACAGCTTGCAGCGTCGCCGCAGGCAGTCCGAGGCGGGCGAATGCGAGCCGGGACAGCGATTCCAGCGGGCTCTCGGCGGCGCCGTTCGCGAAATCGAGTACCCGAGTGGCACGGCGACTTCCGGGCCAACATGCACAAGCGTCGCGCACTGCGATGAGCTCACGCGTATTGGTTTTGCCTTCGTGCAGCACTGCGTCGGTCAGGACTACGGCGTCGTTGTACGAACGATGTCGCGCGAGGTCGACCACGGTGCGCGCGACAGTTGTCACGGGCAGGCCGTGAATCGTTGTTCGATGCTGGGGCGGAACTGCGGCGGCTCTTTCGACGATTCCTGGATGGCGATGGCTGCCGTGTTGAGAGGTTGGCCGGCGCGTGAGCCACACGACGTCCGGCGTGGTCGTCGTCGGCAGGTCGTGCAGACAGGCGGCGGTCTCGTGGCTCACGACGGTGCCAGCAGCCATGACCGCGAGGGCCGCAGCCGCGCCGAGCCACGTCGGATCCGCGTGGGCCCCACGTTCGCGTCACAGAAGATCCCTCTACGGAGCACGACCCAGGCACCGCTGGCGAGGAGGGTCCTGATTCTGGCCCGCGTGAGTCCGGCAGCCACGGCATCTGAATAGCTGAACGGTCCGCTCATCAGGGCGAGGTGCGAAACGCTGTGGCGACTGGGCAACAGATCGGCGTCCGACATGTGACCACCCTGCGATTGCGGCGACTCCGCGGACGCCTGCAGTGGGTCGTTGTGGAGAACCCTCGCAGCCCGGGTGGCTGTAGAAACGGGACAAGACGGGACGATTGCTCGACATTGGCGACCACCAGGGATGCGAGGCGAGCCTGGGCGGGATGCGAGGCGAGCCTGGGCGGGCTGCGAAGAGAGCCTGGGCGGGCTGCGAAGAGAGCCTGGGCGGGCTGCGAAGCTGGCGAAGCGAGCCTGGGTGGGCGGCTGAGCCGGTTTGCGCCGCCGCGACCCCGGCCAGCCGCCGCCATTGTCGGTGCGTCGTTACCGGGTCTGGCCCACGTGCGCCGCTACGCTTCCGAACATGCGTTCGATCAGGGTGCTCGGTGTCGACCCCGGCCTCACCCGGTGTGGCCTCGGGGTCGTCGACAGCAGTGGGGGTGGTCGGATGTCGTTGGTAGCCGTCGACGTCCTGCGCACGCCGGCCGACGCCGACATCGGGGCGCGCCTGTTGGGCCTCGAGGTGGGCATCGAGGCGTGGATCGAGCGTCACAGTCCCGACGTCGTCGCCGTCGAGCGGGTGTTCAGCCAGCACAACGTCCGCACGGTGATGGGCACCGCACAGGCCGCCGCGGTCGCCATCACGTGTGCGGCGCGGCGCGGTCTACCTGTCGCGATGCGGACGCCGAGTGAGGTCAAGGCCGCCGTCACCGGCCAGGGCAGGGCGGGCAAGGAGCAGGTGGCGTTCATGGTTCGCAGGTTGCTCGGCGAGCCGGGACTCGTCGCTCCCGCCGACGCCACCGACGCGCTCGCACTGGCGATCTGCCAGTTGCTGCGCGGCGCGGCCGCGGCACGTGTCGAGGCCGCTCTCGCGGCGCGCGCAGCCAGCGCCGTTCTCGCGGCGAGTGCGGCGGTCCGCCGATGATCGCGTTCGTGGCCGGGCGGGTCGCGGCGATCGCGCCCGATTCGGTGATCGTCGAGGTCGGCGGGTTCGGGATCCAGGTCTACTGCGCGCCGACGACCATCTCGCGGGTCAGGGTCGGCGAGCCGGCCAAGTTGGCCACTTCACTCGTCGTCCGCGAAGACGCCCTGACGCTCTACGGATTTTCCGACGACGACGAGCGGATGGTCTTCGAGCTACTGCAAACCGCGACCGGCGTCGGCCCGCGGTTAGCGCAAGCCATGCTCGGCGTGCATCCGCCGGCCGCGCTGCGCCGCGCCGTCGCCACTGACGACTTCGTCGCGCTCTCGCTCGTGCCCGGCATCGGCCGCAAGATAGCGCAGCGCATCGTGTTGGAACTGAAGGACAAACTCGCGGGCGCGAGCCTGAGCGACGACGTCGTCGTGCTCCCGGGTGGCGACACCGCAAACTGGCGCGAGAGTGTGCGTGGCGCACTGCTGGGCCTCGGCTATTCGACCCGCGAAGCGGAGGACGCGGTAGCCGCTGTCGCGAGCGACGCCGATGCGATGAACATCAAGGGCGATCGTCCTGACGTCGGGGTGTTACTGCGCACGGCTTTGCGCGAGCTCGGGGGGGCACGGTGACCGACGGTCGCGCGCTCGTTGACGCGCAGGCCGACGTCGAGGATCGGCTGGTCGACGCGGCGTTGCGGCCGCGGCATCTTGACGAGTTCGTCGGTCAAGAACGGGTCCGTGAGCAGTTGTCGCTGATTCTCGAGGGTGCCCGGCAGCGTGGCCGCACGGCCGACCACGTGCTGCTGTCCGGAGCGCCGGGTCTCGGCAAGACCACGCTGGCCATGATCATCGCGGCCGAGATGAACGCGCCGCTTCGCATCACGAGCGGTCCGGCCATCCAACACGCGGGCGATCTCGCGGCCGTGCTCACGCAACTCACCGAGGGCGAGGTTCTCTTCCTCGACGAGATCCACCGGATGTCGCGGCCGGCCGAAGAAATGCTCTACATGGCGATGGAGGACTTCCGGGTCGACGTCATCGTCGGCAAAGGTCCGGGTGCCAGTGCCATCCCGCTCGACCTCGCGCCGTTCACGCTCGTCGGAGCCACGACGAGGGCCGGCCTGCTGCCGGGCCCGCTGCGCGATCGATTCGGGTTCACCGCGCACATGGACTTCTACGCCGCGGCCGAGCTTGAGCGGGTGCTCACGCGGTCGGCCGGGCTGCTCGACGTCCGGCTGCAGGCCGACGGTGGTGCCGAGATCGCCGGCCGGTCGCGCGGGACGCCGCGGATCGCCAACCGGCTGCTGCGGCGGGTCCGTGACTACGCCGAGGTACGAGCCGACGGGGTAGTGACCCGCACCCTCGCGGAGGCGGCGTTGGCCGTCTACGAAGTCGACGAACTCGGGCTCGACCGGCTCGACCGAGCCGTGCTCGAGGCCCTGGTCATGCGTTTCGGTGGCGGCCCGGTCGGACTGACGACCGTGGCGATCGCGGTCGGCGAGGAGCCCGAGACCGTCGAGGAAGTCGCCGAGCCCTTTCTCTTCCGCGTCGGTTTCCTGGCCCGGACGCCGAGGGGCCGGGTCGCGACGGCGGCTGGCTGGCGCCACCTCGGGCTGGTGCCACCGGTCGGAGCGCTCGGTGCGCTCGCTGCTGCGACCCTTTTCGAGGGGCTCGACGGCGACGACGATGCGGGCACTGGGCGTCCGATCGCATAGACTGCGCGGCGCGGCTGGGGCGGGCCGCACGCTCACCGCCCTGCACAGGCCGCCGCGGACCTTCCGCCGACAGGCCCGGTCCACCCGAAAGGTTTGCTCGTGGGTAACTTCGCGCTCCCGCTGCTGCTCTTTGCCGCGCTGTACGTGTTCTTCATCGTGCCGCAGGGCCGCCGGCGCAAGCAGGCGCTGGCGCTTCAGCGGGCGGTCGAGCCGGGCAGCCGGGTGATCCTCACCTCCGGTCTCTACGGCACGGTTGTCGAGATCGACGACGACGCCGTCGTGATCGAGGCGGCCGAGGGAGTTCAGCTGCGTTACGCCAAGGCCGCTGTACTGCGGGTGGTCCCCGACGTCGACGAGACCGACGACTCCGACGAGGTTGCCGATTCGGAGCTCGACGAGTTCGAAGAGGACCTCGCCGAGAACGACGGTGTTGACGATCTCAAGACCCTCGACGGCGTCGAAGAGCAGACCGAGCCGGACGACGATGTGCCGCCGCCGTCGTCCGACCGATTCTCGAAGCGATTCTTGAAGCGGCCGCCACGTCGGCAGTCGCACGGATCGTCGGACGGCACTGACGGGAACGATGCCGGATCAGGACCCGTTCCCACCTCCTGACCGCCGCGCTGAACCGGACATGCTGCGAGAATGTTCCGCTGGGTGTTTGAAGGCTGAGTGTTGAAGGCTGACTGTTGAAAGCAATCGGAAGCTGACAGGGAGATCTAGGTGCCACCTGCCAAGAGGACGAGTCCAGGCCGTCCCCTGGTCGTCGTCGTTCTCCTCCTCGCCGTCCTCTACGTCTGGATGGCGCTCGGCGGCCGCTACTCGCCGGCGCTCGGCCTCGACCTGCGCGGCGGCACAACCGTCACCCTTACTCCGGTCGCGCTCGACGGCGCCAAGATCAGAAGCAGCGACATCGCCACGACCAAGACGATCCTCGAGAAGCGGGTCAACGGCAAAGGCGTCGGCAACGCCGAAGTCAAGACCGAGGGATCGAACATCGTCGTGTCGGTGCCCGGCAAGGACACCCAGGGCGCCCTGAAGGACATCGGAAAGACGGCGCTGCTCAGCATCCGGCAGGTCTACGAAACGAACCAGCCGGTGCAATCGGGCAGTACTGATGTGCCGGACACCAGTTCGACCCCGAGCGTGACGACGAGCGTGTCCCCGGCCCCGCAGGTGTCCGGCGCCTCGCCGTCCACGACGCCGTCGACCTCGCCGTCCAGCTCGGTGTCTCCGTCCGGTTCGGCGACCAGCCCCAAGGCACTGGGTCAAGAAGGCGGCGGCGCGCAGGCACAGCCGGCCGCGTTCCACCGAGCCGACAGCTCGAGCCCGTCGGCTGCCGCGTCAACGCCCGCGGCATCAGCCTCGGCGAGCGCGTCGCCGTCCGCCTCGACGTCGAGTGCGGCGGCCGACGTCAACCCGGCCACGCCCGAGGCGGCGCCCACGGCCGAGGAGCTTGCCGCGTACGCGAAGCTCGACTGCTCGGTGCCGGCGAATCAGCAGGGCGGGGCGCGCAAGGACCTCTCGAACAAGTTCCTCGTCACGTGCGGCAACCCCGACGCGTCGCCGGTCTACTACAAGTACCTGCTGCACCCCACGCTCATCGCGGGTAAGGAAGTCTCGACGGCGTCGGCGGCGCTCGACAACCAGACCGGCACCCAGTGGAACGTGCTGCTGACCTTCAAGTCCGGGGCCGCGACCAGCTGGGCGAAATTCACCCAGGCGCACGTGGGCACATTGACGTCGATCGTGCTCGACGGCAACGTCTACTCGGCCGAGACGATCCAGGGTGCGATCACCGGCCCGACGCAGATCACCGGCAGCTTCACGCACAAGACGGCCAGCGACCTGGCGAACGTACTGAAGTACGGCGCGCTGCCGTTGACGCTGAAGACGCAGACCGCGCGCACGGTATCGGCGACGCTCGGCAGCAGCGAACTGAAGGCCGGACTGCTCGCCGGCGCGATCGGTCTCGTGCTTGTGCTGCTCTATTCGTTCTTTTATTACCGCGGTCTTTCGATCGTGACAGTGACGAGCCTCGCGCTCTCGGCGGCGATCCAGTACCCGATCATCGTGTTGCTCGGCAAGGCGATCAACTACACCCTGACGCTCGCCGGTATCGCGGGTCTCATCGTCGCCATCGGTGTCACCGCCGACTCGTTCGTGGTGTTCTTCGAGCGGTTGCGTGACGAGGTCCGTGAGGGCAACACATTGCGCACGTCGGTCGAGAAGGGTTGGGTACGTGCTCGGCGCACCATCATCTCCGCTGACGTCGTGTCGCTCATCGCGTCGGTCGTGCTCTACCTGACCGCGATCGGCGACGTCCGCGGGTTCGCGTTCACGCTCGGTCTTTCGACGGTCATCGACCTCGTCGTCGTCTTCCTCTTCACGAAACCGCTGATCACCTTGCTCGCCCGTACGAAGTTCTTCGGCGAAGGCCACCGGTTGTCCGGCCTCGACGCGGCCAGGCTCGGGGTCGAACGACTCCGATCAGGGACGTCGACGATCACCCGGCGTGTCGCGCCGACCAGGAAGGTATGACATGAGCCGTCTCGGCACGCTGGGTCACAAGCTCTACACCGGCCAGGCGTCGTACGAATTCGTCGGCAAGTGGCGACGGTGGTTGCTCATCTCCGGGGTCGTGATCGTGATCGGGCTCATCGGCCTGGCGACCCGCGGTCTGAGCCTGAGCCTGGAGTTCAAGGGCGGAACCCAGCTGACGTTTCCCGACAAGGGCTACTCGGTCTCGCAGGTCACCGACGTCGTGACCAGCGCGGGCCTGAGCAACCCGGTCGTGCAGCACCTGTCGAACGTGGGCGTCGGCGGCGCCGACTATCAGGTCGAGAGCAAGAACGTCGACCAGGCCACCATCGACACGGTCACCAGCGCGATCACCTCGCATTTTGGTGTCACTGCGAACCAGGTGTCGGTCGACTCGGTCGGCTCCAGCTGGGGTAAACAGATCACCGGCAAGGCGATCCGGAGCTTGATCTACTTCCTGATCGCGATCGTGCTCTACCTG
>PLCK01000131.1:351-10094 GCA_003134755.1 Actinomycetota bacterium | reverse complement strand
AGGGCCTCAACATCTTCAACACGAAGTACATCCTCGCGCGGCCCGACACCGCGACCGATGGCGATTACTTCGGCGTGGACAAGGTGGTCGCGCACGAGTACTTCCACAACTGGACCGGCAACCGCGTGACCTGCCGCGACTGGTTCCAGCTGTCGCTGAAGGAAGGCCTCACGGTCTATCGCGACCAGGAATACAGCGCCGACGAATACTCGCGCCCGGTGGTGCGCATCCAGGAGGTTCGCGACCTGCGCAACCGCCAGTTCCCCGAGGACGCGGGACCGATGGCCCACCCGGTGCGTCCCGAGTCGTACGTCGAGGTCAACAACTTCTACACCTCCACCGTCTACGACAAGGGCGCTGAGGTGGTGCGCATGTACGCGACGATCCTCGGCAAGGATGCCTTTCGCCGCGGCATGGATCTCTACTTCAGGCGCCACGACGGCGCGGCGGTCACCTGCGACGAATTCCGCGCGGCGATGGCCGATGCGAACGACGCCGACCTCGCGCAATTCGGGCGCTGGTATTCGCAGGCCGGCACGCCGCTGGTCGAGTGCCGCTCCGAATACGATGGCGCGAAGGAGACGTACACGCTGCACGTGAAGCAGTCGTGCGCGCCCACGCCGGGCCAGCCGGACAAGGAGCCGTTCGTGATTCCGTTCGCCGTCGGGCTCGTGGACCTCGACGGGCACGACCTGCCGATCAACATCGACTCGCAATCGCTGTTCAAGGGCTCGCGCGACCACGGCGCGCGCACCGCCGTCCTCGCGCTCGCGCGGGCCGTTTACGGCCATGTTCCGTCGGCGTTCGCAGTCAGCGTGGCGATCGAGTCTGCCGAAGCCGGTGCCTCGCTTGGCGTCGCGGTGAGCGCTTCAGTGACGACTCTGGTCGACACCGTCGTTCGACTGTGCGGTGTGGCCTCCGATGCATGAGCTGTCGCTCGTTGCCGAGCTCGTCGACGAATGTCTCGGGCGCGCGGGCAGTCGCGAGATCGAGGTGATCCGGGTTCGACACGCCTCAACGATCAGCGAGGACACGGTGCGGCAGGCCTTCGACATGTTGACAACCGGCAGCCGGCTCGCTGGCGTGCGGCTGGAGACCGAGGAGTTTGGGCTCTCGCTGCACTGCGCGGCGTGTGACCGCATCGCTGTGCTCGACCATGACCACGCAATTGGTCACATCCGGGTTTGCCCCGCGTGCGGAACGGTGTCGAACGACCCGCAGACCTGCGAGCTGGAACTGGTCGCAATCGTCGAACGCGCAGCGACGATCAATCCTGCGTTCCATCCCGGTGCACGTCCATGAACCGGCGGGCGGACGTTGTCGGTGCGGTGGCCGCTTCGAGCTAGCAGCCACGAGATCAGGGAGTTGGAGTTCCACATCTCGCCCGTGCGCAGCTCGTCGCGGCCCCACGTGGCGGTTGGGAACTCAGGGACCAGGTTCAACAACGCCCGCGCCTGCTTCGCAGCTGAACTCAGACGGACTGGGCTCTCGACGGATTCCGATATATCGGGAATGACTCCGCCCAGCCAGCGGCGAACCTCGTACCGGAACAGCCGCGAAACGCCGAGGCGGGGCAGGGCAACCGGACCCTCGGCAACGACGCCGCGGTCACGCTCGGTACTGTCCCAAGACGGGACCATCTCGACGACGAAGCGATCGCCGTTGAGGTGTACCTCGAGTGCCGAGTGGTAAAGATCGCGCCGCTCGCGGTGTTCGTGCCTCGCTATGAGCGCTTCATAGAGGCGGCCGTTCCATTTCACGACTCGCAGCGTGTCTCCCGCGCCGAGGGGTAGCCAGAACAAGTCGACGCTGGCGCGATAGAACGCGTCCAGTTGCGGGTGCATGCGTGCCTCCACCACGAGCGAACAGCAGTCGCTGCGCTGGAGATAGTTACCAAAGTCCCCGGCGGCACGGACTCGATGCCCTGACCTGCAACCGCCGCGGTCGGCAGACTCGATTCGACCTATGAGGAGCGTGGTCATGAAAGCGCTTGTCGTTTACGAATCGATGTACGGCAACACGCACGAGGTCGCGGAGCACATCGCGGTCGGCTTGCGCACCGCAGGGGTTGCTGTGGACGTCGTGCAGGTCAACGAATGCCTCGAGGAGGCAGTACGGGACTCGGATCTCGTGGTCGTCGGCGGGCCGACGCACGTCCACACGATGGCGGGTCCGCGCAGCAGGAAAGCGGCGGTCGAAAAGGCTACTGCCACCCATCAACCCCTGGAGCCGTCAGCCGTCGAAGACGGCTTGCGGGAGTGGTTCGACGCCATGCCAGCCGTCCTTGGCATCGCCGCCGCCGCATTCGACACTCGTCAGGACGCGCCGAGGGCGATCACTGGTCAGGCATCGAGGCGGATCCGATCCAAGTTGGTCGACCGTGGCTTTCGCATGGTCGCACCGCCTGAGAGCTTTCTGGTCGACAAGCGCCCGCGGCTTGTCGACGGCGAGGCCGAGCGCGCCACGCAGTGGGGCCAGACCATCGCGGCAGTCTTCACATCCAGCCTGAGTTAGCCGCCGCCGAATCGGTACGAGCCGACCTCACGCAGTTGGGTGACGACAGGAGCTTCCTGACAACGTTGCGCGATTCCGTCCTGGAAGCCGGCGAACGCTGCGACATGCCGCAGCCTGTCGCCGTCCGGGCTCGCATCGGAGTGCAGGTGGATGAAGCTGACGCCGTCTTCGAGTTGGAAGGTTGCGTAGCGCAAGCCGTCGGGTGTGCTGCGGTCCAGTTCGTCGTACACCGCCCGCACGAGTTCGACGTTGGCTGCGACTTGGTCGGGCCACACCTTGTAGCGCACCATGATCTGCGTCATTTGGGCGCCCTCCTATTCGGCCGGTGCGAACGCGGGCTGCGCGAGCGCGGGCCGCGCGATCGTCACCGTGGTAGCGGCGATCGCCTTGGCGAGTTCGTCTCGACGAACGAGCATGAACGTCACGGGGATCGCCGCGAGCCCGATGGCGGCGCACACCCACAGCGCCGATTGAAAGCCGGTTGTGAGCGCGGCAGCGTTGGTCGCGCCCGTGTGCACTGACGTCTTGAACCTGCTCGCAGCGACGGTCGAGGCGATCGCGACGCCGATAGCGCCACCGAGTTGCTGGGAGGTGTTGAGCAGCCCCGCGGCCAGGCCGGCTTCATGCTCTGCGATGCCGGCGAGCGCGGCAATCGACACCGGAATGAAGGCGAACGCGGTGCCCATCCCGGTCACGAAGAACGGACCGGCCAGATTCGCCCAGTAGTGCCCATGCACCGGAACGGTCGCTCCCCAAGCGATGCCGCCGCCGATCAATGTCATACCTGCGGCCATCACCAGCTTGGCCGATCCCCGAGTGACGAGCAGTTGCGACAGGCCCGCGAAGGCAACCGACGTGATGGACGCCGCCAGCCAGGCGAGGCCGGTCTTGAGTGCGGAGTAGCCGAGGACCTGCTGCATGTAGAGCGTCCCGACGAAGATGAACGCGAAGAAGCTTCCTCCAAGCAGCAGCCCGACCGCGTTCGCGCCCGCGAGCGTCTTGAGGCGGAAGATGCCCAGTGGCATCAGCGGTGACTCGACCCTGGTCTCGATGACGAGGAAGGCGACCAGCAGGGCTGCGGATCCGACCAGCGATCCGACCGATCTGCCGGACGCCCAGCCGACCTGCGGGGCCTTCGAGATCGTGTACACGAGCAGCAGCAAACCGGCGGTCACGGTGAGAGCTCCGAACGGGTCGTAGCGGCGACGGGTGGTCTGCAGTCGGCTCTCGGGCACGAGGCGTGGAGCGAGCAAGAGTGCGACGGCGCCAATCGGCACGTTGAGGAAGAAGATCGACTGCCAGCCGACGTAACGGGTCAGCAGACCGCCTGCGATCAGTCCGACGGTGGCACCGCCAGCGCCGATTCCGCCCCAGATGCCCAGCGCCTTATTGCGCTCCGCGCCTTCCTCGAACATGTTCATCACGATCGAGAGGGCGGCGGGAAGGACGATCGCCGCGCCGAGCCCCTGTATGCCGCGCATCGCGATGAGTACTGCGTCCGTGGTCGCCACCGCACAGCCGAGCGACGCCGCCGTGAAAACAGTCAGGCCGACCATCAACACCCGCCGGCGGCCGAGCATGTCAGCGGCCCGGCCGCCCAGGAGCAGGAATCCGCCGAACGTCAGGCCGTAGGCGGTCACCACCCACTGCAGGTTCGTTTCGGAGAAGTGCAGCTTCCGACCGATCGTGGGCAACGCCACGTTCACGATGGTCAGATCGACGATGGTCATGAAGAACGAGATGGCCAGCACTGCGAACGCGCGCCAGCGATGGGTCGGTGTCATAGCGAGAACTCCCGTACAGACGGCTCGGACAGTGGTCGGACACCGATCGGTTTTCTGTGCCCGAGAGGTGACTATACACACATCCGCCGAAAGTGGAAACCGATCGGTACCGCCCGATGCGTTCCCGACGAGAAAGAGGACCGACAGGCCTGGCCGCTACGCCCTTGCGGCGTCGATCAATGCCCGCGCGATATCACGCGCGTCTCGGACCGGTTTCGGCGACCGTTCGACCATAGCCCGCGCCTGTGCGCCGTCGAGCACGACCATGAGCTGGCGCGCCACGCGGTCTGGGTCCGTAAGCCCGGCCGATTGAGCCCGATCGCGCATCCACCGCTGGAACCGCCGCTTGTGACGCCGAACGATCAGGTGTGCCGGATGCTCCGCGTCGGCCAGTTCTGCGGTGGCATTCACGAAGGCGCAGCCGTGGAACCCCGGCAAGCGAACCGCTTTCTCCATCACGGCGAACAACTGGTCGAGCTGGCCGATCGGGTCAGAGGCGTTGCGCTCAGCGGCGTGCGTGAAGTATTCGAATACCGGGAGGTCGAGCGAATCGAAGGCGGCGGTGACCAGACCGTCCTTGTTTTCGAACTTCTCGTAGAGGGTCCGCTTAGAGACCCCGGCGGCCCGGCTCAAGGCGTCGACACCGGTGGCGGTGATCCCGTGCTCGTGGAACAGGTTCGCCGCGATGCCGGCGATCCTCGAATCGGTGGCGCTCATACGCAACATGGTACTGATCGGTTTCTTGTTATGCCAGCTGTCGCGGCGTAGCTCAGGCGTGCGTCGCAATGCCGCGAAGGTGGACCTGCTGTCGCTTCGACGTGGACATGGCGGCATCAGCGGCGGCGATCAAGGCTCGGGCGTCGTGAGCGGTCTTTCGCGTTGTCGCGTGTCCCACACTCCCGACGCGGTCGTCGAGGCAGCGCCCGTTTCGCAGCGGATTCGCTAGGCCGTGACGTTCCTTCGCGCCCGGTAGGCCGCCACGGCCGCCCGATTGCCGCAGCCCGCCTCGCAGAAGCGTTTCGATCTGTTCCTCGACAGGTCGACGACGACGTTCCCGCAGCCGGGATATTCGCAGATTCGCAGGCGGGTGGCTTCCTTGCTCCGGATCACGTCGACGAACGCCATCGCGGCCTCGACCGCCATCCGGGTAGCCAGCGGTGCATCAGGTGGCGTGGCGTGCAGGTGGTAGTCCCACGCATCGTGTTTGACCAGCTGGGGCAGCGCAGCTGCCTCCCGCAGCAGCTCGTTGACGATCTCGACGATCCGCTCCTCGCTCAGCTGCCACAGCCGCCGCAATCGCGGGCGCAGATNNCTGCAGTTCCGCTCCGGTGTGCTCCCGGGTACCCGTCCAGCCCCAGGCTCGGACGAACTCGTCCAGAGCACGGACGTCGGGAAGGTGCTCGTCGTCTCCGTCGGCCGTGTTGACCAGCGCAGCGGCGGCGGCCAGCGCCACCTCGGTGTCATGAGCAAAAACCACCTTGACCCCTATCGGTCAGCTGTCCTAGTGTCATGAGTGTAGGCCCTTTTGACTTATTACACGATCAGATCGGAAGTCGCGATGTTGGCCAAGCGGACATCGGGTGCCGGGTTGGTGCTCGCGCTCCTGACGGCTGCTGCCTTCAGCACCTCCGGTTCGTTTGCGCGCTCGCTCACCGACGCCGGCTGGTCGCCCGGAGCCGCCGTCGCCGCCCGCATCAGCGCCGCAGCGCTGATGCTCGCGGTTCCCGCGATCGTGTCGCTGCGCGGGCGCTGGCACATCCTGCGGCGCAACGCGACGATCGTCGCGATCTACGGGCTGGTCGCGGTTGCGGGCTGTCAGGTGTGCTTCTTCAACGCGATCCAGTCGCTTCCTGTCGGCGTGGCGCTGCTGCTCGAATACCTCGGCACCGTGCTGGTCGTCGGCTGGATGTGGATGAGGCACCACCAGCGCCCGAGCCGCCTGACCGTGGCCGGCTCGGTCGTCGCCATCGTCGGCCTGGTGTGCGTCCTCGACCTCCTCGGTTCCCGTCGCCTCGATGCGGTCGGAGTGCTGTGGGGCCTCCTCGCCGCGGTAGGGCTCGCCGTGTTCTTCGTTCTCTCGTCAAGGGTCGATGGTTTCCTGCCGCCGATAGCGATGGCGAGCGCCGGAATGACCGTCGGCGCGCTCACCCTGCTCGGTGTCGGCGCACTCGGGGTAGTGCCGATGCGGGACAGCTTCGGCAGCGTCGAGTTCGCCGGGCACCGCACCAGTTGGTTGGTCCCCGTTCTCGGTCTGTCGTTGGTCGCGGCGGCGATCGCTTACGTGACAGGCATCAGCGCCGCCAGGATCCTCGGGCCGAAACTGGCCTCGTTCGTCGGCCTGACCGAGGTCGTCTTCGCCGTGCTGTTCGCCTGGGCGCTGCTCGGGGAGGTGCCCACCGGCATCCAGCTCGCCGGTGGCGTCCTGATCGTGGCCGGCATCGCGCTCGTCCGACTCGACGAGTTGCGTTCCACCGACGACGTGGAGGCCGCACTCGACGCGTCGCCGGAGCTGGAAAGCGCGCCCGCCTAGCAGCGTGCCCCTGTGGTGCTGAACATTCAGGGCCGGTCGAGATTGTCGCGCGTGGTCACGACGTCATCGAGGGGACGCCGCGCCGGGCCCGTTGTCGGCGAGGTCGGCGCCAGCCGGAGCAGGACTTGGGGACGGATGCCCTGCCCGAGCAGTGCACCGCCNNCAGTCGGCCCGCAGGAGCGGAATTTCGAGCGGCTGCGTCATGAACGAGGTGCCGATGCCCATCGTGGTCGCAGTCAATACGACCCGTTCGGTCGCTTGCCCGGCTGCCAGCCAGGTGAGGAGGTCGTCGGCGGTCGTCGTCACGGCAACCCATTCCTCGGCCGCATACGGGCCGGTTGGTTCCCGGGCAGCCGGGACCCGCGCGGTGCTGATGCCGTCCCGCGTCCGCCTCGGGGGCCACTGCTGTGCCTCCAGGTCGGCTTCGTACCTCGGGTCGGCGGCAAATGCGGCATTGGCCGACCTCACGAGTCGGGCGAATGACCGGCGCCGCTGCGGCCCGATCAGCTGCAGCCGGGCACCTTCGGCGGTCGCCGCGTGGTGCAGGCGGACCATCAGATCGTGGCCGACCGGCCAGGTGTCGAACGACCGTCCGTGCCGGTTGTGGATCGCTTCCGCGAGCTCTGCCAGCGGGATTTGTCCGTCGGTCTCAGGATCCAGGCTCAGGGTCGCCAGGTGTTGGGGTGAGCGAGGCTCCGGGAGCAGCGTGACCCGCATCGGGCGACCGAGCGCTGCCGCAGCCACCCGCATGTTGAAGATGGCTGCACCACAGCTGATGACCTGCTCGCGACCGAGTGGGTCGATGTGCTGGAGCTGATA
The DNA here is from genome assembly GCA_003134755.1 of Actinomycetota bacterium. Classification (GTDB taxonomy): domain Bacteria; phylum Actinomycetota; class Actinomycetes; order Acidothermales; family Acidothermaceae; genus PALSA-607. Next base: position 2,447 of record PLCK01000131.1, on the reverse strand, counting down.
ATTCCGATCGGCATAGAACTCGATCACGTCCGTGCTGACGGCGAACTGCCATGGCTGAGTGTTCAGGATGGACGGCGCGGCATGACCCGCCGCCAGCACAGCGCGGATCACATCACACCGTGGGAACGACGAGCACAGGCCGGTGCGACATGTGGAGCAGCTTGTGCGAGACGCTGCCAAGCGTCAGGGAACCGATGTCCGAGCGCCCTCTTGATCCGACGGCGATGAAGTCGGCGTCGAGGTCGTCCGCCGCGTTGATCAGGGCGTGCGCAACCTGGCCGTAGGTCGCCTCGCGGACAAGCAGCGAGGTCGTGATGCCGGCTTCGGTCAGCGTCTGGACGATCGTCTCGGCGAACCCGTCACCCTCCGCGTCGTCGACGCGCAGGCTGCCCCAGCGGCCGATTGCCGTCTCGTGCACGTGGATGACCGCAACGTCGGACTTGGTGGGCTTGGCGAGGCGTTCGACCGCCTCGGCGGCCCGTAGCGAGTGCTTGGAGTTGTCGACTGCCAGCAAGATGATGTTCGCCATCGTGGTCCTCCTCAAGCCGTCCCCGCGAGGAAAGTCTCGCTGCCCCGGTCGGCTCGGTGGAGAGCAGAACGTCTCCTGGCGGCAGGGCCTTGTTCCCTACGCCAGATGGCGCGCTCGGGCCAGTCTCGGGTTGCGGCCCCAGCTGATGACGGTCGCCGAAGGGGAATCATGACGGGTACACGTCGGGTTGTGGTCGTGGGCGTCGACGGCTCGCCGAACTCGGTAGTCGCGTTGCGCAGAGGAGCGGCGGAAGCTGCCAAGGACGGCGCGCGGCTGCGTGCGGTCCACGTCCGGAGAGCGACGGACAGCGGGGGAGGCGGCGTCCTCGAGGGTGCTGCGGCCGAGGCCTTCGGCGAGCGCATCGGAGTCGACGTCGAACTCGTCGAGCGGGTCGGCGGGGTTCAAGACGTGCTCCTGAAGGAAGCCGTGGATGCCGACGTCCTCGTCGTCGGAGCACATGGGCAGACGGGCGCCTTCCGGGCCGTACTCGGAACGACGGCGCGGTCTTGCGCCGACCATGCGCAGTGCGCCGTCCTTGTTGTGCCCCCGAATGTCGTGGTGGTGCCACCCGACTGATCGGCCAGCCCCTACCGATCGACCACAGACAGGTTGATCAGCGAGCGAGCAGACGCCGGGCCTGCCCGGCCATTTCGATGTCTTCGCGGGCCGCAACCACGAGCACGCTCGCAGTTGCGTCTGCACTGCTGATGTCGGCGTCGCCGGAGACGGCCGAGTTCGCGCCGTCGTCAAGGGAGAGGCCGAGGAACGCCAGGCCTTCGACGGCGCGTCGTCTGATCTCTGCCGAGTTCTCGCCCACGCCGCCGGTAAAGACGCACGTGTCGATCCCGCCCATGGCTGCGGCCATCGCCGCAACGCCCTTGCGCAGTCGATGCAGGTAGATGTCGACCGCCAGCGTGGCGCTGGCGTCGGTACGGGCGAGCAACTCGCGCATATCGCCGGTGCCTGCCAGGCCGGTGAGACCCGAGCGGTGCTCGAGCGCATCGGCCAGATCGGGCTCGCGCGATGTGAGCCACATCAGCAGGCCCGGGTCGACGTCACCGGATCGGGTCGCCATCACCAAGCCCTCAAGCGGTGTGAATCCCATCGTGGTGTCGACAGACGTTCCGTCGAGAACGGCGCACAGCGACACCCCGGCGCCGAGCTGGCAGGTGACAACTCGCCGGACGCCGGGAGCCATCGCGATCGCCCGTTTGCTGGCCCACGAGTGCGAGAGTCCGTGGAACCCGTACCGACGCAGGTTGTACTTGGTGGTCCATTCGTGCGGCAGAGCGTACGTCGCAGCGACGTCGCCGATGGTGGCGTGGAAAGCCGTATCGAAACACGCCACCTGGGGCAGGTCGGGAAATCGGCGATGAAACGCCTCGGTCAANNCGTATCGAAACACGCCACCTGGGTCGCGTCGGGTAGCCGCCGGCGGACGTCGTCCAGTGCTTGCAGTGCTTTCGGCTGGTGCAAGGGCGCGAGCGGGATCAGATCGCGCAACGCCGCCTCGACTCCGGCGTCGATCACGACGGCGTCGCGAAACGCGGTGCCGCCGTGTACGAGC
>PLCK01000131.1:0-337 GCA_003134755.1 Actinomycetota bacterium | reverse complement strand
TGGACGACGACGTCCGCGATCGGTTGGTCGTCGGGCCACGCCTCCCACGACTGGAGCAGCTCGTCGTCAGGGCCGAGCAAACGCAGCTTCAGGCTGCTGGAACCTGCATTGACGATCAGGATCCGCATCAGAACGGCCAGGTCCAGTCCTTGACGTCGGGTGCGTCGTCGCCGTGGTCACGGGTATAGCGCCGCTTGCTGAGACGCTCGTCGACCATGCGCTGCCGCACGTTCGCCGCACGAGTACCGAGTGCCGGGACGCGGTCGATCACATCCATCACCAGGTGGTAGCGGTCGAGATCGTTCAGCATCACCGTGTCGAACGGGGTCGTCGTCGT
>PLCK01000090.1:188-2971 GCA_003134755.1 Actinomycetota bacterium | reverse complement strand
AAGGACGCCATCATCGAGGCGGCGTTCCACAAGGGCGGCACCTCGGGCGCAATCTTCGGCGGCTGCGCGCTCGCGGCCGCCGGCCTGACGGCGTTCTACATGACCCGAGTGATGGTGATGACCTTCTTCGGCGAGCGACGGTGGGCCGAAGGCGCGCACCCGCACGAGTCTCCGAGCGTGATGACCGCGCCGATGTGGATCCTGGCGATCGGATCCGTCGGTGGCGGGTACGCCCTGATCCTCAGCGGCCGGCTCANNCCAGGTCGTGGTGCCGCGGCCCGACGACATCTCGTTCAAGCCGATCGGCACGATCGGCCTCGCGACGGCAGGGGTCGTCGTCCTCGGCGTCGTCGGTGCATGGTTCATGTACTCGCGTCGGCCGGTACCTGTCGTCGCACCCGTGGGTGGCCCCTTGACCGTCGCCGCGCGTCGCGATCTGCTCGCCGACGCCTTCAACGAGTCGGTCTTCATGCGACCCGGCCAGTACCTGACCAGATTGCTGGTGTTCTTCGACAATCGTGGCGTCGACGGCTTCGTGAACGGCTTCGCCGCCTTCGTAGGCGGGACGTCGAGTCGCTTCCGGCGGCTACAGAGCGGGTTCGTCAGGTCGTACGCGCTGTCGATGTTCGGAGGCGTCGTGATCTTCCTGGCCGCTCTCCTCTTCTGGTCAGGGGGCTGAGGCACATGAGTTTTCCTTGGCTCACCGTCATAGGCGCGGTGCCCGTGGTTGGCGCAGCGGTTGTCTGCGCGGTCCCGGCGGCACTGGTGAAGTTGCAGAAGCAGGTGACGCTCGGCGTCTCGCTGCTCACGCTTGCGTTGACGATTGCGATGGCGACGCAGTTCGCGCCGCACGGTGACCGGTTCCAGTTCAACCAGAGCACGAGCTGGATCCCCGCCTTCGGCATCCACTACGCGGTCGGAGTCGACGGCATCGCACTCGTGCTCATCCTGCTGACAGCGGTGCTATGGCCAGTAGTGATCCTGGCGTCCTGGCACGAGTGCGAGAGCACGAAACGCAGCCCGAAGACCTACCTCGCCCTGCTGGTCGCGATGGAGACGTTGCTGATCGGAGTCTTCGCCGCCACCGACGTCTTCCTGTTCTATGTCTTCTTCGAGGCAATGCTGATCCCGATGTATTTCATCGTGGGTAGCGCCGGTACTCCTCGCTCCTCCTACGCCGCGATCAAGTTCCTCCTCTACAGCCTGTTCGGCGGGTTGCTCATGCTGGCCGCCGTGATCGCGTTGTACGTGTTCGGCGGCCACACCTTCCTCTACTCCTCGTTGATCCAGAACCTTCATCTGGGCACGAACAACGAACGTTGGCTGTTCCTCGGGTTCTTCATAGCGTTCGCCGTCAAGGCACCGCTGTGGCCCTTCCACACCTGGCTCCCCGACGCCGCGGCCGAGTCACCTGTCGGCGGCACGGTGCTGCTCGTCGGCGTCCTCGACAAGGTCGGCACGTTCGGGTTCCTGCGCTACTGCCTCGGTCTGTTCCCTCATGCCTCGCACTGGTTCACACCCGTCGTACTGACGCTCGCCGTCGTCGGCGTGATCTACGGCGCACTGCAGGCCATCGGCCAGAAGGACATGTTGCGGTTGGTCGCCTACACGTCGGTGTCGCACTTCGGTCTGATCACCCTCGGCATCTTCGCGTTCACGAGTCAGGGTCAGGCCGGCGCGACGTTGTACATGGTCAACCACGGGTTCTCCACCGGTGCGCTACTGCTCGTGATCGGGTTCATGATCGCGCGACGCAAGTCCAGAGGAATCAATGACTACGGCGGTATGCAGAAGGTCGCGCCGGTCCTCGCGGGCACGTTCCTGGTCGCCTGCCTGTCGGGGCTCGCGCTCCCCGGCCTGAACACGTTCGTCAGCGAATTCCTTGTGCTGGTCGGCTCTTTCACCCGCTACAAGGTGGCCGCAACTATCGGCACAGTCGGCATCGTCCTGGCCGCGTTGTACATGCTCATCCTCTACCAGCGCACGATGACGGGCCCAGTCTCACCGGACGTCGAGGGCAGCCATGACCTGTCGCTTCGGGAGAAGTGGGTCATAGCGCCGGTGGTGGCAATCATCGTCGCGCTGGGCTTCTACCCGCGGCCGATCCTCGACGCCATCACACCAGCGGTGAGCGCCACGTTGCAACAGACCGGCAACACCGATCCGGCGCCGGCCGTGCCGCTCGCCGCTGTTCCCGCCGCCGCGTCGGCCACCGCGATCCCGGGAGGGTCCTCGTGAGCTTCGCCACGTTCGCGCAGCTCGCGGCACTGATCCCACGCGCGGCCACCGATCCGGTCATCCACCCGCCGAGCATCGAGTATCGGGCGCTCGCGCCGATGCTGATCGTGTTCGGCGCCGCCTGCCTCGGCGTCCTGCTCGAGGCGTTTGTGCCTCGCCGGTTGCGCGCGTTCACCCAGACGACGCTGGCACTAGCCAGCCTGGTCGCGGCCCTTGTGGTGGTCGTCTGGAATGCGCACCTGCACATGATCGCGGTCGAAGGGGCGGTCGCGATTGACGGCCCCGCCAAGTTCATCCAGGGAACGATCCTCGCCGTGTCCATTGGCGGTCTGCTGCTGATCGCCGATCGCTCGTTCGGCAGTGACGGTGACTTCGTAGCCCAGGCGGCCGACGTTCCCGGGTCGGCAGACGAACGAGCCAGCCTGCGTGCAGGCTTCAGCCACACCGAGGTTTTCCCGCTCGCACTGTTCGCGGTCGCGGGCATGCTGCTGTTCTGCTCGGCTAACGACCTCATCACGATGTTCGTCGCGCTCGAGGTGCTGTCG
>PLCK01000090.1:0-134 GCA_003134755.1 Actinomycetota bacterium | reverse complement strand
TTCTCCGGCATCGCCGACGCGCTGACGTCGTCGAGCAGGGGCGACTCCCTGGTCCTTGTCGGAGCTGCGCTCATCGGAATTTCCTTACTGTTCAAGCTTTCCGGTGCTCCGTTCCACTGGTGGACCCCTGACGT
>PLCK01000186.1 GCA_003134755.1 Actinomycetota bacterium | reverse complement strand
GCTCGTCGTCGCGATCGCGGTCGTCGGGTCGGTCACCGTGTTGCCGGCACTGATGTCCTTGCTCGGTGACCGCATCGAAAAAGGCCGGGTACCGCTGCTGCATCGACTCCGCCGCGCCGACGGCGAGAGCCGAGCGTGGCGTGCAATTCTGCGTGGCGTGCTCGCTCGGCCGCGCCGCTCGGCCGTCATCGCAGCGGGACTCCTCGCCGCCCTTGCCGTGCCGTTGATCGGGATGCGAACCGCGTTGCCGGGCACCACCGACCTGCCCAAGAACCTGCCGATCGTGCAGGCATACGACCGAGTGTCCACGGCGTTTCCCGGCGGGCCGGCGCCTGCCGGCGTCGTGGTCNNCGGAACAGGCTGCCGCAACTGGCGAGATGTCGGCCGCGCTCGAGACCCGAATCAACCCGGCGGGCACGGTGGCCGAGCTCGCGATTCCGCTAGCAGGCAACGGCAGCGACGCGGCGTCCAACCATGCCCTAAAGACACTGCGCAACACTGTGATACCGAACACGATAGGCAAGATTCCCGGCGTCCATGCCTATGTCACCGGGCAGACCGCGGGATCGAACGACTTCGGCCAGCAGTTGGCACAGCGGGCGCCGTTCGTGTTCGCGTTCGTGCTCGGGCTCGCGTTCCTCTTGCTGCTCGGAGCGTTCCGCTCTCTGACGGTGGCTCTGACGGCGATCGTGCTGAACCTGCTGTCGATCGGTGCGTCGTACGGTGTGATGGTGCTGGTGTTCCAGCACCACTGGTTCGACGGCGTCCTCGGTTACACGTCGACAGGCACCATCGCGACCTGGATCCCGTTGTTCATGTTTGCCATCCTGTTCGGGCTCTCGATGGACTACCACGTGTTCATCTTGAGCCGTGTCGTCGAGAACCGGCGACGCGGCATGTCGACCAAGGCCGCCGTCGAACACGGAATCGCGGCCACTGCGGGAGTTATCACCAGCGCCGCCGTCATCATGGTCGCGGTGTTCTCCGTGTTCGGAACGCTCTCGCAGGTATCGATGAAGCAGGTCGGCGTCGGCCTCGCCGCAGCCGTCTTGCTCGACGCGACCATCGTGCGGGCTGTGCTGCTACCGGCGGTCATGGCGTTGCTCGGCGAGCGGAACTGGTATCTGCCGCGTTGGTTGCAGTGGCTGCCCGGCGCGCCGATCGAGGACACGGAAGGTTCGACGACCGAGATCGCGCTTCCTTACATCCGCGAAGAAATCGCACGGGTGTAAGGGAGAAGTCGATTCTGCTGGGCTCGCATCGAGCATGAGGGTTAGATGACGCCGCGGACGGGCAAATACCTGTCAGTGTCGCTCCCGCACAGGCGTGGAGGGTCGGCCAAGGAGGCATTCAAAATGATCGTTCTCGGCATTGTCCTGCTGATTATCGGGTTCATCGCACACATCCCGATCTTGTGGACCCTCGGCGTCGTCGTGCTCGTCATCGGCGCGGTTCTGTTCCTACTCGGGTCTGCTGGACACGCACTCGGTGGTCGGCGCCACTACTGGTAACAACCGCTTAACCACACCCAAACTCTCTCTCTTAACACACAGAGTCCTTCGGGGCGCGGCCGCCGGTCGCGCCCCGAATCTCTGTTCGGAGCCATCTCTGTCGGGGTCGTTCATTCGGAGTCGGAGGCTCACATGCGCTCTCGCAGCCGTATCGGTGTCGTGGTCGTGGTCGTGTGGCTCGTGATCGGCGTGATCGCAACTGCTCAACGCCACTACTTCTCAGGCTCGGACACCACCTGTGCGAAGGCCGGAACGGTCGCTGTAACGATCGTGGCCGGTCCTCTCAACTACGTCGGTGCGAATCCCAAGGTGAAGTGTCATCTGCCGCAACCGTCGAAGTAGTGCGCCAACCCGACTTGTCCGGGTCGCCCGCGCGCGACTTGTCCGTCGAATCCGGCGGTAGACAGCCGGATTCGACGGACAGGTTGGGTCGCGGGAGGCTCAGACCGGGCGGCTCAGACCGGGTGGCTCAGACCGTGTGGCGCCTGGCCTCGTCAGCTGCTGCCTGGTCGGCAAATACTTCGGTGCCGCGCGGGTAGGCGACCGGTCGCTCCTCAACCGGCCGCTCGTCGAGGTTCACGACCCGATCGGCCGTGACTTCCTGAGTCGTCCGGGCGTCTCGCTCGGCTGCGAGCTCGCGTGCCAACCGATCGCGGTCGGCAAGAAGTTCTTCACGCTCCTCGCGGATGGCCCGGTTCTCGGCACGACGCCGGCCGGAGGCGCGCCTGCGCATCCGCGACGAGACACTGGCCATCCACAATCCGACGAAGAACACGGCCGTCAGAGCGATGCCTGAGATGAAGATCTGGCCGAGCGTCAGGTGTCCGAGCACATGCCCGAATCCGTTGACGGTGAACGTGTCGCCGCCCCAGTTCTCCGACAGCACCACGCCCGCGAAGACCGCGACAGCGACCGCGATCAAGAAGCCGACGATAAGCATCGCTTTCCACCCTTTCGTCAGTCGACCCGCCCTGCAAGGCACCGGCTCCCGAGGAACCCGCCCGGCAGGCTGGATGCTCATTCCCCATTCAACCCCACTCACCCGTCCTGCGCCGGGTGAGTGACGCTCGGTGATGGAAGCGTCGCGGGATGCAGGCAAGCCTGGCTGGGACCGACTGCGAGTGACCAGACCCGAGCCGCAAGGATCGAGCCGATGACACGGGCGAGCACGACCGATACCGGTGCCGGTCGGGGTCCGGGTCCGGTAGACGAGGCCGCGGACCTGTCGGTCACCGACGCCGCCATGCTCGCGGCGCCGCTGGTCACGTTGCTGGTGCTCGCCCTCGTCCGCAAGGGCGCGTTCTTTCAACCGAACGTCGTGGTGTCGCCTGCGCTGGTCCTCGCGCTCGCCGTGTCTGCGCCTGCGGTGCGGGTGTGGATACGTGGCCATCTCGCCGCGGTCGCTGCCGGCACGGTCGCCACCGCTGGCTGGATTCTCGACTCGACGGTGTCTCACCACGGGGTCGACTCGTGGCGGCTGCCCGCGACGTGGATCTGCGCGACCGCCGGATACGGGTGCGCGCGCGGGCTGCCACATCGAGCGCGAGGCGCACTCCTGGTCACGGTCTCCGTCGCCGGTGGCGCCTTGGCTGCCGCGGGGCTCACGCTGGTCGGCGTCCGTTCGACCTTTTGGACCTTGGTCGACGAACGGTCCCTGCGATACGCCGGGCCGCTGACCTACCCGAGCGCAGTCGGCCTCTTCCTGGTGATCTCGCTTGTCGCCACTGCTGAGGCGTGGCCGAGCCGGCGGCGTCCCGATCTGATCTGGACGACGATCGTCCGCGCCGTCATCGTGCTCGGCGTCATCGCGACCGACAGTCGAGGCGCTGTTCTCGGCCTGGTCGTCGCGTTGTGTTTTCGGCGGTTGCGACAGCCGCTCGGGCCTGCTGCGATCGCGGCCGTTGTCGCCGGGCCGTTGCTGTTGCTCGGCCAGCGCACCGATGGCGAGCGGCTGCTCGCCACCGCGACAGCCGCAGCAGTCGCGGTGGCGATTGCCGTCAGCATCGTCCTCGTTGTCGCGACCGGCGTTGCCCGCCGCGTCGTCACGGTCGCGGCCGCGCCGGCGATCGTCGTGATCGGCTGGCTGCTCCTGACGCAGCACCATGTCGTTTCCGGGCTCGATGCGAGCTGGACCGAGCGCGGCAATATCCTGCGCGGCGCCGCATCGCTGTTCGCGAGGCACCCGTGGTTCGGCGCTGGACCCGACCCGCGCATACCTGCCCACACGTTGGCCGGACAGCCGGGCGTCGCGTTCTTCGCCCACAACGAGCCTGTCGAGATCCTGGTGTCGATCGGCGTGATCGGCACGCTGCTTCTCGCCGGCTGCGTGACCGTCGTGGTGCGCGCCCTCTACGACCATCGCAGCGTATTGGCGACGCCGCTTGCGATAAGTGCAGCGAGCGCCGGGCTCGTCGACTTCGTCTGGCATTTCCCGGCACTCGGTCTCGCCATCGGCATTGTCGCCGGCGCCAGCATGCGTCGGAATTCGCAAGTTAGGTTAGGCCCGTGAGCGAGTTGGTGCTGTTGCGGCACGGCGCGACCGACTGGAGCGCGAGCGGCAAACACACCGGCCGCACCGACGTGCCGCTGAACGAGGACGGCGAGCGCCAGGCAGAGTTGGTTGGCGACTCGGTCCGCGGGCGCACGTTCGTGCTCGTGCTCACCAGCCCGTTGGCCAGGGCCAGGCGCACTGCAGAGCTGGCCGGCCTTCATGACCTCGCCGTCGATGACAACCTTCAGGAATGGGATTACGGCGGGTACGAAGGCCTGACGACAGCGCAGATCAGACAGGCGCGACCGGGCTGGACCCTCTGGCTCGACAGCGTGACGCCCCACGCCGACGGCCGGCCCGGCGAGACCGCCGGCGACGTCGGGGCGCGGGCCGAGCGAGTGATTGCTCGAGTGCTGCCGGTGCTGCAGTCGGGTGACGTCGCTCTGGTGTCGCACGGGCACTTCCTCCGAGTGCTCGCCGCCCGTTGGCTCGGCCTGCCACCGACCGAAGGCGCACTGCTTGCGCTCGACACCGGCACCGTCTCTGCGCTCGGTTTCGAACATGCGCAGCCCGTCGTGCGGCTGTGGAATGAGCAGCCGGCCCGGACCACCAGATATCGGGCTGCCACATGAGGGTGCCTCGATGTCGTTCGTGATCGCAGCACGCTTCAACGGGCCGCCGAACTCGGGCAACGGCGGTTACGTGTCCGGCCGGTTGGCTGCCCTGGTCGAGCGAGGCACGGTCGACGGCACGGTCGAGGTCACGCTACGGTCGCCGCCACCTCTCGGCGTCCGGCTCGAGGTACGCCCCGCCGCCGACGCCGCCGACGCCGCCGCCGACGGCGTCGAGCTCTACGACGGCCCGCTGCTCGTCGCGCAAGGGCGGCCAGCCGAACTGGACGGAGATCCGCCCGCCAACGTCGGGGTGACGATCGCCCGTGCAGCCGCGCCGCGCTATCCCGGCCGGGTGGCCCACCCGTTCCCTACCTGCTTCGTCTGCGGCCTCGATCGCGACGACGGCCTGGCGTTGCAGCCGGGCCCGGTCGGCGCGGGAACGGTCGCCGCGGTCTGGACACCCGACGTCACGCTTTCGGCGGCGGGCAGCGTCGCGACCACGGTCGGGCCTGAATTCGCCTGGGCGGCACTCGACTGCCCCGGCGGGTGGTCGACCGACCTCGCCGGCCGTCCGATGGTGCTCGGACGGATGACGGCCCGGATCCTGCGAACGCCGTCAGTCGGCGAGGAGTGCGTCGTCGTCGGGAACCTGCGCGAGCTCGACGGTCGCAAGGCGTTCACTGCGTCTGCCTTGTATGACGCGGACGGCGAGTTGCTCGGGTTCGCCGAGGCGGTCTGGTTTCAGGTCGACCCGGCCAAGATCGGCCCAGCACTCGGTCAGCCAGCACTCGGTCAGCCAGCAGTTGGTCAGGAAGACAATCGCTCGATGACCCAGGGCCCGGAGGGGTCGTCGTCCTGACGTCGATAGCGCAGCCGGTCGTGCAACCGCGCAAGCCGCCCCTGCCAGAACTCGACCGTGATCGGCGTGACTTCGAAACCGCCCCAGAACGGCGGGGTCGGCAGCGGGTCGACGCCGGCGAAGCGCGCGGCCACCTCCGCGTAGGCGGTGTCGAGCTCCTCGCGGCTGAGCACGACCTCCGATTGATGAGGACTGGCCCACGCGCCAAGCTGCGACTCGCGCGGCCGCGACGTGAAATATGCCTCGCTACGCTCGGCGGTGATCCTGCTCACGTGTCCGGTCACGACGACCTGTCGTCCGATACAAAACCACGGAAAGCACAGGCTGGCCCGCGGGTTTCCGGCCAGCTCCCGAGCCTTGCGCGAGCCGTAGTTGGTGAAGAAGACGAATCCTTTCGGGCCGACGCCCTTGAGGAGCACGTGACGGCTACTCGGCTGCCCGTCGGCGTCCGCCGTGCCAAGGACCATCGCGTTGGGTTCGGGAACTCCGAGTTCGACGACCTCAGCCAGCCAGTTCTCGAATTGCACCATCGGCTCGGCGGCCAAGTCGGCCTCGTCGAGGCCGATGTCGGCGTAATGCGCGCGAAGAGCGGCTACCCGATCGGGGTCCATCCGGGCTCCTCGGCATCTTGAGCGGCCCTGGCTCGTTGCTCCGGCAGCGTAACGGGAACAATGCAAGGATCGAGCAGACCGAGGAGTAGCGCTGATGTCCGACTTCGTCCCCGGCCTTGAGGGCGTCATAGCCTTCGAGACCGAGATCGCCGAGCCCGACAAGGATGGCGGCTCGCTCCGCTACCGAGGCGTCGACATCGAGGAGCTGGTCGGCGAGACCGCCTTCAGCGACGTGTGGGGGCTGCTCGTCGACAACGCATTCACTCCGGGGTTGCCGCCGTTCAACACGCTAACGTTGCCAGTGCATTCGGGCGACGTCCGCGTCGATGTCCAGAGCGGGCTCGCCTTGCTGGCGCCGCTGCTCGGGTTCAAACCGGTGCTCGACCTCGACGACACCCAGATCCGCGATGAACTCGCGCAGACCTCGGTGACCGCGCTGTCCTACGTCGCGCAGTCCGCGCGCGGTCAGGAATCGCCGGTGCCGGCGGCCGAGGTCGACAAGGGCACCACAGCGGTCGAGCAGTTCCTGCTGCAGTCGCGAGGCGAGCTCAACCCCATGCACGTCAAGGCCCTCGACGCCTATTGGGTCTCGGCGGCCGAACACGGCTTGAACGCCTCGACGTTCACGGCGCGGGTCGTTGCATCGACCGGTGCCGACGTAGCCGCCTGTCTGTCGGCTGCGATCGGCGCGATGTCCGGCCCGCTGCACGGCGGCGCCCCGACCCGGGTGCTGCACATGGTCGAAGAGGTCGAGAAGACGGGCGACGCCGAGGGTTACGTCAAGGGCGTTCTCGACCGGCACGAGCGGCTGATGGGCTTCGGGCACCGCGTCTACCGGGCCGAAGACCCCCGCGCCAGGGTGCTGCGCCGGGTCGCCTCCGAACTCGGCGCGCCACGGTTCGAGGCGGCGTCCGCCCTCGAGCAGGCTGCGCTGGCCGAACTTCGCACCCGTCGTCCCGACCGCCCGATCGAGACCAACGTCGAGTTCTGGGCGGCCATGATGCTCGACCTGGCCGAGGTCCCGGCGCACATGTTCTCGGCGATGTTCACCTGCGCGCGGGTGGCCGGGTGGAGTGCGCACGTGCTCGAGCAGAAGCGCACCGGCAGGCTTGTGCGACCGTCTGCCCGCTACATCGGTCCGGGCACCCGGTCGGCTTCGTCAGTACCAGGCTGGGACGTCGCCCACCGGCACGTCTAGGTCGTCGCGGGCGCCGATTCAGGTGCGGTCGGGACAGCCGGTGCCTTCTTGGCCACCTTCTTGGCCGGCGCGTTCTTGACCGCGACCTTCTTNNACCGCGACCTTCTTGGCCACCTTCGTAGCGACCTTCTTGGCCGCGACCTTCTTAGCGACCTTCTTGGCGGGCACCGTGGCCGGCTCCCCACCGCTCGGCTCGATCGGCGGCTCACCGGCGTCCCGAAGGACGCTCTTGGGCGCGGGCGCTCGACCGGCTGCATCTCTTGGGATGTCGATCAACCGGCACGGGATGTCGGTGTTCTCGTCGACGTAGTAGCTCGCGCAGACCCGGTGGTAACCGTCGGCGATCTGCAAGGGGAAGCCATGCAGCAGGTCGCCGCGAACCAGCAGCAGTGGTGACAGCGCGCGACCCTTGCGGATCTTGCGCAGATCGGCGGCGACGTGGAGGTTGTCCTGGCTCAACAACGCCAGTTGCGACGCGCGCAACAGGTCCTTCGCCTTGTAGTGGGCGATCGCGGCGTCCTGCCAACGGGCGATCAGGTCGGCACGCACGTCTGCATCGGCCCCCAGCAGCGACAGATAGTCGGCGGCTGCCGGATAGTCGTGAGCGTCGGGTGAGTTCTTCCATGCAACGCGCGCCATCGATGCTCCTCGTCGATCGTCCGGCTGGTTCGGTGTGAGCATCGT
>PLCK01000251.1:5609-5910 GCA_003134755.1 Actinomycetota bacterium | reverse complement strand
ACGCCAAGGACTCCCTGACCAAGGTGATCAGCGCCCTCAAGGCCCTGTAGGAGCGGGCCAACCCTGGCGGCGCCACCCGCCGGACCGTGGCCTGATGGACCGACTGCGCCGCGACCGACTGCCCGGCGAGGGAGGCCACGCGGGGTCAGCCCGGCGTCGTGCGGTCACTGGTGCCAGGCAGGCCGTGCCGCCGCCGTCAGACGACGCCGTAGAGGCGGTCGCCTGCGTCGCCCAGCCCGGGGACGATGTAGCCCCTCTCGTTCAGCTTCTCGTCCAGTCCGGCGGTGACGACGGTGACCGA
>PLCK01000251.1:0-5562 GCA_003134755.1 Actinomycetota bacterium | reverse complement strand
GGGTCCAGGACGTAGACCTGCCGGTCAGACAGGTCCTCGGGCAGCCGGTCCGCGTACGTTGTCGCCACCAGGGTGGACTCATCACGAACCATCCCTAGGAAGCCGACCTCCGCCATCGGGAGCAACCGGACCATTCCTTCCAGCATGCCCAGCCCGGCCCGCAGGATCGGCACCACCAGGGGGCGCGGCTGGGCCAGCCGGACCCCTGTCGCGGCCGCGACAGGGGTCTGCACCTGGAACGGCTCGGTGCGCACGTCGCGGGTTGCCTCGTAGGCCAGCAGCGTGACCAGCTCCTCCGCGAGCCGGCGGAACGTCGGTGAGTCGGTGCGCTCGTCGCGCAGTGTGGTCAGCTTGTGGGCCACCAGCGGGTGGTCGGCGACGTGGACGCGCATGGCGCGAAGGCTAGCCCCCGGCGGCTTCCCGATGTCCCGCGGCTGCCGGGGAGGCGACCTTCGCCTCTGTCACTACAGGCCCGTCCCGTGCCACCATGCGGGCATGGCCGATGGGCGCGCGGAGGGAACTGCCACCGACTTCGCGGTGGCCGCCTACCGGGAGGACGGTCAGTGGGTCGTGGCCACGCTGCCGCCCAGCGCTGCCGAGGGCCTCGAGGGGCTCGTCCACGCCATCCGCCAGCAGCCGGGGGACGGCGGCTCGATCGGCCTGGTCTCGGTCGCCGACGACTTCTTCGTGGCCGTCCGGGTGTTCGGGGACGACGAGCGGATCCTGCTGTCCGACGTGACGGCCGCCGAGGACTGGCCGTTGGCCCGGGAGGTCCTGGAGTGGCTCGAGCTGCCGATGCCGGACGATGAGGACCTCGAGCAGATGCAGCCGGCCGGCGACCTGGCCGTGTTCGCCGACCTGGGAGTCCCGGCCATGGAGGTCGCGATGCTCTGCGAGGACGAGGACCTGTATCCCGACGAGATGCTCGACTCGCTCGCGTCCCGGCTCGGGTTCGGCGAGGAGTTCCGCCAGACCGTCGGCCAGGAGCTCGACTGAGCGTCGGGCGCCCGGGTCGCTCCCGATTCGACGACGTGATGCGGCTGGCCCTGGCCGAGGCGGCGAGCGTGCAGCCAGGCGTGGGGCCCGGCGACGTGCCGGTCGGGTGTGTCGTGTTGGGTCCCGACGGCGCCGTGGTCGGGCGGGGGCGCAACGAGCGCGAGCGAGGCCACGACCCTACGGCGCACGCCGAGGTCGTCGCGCTGCGTGCCGCGGGCGCCGCGCTCGGCTCGTGGCGGTTGGCTGGCTGCACCCTGGTTGTCACCCTGGAGCCGTGCACCATGTGTGCGGGCGCCATCGTGCTGGCCCGCCTGGACCGGGTCGTGTTCGGCGCTCGCGACCCGAAGTCGGGCGCAGTCGGGTCACTGTGGGACGTGGTGCGGGACCGCCGGCTCAACCACCGTCCCGAGGTCGTCGGCGGGGTTCTGGAGGAGGACTGCGCCGCCCTGCTGACCGCGTGGTTCCGGTTCCGACGCTGACCTCCGGTAACCTACCCCGCGGTGGCGTGTCCGAGCGGCCTAAGGAGCACGCCTCGAAAGCGTGTGAGGGTGAAAGCTCTCCGTGGGTTCAAATCCCACCTCCACCGCCACCCCGAAACGACGTTTCCGCAGGTCACGGGCTTGCGGGGCGTCGTGAAAATCGCCGAAATTGGCCCAGTGGTCACAGAGTGGTCACAGTCCAGGAACGATCTTGGTCGGGACGACCCCGCTACCCCGGGCTCGCGCCGGTAACGAGAGCCGAAACGACCTCCGCCGCGGCGGCCTGCATGTCGAGGTCGACGTGACTGTACGTATCCAAGGTGATGCCGACGTTCGCGTGGCCGAGTCGTTCCTGCACGACCCGCGGGTGGACGCCCGCGCGCAGCGCCAGCGTCGCGTGGGTATGCCGGAGATCGTGCAACCGGCCGCCGGTAACCCGATCCGCTTCGACTCCCGGACGAAGTAGTAGCTCAACGCCTTCGGGTGCACCGGGCTGCCGTCGGGACCGGAGACGACGAGGTCCTGGTCGGCGTAGCTGGCACCAAGCGCGATGCGTTCCTCGAGCTGGCGGCTCCGGTGTTGGCGCAGCGCAGCCACGGTCGTCGGGTCAAGGGCCACACTTCGCCGGCCTTTCGCGGTCTTCGGCGTGCCCCAGGCGATGCCTGGCTCGCCCTTGCGGCGCGCATCAGTCGTGATCAGCGTTCGGACGATACGAAGCGACCCCGCGGCCAGCTCGACGTCCGCCCATCGAAGCCCGAGTGCCTCGCCGCGGCGCATCCCCGTTGTCGCGAGCAGCCACCATGCGCCGGCCAGCCGATCCTCGGCGATGCCCGTGAGGAATCGGCCGAGCTGGCTCGCCGTCCAGGTCTGCATCTCGGGTCTCGCCGAGGGCCGCGGCGGATCGGCCGCATCGGCGGGGTTGCGAACGATCGCTTGCCAGCGGACCGCATCGCGAAACGCCCGGTGCACGATTGCGGCGATGTAGCCAACCGATCGGGCAGACAGCGGACGGTGCGTGTCGTCGCCCGCGAGCAGCGTCGCGTAGAGGTTGTTGAGGTGAAACGGCTGCACTTGCTGAAGGGTCAACGAGCCGACGCTGCGACCGGCGATGTGCAGCCGAACGTTACGTCGGTATGACTCGAACGTGCCGGGCTTGATCGTGCGCTCGATCGCAGGCAGCCAGGTTTCGGTCAGAAATGCCGACAACGTCTGGCGTTTGGGCGCAACTTACCTTCGCCGAGGCAGGTAGGGGCACTTTTCAGGTCAACGACACGAGCTCACGCCACCCCGCCATGAAACCGCGAGGCTAACCGCCCAGCGTGATGTCTTGGTCTTGATACCATTCCAACGCCTTGTAGACTTGCTCAACGCTGTAGTCGGGCCACATCTCATCCAACACATAGAAGTCCGCATAGACTGACTGGATCGGTAAGAATCCACTCAGCCTTCGCCCGCCGCCCCAGCGGATGATCAAGTCGATTCTTGAGATATCCGAAGACGCTATACCGTCAATGATGTTGCCACTTGAGCTGGTGGCTCTGTTCTGCACCGAATAGTTGAGGTCCCAGTTCCAGCCATAGTTGGCCAGGAAGTTGACTTTGAGGAGACCGCTCCCGCATCTAGTTCTCTCGGTGTACGGCAGTAGTTCCTTTGGAAAGAATCGCGACTGAGTGTTCCCGACGACCAGCAAGTCCGTGTCTTTGCTTGCCAGGTATTTAACGGCGTCGACACACGCTTTCTGAAAAGCTGTGATCTGCACGGAGGGGCGTTTTGTGTTATCTACCGTGAACCCGTAGAAGGTTAGCTCCTTAATCCCCAGCTCCAAACATAGTTCGTACAGCTCGAGTCCTGGCCGAAGGCCGGACTCATACCCGTCCTGCTTCTTCAGTCCCTTGTGCTGAGCCCACCTTCGATTGCCGTCAGGAATAATGCCAATGTGTTGCGGGAGTCGACTAAAGCTCTTCATTACTGTCTCCTGCGTATGCCGGCCACGGGCCGCCCTACTGCCCCTGGCCCGGCCGGGGTGACGTCGCATGGCGGACCGGTCCTACCGAGTCTCGACACGATCACAGTCTGTACCGAACTTCACTGGCAGCACATCGGTCGTTCGCCCCGGTCGCAACCTGCCTAGTCCCTGAGCTGCCACCGCTGAGTGAGATATCCGCTCATCGGCATGAGAGTTAGTTGCCGGCGGCAAGGATTTGCCGACCGTGGTAACCGTCACGGTGCGTAGTCACCCGCGCGGGCCGCGGATTCCCGTTCGCTCGGTCTCAACGCCAAAGCGGAACGCGGTGTTCTCGCCAAAGATGATCTTGGGGTGGTCACGAAGTGGTCACAGGATTTCGTGGAAGTAGTCGGATCCGGGTGTCATGAGACGGCACAGCGCGATACGGAATTAGGCCTGTGACCTGCGGAAATGCGGTAGCGCGCGGCATCGGCCGACACCGGATGAGACGACCTTGTCAGAGTTCAAGTCCCACCTCGACCGCCAACCCGAAACGACATCTCCGCAGGTCACAAGCGTGCGGGACGTCGTGAAGGTGCTCGAAATGGCCTAGCGGCTGCCGACATCCCAATGCGCATCCCAAGCTGGTACCGTTTTGGTATGAGCACTCAGATCGCGATTCGGCTTTCCGATGAGATGGTCGCGTTCATCGACGATCTCGTTCGTAGCGGCGACGCGGGCAGTCGCGCGGCCGTGGTAACTCGAGCCCTCGAACGCGAGCGGCGCCGCAAGGTCGCTGAGCGAGACGCCGCGATTCTTAGCCGGCAGGAGCCAGATCCTGACCTGGATGGACTCGCTGAGTTCGCCGCGGCGGCCCCGCTCGAAGACCTCGATTGATGCGACCGATTCACACGGCCCGGCTGGACAAGACCCGCCCTGTGTTAGTGCTCACCCGCGAGCGGGTGCGCCCACACCTGACCCGAGTCACCGTAGCGCCGATCACCAGCACCATCCGCGGCCTGTCCACGGAGGTTCCGGTCGGCCCGGCAAACGGACTCGACCACGCCTACGTCGTCAGTTGCGACAACATCGTCACGGTCCCGGTCACGTTGCTCGGGCCTCAGGTGGGCTTCTTTCTGGACGAGCAAGAAACCGCGCTGACACAGGCGATCCACGCCGCATTCGACCTCGACTAACTGCCGCGGCCTCCGCACACTTTCGAGGAAACGATCGTGATGCCGGTCGTCCATACCCATCCGATTGATCTTGGAGCCCTGGCGCGACGAGTACGCGGTGCCACCTGGATACGAGATGTCGGTTGTGGGGGATCGAGCCGGCATTGCGTACATCCACGACACCGGCACTGACATTCGTGCCGTGCACGCCTTGGACGCCGGCGCGGGTCATATCGCAGTGGAGGCTGTGGATGTGCGAGCCATAGGCATGAGTCCCCCAGGCTGAGACCGCCAGCCTCAGGTTTTTGGCTACCGACGTGCTCCGCTATTTCGCGCCGCTCGCAACCCCCGACTGCTGGGCGGCAGTACGCCGCCGAACCAGTCCCAGGGTGCAGTCCGGCGTCCCCGAAACGCGCAGATCAAGAAGATGGCGGCGGCTGGTAACGAGGCGAGCCCGAGTCCGCCGTCGCTGGTCCAGCCCTCATGGACGTCGGGCAGACCGACGGTCCTGCTGATGATGAAGGCGACGGCGGCGCTGCCGCAGAGCACCGCGCCGCACATCCAGACGATGTCGAGTCGCGGGGCGAGGATGACGCCGATCAAGACGGCGGTCAGGAGGACGGAGAGCTCGACGAAGAGTGCGCCGAGGTAGGGCACCTCTTTGAGGTGGTCGGGAGCGAGGTCCGCATGGATCGCGATGTCTGCGGCCAATGCGAGCGCGGCGGTGATACGCACGGCGAGTCGTGGGGTGTCGTGACCGAACATGGCAAGTCCCTTTCAGAACGTGGGCGCCTCGCGGCCGAGCCAATGANNCCGCGAGACGGGAACTCATCGCCGAAGCGCTCTCACAGCGCCGTGATGAAACCGCAGTTGACGCGCGGATTCCACATCGCAAGCAGGCCTGCCGGGTTGTGCTTCCACACCCACACGTGCTGGGAGTAGAAGGCGGGCAGCCCGAACCGGTTCG
>PLCK01000291.1 GCA_003134755.1 Actinomycetota bacterium | reverse complement strand
GAGCTGTAGATGCCGCCGAAGATGATGTCGACCCGGTCCTGCTGGATGAGCTTGCGGGCTTTCGCTTCGCCGACGCTGTCGGTCGTTTCGCTGTCCTCGAGGTGCAACTCGAGCAAGCGCCCCAACAGGCCACCCTCGGCGTTGATGTCGTCGATCACCATCTTGGCGACGTTCGCATTCGCGATGCCCATGACGGACAGTGGGCCGGTCTGGTCCGTGATGACGCCGACCCTGATGGGCTGGTCGGCCGATGCAGATTCGGTCATTTCGTTCACTCCTTTCGGGCCTTGGAAGCGAGCCGGCCTGTCGTCACGCGTCGTAGCGGCCGCCGAGCTCCGCGGCCTGAGGCTTTCCGATGTGTCCGGCTTCCTGCAGGATTGCGGGGACATCGGGGTCGGAGACGAAGTCCTTCCAGCCGTCTGCATTCCAGTCGAAGAGGACCCAAACCCGGTTGTCTTCGACGGGGTCGCGGAACACTGTCGAGCCCTTGGACCCGTGTAGCTTGCGCTTCTCGGCGCCCTTCGTCGAGAAGATCTCGAGGAAGCGCTCGTAGTTTTCGATCTTCGTGGTTGCCAGGATCATCGCCGTTCTCCTTCTTGCTCGAGGTGGATACGGTGATCCTGCGCATCTTTCGTTCGCTGGGCATCGGGAGGTTTCCCCATTTCTGGTCAACCGCTCCGGCTCGGCGAGTTCGTCGCGACATTCGCGCTTGCGCAGGACAACGCATTCGGCCAACCCCTCGAGTCGCAGCTGCGTTCGTGCCTGCTGGCATCGGCGATGTGTGAGGACGCCGGCTTGGATGCGCGGCAGTCCGAAACGGTCTACTGGGTCGCGCTGCTGCGCTACATCGGTTGCACCGGGCATGCGCACGAGGTCGCCACCCTGTTCGGTGACGAGATCGCGATTCGCGCGCAGACGCTCGTGCACGACGCGGCGAACCCGGCCGAGGTCATGCGTGACGTGTTCGCCTACGCGACGGCCGGTCACCCGCCGGAGGAACAAGAACAGATCGTCGCGGCGATCAAAGCCGGAGCGCACGACTGGGCCGTTCACAACTTCGCATCAGGATGCGAAGTAGGCGACATGCTGGTGCGGCGACTCGACATGGGCGACGACGTCCGCGACGCACTGCGCTTCACCTTCGAGCGATGGAACGGAAACGGCTTCCCGGCCGGCGCCCAAGGTGACGAGATTCCGCTGGCCATGCGAGTCGTGCATCTCAGTCACGACATGGAGGCCATCGCCCGTCACTTCTCACCCGAGCAAGCCCTCGACGCTGTGCGGGAGCGACGCGACCACACCTACGACCCCGAGTTGGCTGATCTCTTCCTCACGCACGGAGCTGGCTACTTCGAGCGACTCGAGAAGGCCGATCCATGGGACGCCGTGCTCAGCCTCGAGCCGAGACCACGCCGGATTCTCGAAGGCGACGACCTCGACGACGCCCTCGAAGTCGCGGCCGACTTCATCGACCTGAAGTCGCCTTACATGGCGGGCCACAGCCGTCGATGCGCGCAGCTGAGCGCGGGCGCGGCGGCGCTACTCGGTTGCTCCGACGACGAGATCGCTACGTTGCGCCGAGCGGCATTGGTCCACGAGTTCGGCACAACGGCCATCCCGAACTCGATCTTGGACAAGACCGGCGGCCTCACCCGCGCCGAGTTCGACCGAGTGGAAATCCATCCCATGCTGACGGAGCAGATGCTGCGCCGGACGCCAGCCCTCGCGGCGCTCAATCCGGTTGCCGCAGCGCACCACGAGAGAGCGGACGGATCCGGCTACCACAAGCGGGTGAAATCCGAAGCGGTCAGCACGTGCGGGCAGATCCTGGCCACGGCCGACATGTACGTCGGGCTCACGACCGACCGCGCAGATCGGCCGGCGTTTTCAAGGGACTCTGCCGCGGCCGAACTTCGCCGACTCGTCGTGACCGGTGTCCTCGACCAGCGGGCGACTAGCGCCGTGCTAGAAGCCGCCGGACACGACGACGACCATGGTTTGACGGCTCACCGGCCGAAGGGTGTCCACGGGCTGACACCGCGAGAAGTCGAGGTGTTGCGCTTGGCAGCCCGCGGGCTCACGACCGGCGAGATCGCCAGCGCGCTCTTCATCTCGCCCAAGACCGCCGACCACCACATCCAACACGTCTACGGCAAGATCGGGGTCTCAAGCCGAGCAGCCGCGATGCTCTGGGCAATGCAGAACGCAGTCGTCGCGTAAGTACGTGGGTCCAGCGAACCGACGAATGCCACCGTGTTCGCGTCGATTGACCCAACCCGAAGGACCAATGGCCTCTTACTCCTAGCACGAAGGTCTCCAGCGCCATCTCCGGGCTGTCCCTAATATGGTCAGCGCAGGGGTGGCGTGATGACTGGCTTAGCACCTCACGAACCGAATCGGAATCCGCCGGATCTGGCGTTGGCATCCACGGCGCACTGGATTGCCGCCGTCCGAGCTGCGGAATCGGTTCGCGCCGACAGTCTGTTCAACGACCCGTGGGCCGCTGCGCTGGCCGGGACCGAGGGTGCGCAATGGTTGGCTGGACGATCCGGTCGTCCAGCGCTCACCGTGATGGCAATTCGGGCCCGCTTGTTCGATGACTTCGTGCAGCGGGCTACCTCGACCGTCGTCAAGCAGGTCGTGCTTGTCGCCGCCGGGTTCGACACGCGCGGCTTCCGGCTTCAGTGGCCCGCTGGCGTGCGGCTCTTCGAGTTGGACCAACCCGAGGTGCTCGACCGCAAGGTGCGGGTCCTTGACGCCGCCGGCGCGAGGCCGACATGCATAAGGCGGGCCGTCGGTGCCGACCTCGCCGGTGAGTGGGGTGCGGCGTTGGTCGACGCCGGCTTCGACTCGACGGCACCGTCTTGCTGGCTGCTCGAAGGATTCCTGTTCTACCTGCCCGATGAGGCCGTCGTTCGTGTTCTTGATGAGGTGACCCAACTGGCGGTGGCAGGCAGTCAGATCGGCTTCGACATTGCCAACACGGTGACCCTCCACCATCCGCTCACTCGGCCGTGGATCGACATGCAGAGTCAGCTCGGCGCACCGTGGTTGGGCACACTCGACGACCCGGTTGGCTTCCTTTCGGCTCGCGGCTGGCACGCAACCGCCACTCAACCGGGCGAACCTGCGGCGAACTACGGTCGCTGGCCTTACCCGGTGCCGCCGCGGCAGCTCGCCGACATGCCACGGCACTGGTTCGTCACCGGCACGCGGCTATGACTCACGGGGTTCAAGACCAGGAGGGCAGCGATGCTGCGATTCGATGATCGAGCGGACGCGGGGCGCCGACTCGCCGCTGAACTCGAGAGCCTGCGCGATGCCGCGCCGGTCGTGCTCGGGTTGCCTCGCGGCGGAGTGCCCGTCGGGTTCGCCGTTGCGCACGAACTCGGCGCACCGTTCGACGTCGTCGTGGTGCGAAAGCTCGGGGTGCCGTATTGGCCGGAACTCGCGATGGGCGCCATTGGCGAGAACGGTGTGCGGGTCGTGGACGCCGCAATCATGGCACGCGAAGGAGTCAGCGAGGCCGAGCTGGAATCGGTAGAGAGGCGCGAACGCGCCGTATTGAGTTCGTACATCGCGCGCTTCTGCCGTGGCCGTGAACGGGTCGACGTTCGAGGTCGCCTCGCCGTTGTGGTAGACGACGGGATGGCTACTGGACTCACTGCGCGCGCGGCGTGCCAGGTCGTTCAGCAACTCGGGGCGGCGCGAGTGATCATGGCGGTGCCGGTCGCAGCGGCACACACCGTGCAGCACTTCGACGCGGCGGACTCGCTCGTTTGTCTCGCGGCTCCGCGCGTGTTCTTTGCGGTGGGCGAATACTTCCGTGATTTCTCGCCGACGACCGATGACGAAGTGGTCAGGTTGCTCGACGCCGCAGGGTCAAAGCACTACTGGCACACGCGTTCGTCTTGAGCGCCGACGTACGTTCAAGTAATGCCCACCGGTACCAACATCCAGCAAAGCAGACGGACGCGGCAGCCTGAGCTACCGCGTACTTTCCCATGTTGAGGGTTCGGACGTTGCTTGTTTGGTGGAGTCAAACGGACGTTACTCGAAACGGACAAATGTTTCGAGTAAGGACATTATGGTGGAGCTGAACGGACGCTACTCGAAACGGACAAACACCTCTCGTCCGGAGATCATGGTCGCGGTGTTGGCCCGATATGCCCGAGAACACCAGCTTTCCAAAGAACTGCGGAAGACGCGACGCCTGCTTCGCACGATTGATGTGGACCGGCGATCTGCACCGCCGCTACCGCCACGGCCGTCCTTCAAGCTCACTCAGCGGCTGGCACCGGCCGTGATCGCCCAACTGATTGCGGACTACGAAGCCGGCCGGGCTACAGACGATCTCGTTGCCAAATACAGCCTCAGCCATGGCTCAGTCCTACGGATGCTCCACAAGCATGGTGTGGCGATGCGGAACCAAGGGCTCCCTGCCGAGCAGATCGAGCAGGCGGCTCAGCTGTACCAGGATGGGCTGTCCGTCGCCAGGATCGGCAAACTGTTTGACGTTGATGGCACGACGGCGTGGACCGCACTCAAGAAGGCCGGCGTGCAGATGCGACCACGGCGGGGTGGACGGAAGGCTGCTCAGCGCTGACGATGCTTGGCTACAGCTTCCTTGCTGGCAGCCAGGGACAGAAGGGCCCGAGCCAACTGGCGATAATTCGGTGTCTCACGTCGAACAGCACGAACGCTGATGTCCTGGTCCCAGCCATCTGGTGTAACCCGGTGTCTCACGTTCGATAGCACAAGACACTAATGCTCAACTGATTGACGAGCGTGTGGTTTGCGCTCGGGCACGGCGGGCGATGCCGTCACGTGGCGGCATCGAGTCGCACGTAACCCAGACCGGTGCCTCTACCGGGACCAACATCCCATGGTGCAGTGCTTCGTTCAGCAGTACGCTCCATCGGTGGCCGACCCATCTCGCCCAACCGAGCCTTCAGGCGTGTACCTGAACCTAGGACCACACCGGATCACGGTCACCAGCGGTCCGCCTTCCGACGACCCGCCTCCCGACCCCGGTACAGGGCCAACGCCCCCGGTCAGAATCGAACTGCGGTTCGCCGGCGACCTCGTGGCGCTGCAGGCTGCGGTCGATGAGCAGGTACAACTGGCGCTCGATGAGGGTCGCGATATCGCGCTTCACGTAGTAACGGAGTAGTCGTGAGCAATGACGCACCATCGAGCGGCGGCGCGTCGGCATCGAGCGGGCCGGATCAAGTTAGCCAAGGCATCGACCGCATTCGCGAAACCGCTAAGTGGTTAACCGCTGCATTTGGAGCACTCGGCGGCGCACTAATAACCTCGCTACAGATCAAGGATCTAGGCGGTCTGAGCGGCCACGCGAGAACCGTGGCTCTCGAAGGGTTCGCGGTCGCCATTGCAGGCGTGCTGATTGCTCTGGTCGCGACCGCGTACGTGCTGACGGCCGCCCGAGTCTCGCTGCAGGACGTCCGGAGGACGAAGTACCTGCAGAAGTACATAGGTTCTGACCACGATCTCTTACTCGGATACGAAAGCCTCGAAGACGTCATTGACGTCTACAAGAATTCGGCTCGTGATCGCGTGCGAGCCTACACAGAATCGATCCGCGAGTACTACGACCAGCCCGACGGCCGACCCAGCGCATTGCCCGAGGACGCAGCCACGGAACTACGGAACCAGCGGGAGCACGACCTCGCGTTTGCGAGGGCACAGCTCGAGTTCGTGAACCCCGTCGTCCACTTTGTTCTCGGTGTCGCAGCGTTCGAATGCATCCGGCGGCGCTGGCGGCGGGTCGCGGTACCAGGAATCGTAGTTGGAGTCGCCCTCGCCGCGCTCGGCACCGGACTGTTTGCGATCCAGGTCGGCGCGGCGAGCAAGTCAACCACGGAAAGCTCGGCTGCCTCAGAGGCCCTGATCTCCATAACCGCGGCAGGCGAACACGCGATCGGCCCACGTCTCGGGCCGAACTGTGACCTTGATCAACTCGCCGTCGTGGTATTGGACCGCTACCCAACCGGATGGGATTTGCACGTCGTCGACCCGCGGTGCCAACCCGCAACGTTCCAGGCGACCAACGACGAGATTTCCGTTATCGCGACCGTACAGGCCTGTCCAGTGCCGAGCGCCGCAGCATCAGCGAGAACACAAAGCCTGTCGCGCTATTCCGTTTTGTCGACTCGTGCCGGCATCGCGAGCGTCAAGTACCACGATGCAATAGGCGACCACTTTGCTGTTCCCGCAGCCGCGACACCGTCACCGACCACATCCCGAGGGCCGCCACCCAGCCCCGGGTCTCCGCCGACACCACCGGTCGTGATCTGCTAAGCACGGCAAGGACTTCCCACGTTTGTGTCGCCGTCACAACGGCGAGGCATGGCGGCCACGCGCCCTCCGGTGACGGCGGGCTCAAACGAAGTAAGCGCTGCGTACCGCGACGCGGGCTCAGGACGTGGTGACCGGCGCACTGGCCTGGCATCGAGACCGACCTCGCGTGGAAAAGCCGGAACTGTTTCGAGTTAGCACATCAGCCTGTCCGAGCGACCGGTACAACAGATAGGCCTCTGACCAGGGAGAATGGCTCAATTAGTGTGCATTGGTGGAGCAGAACGGATGTTACTCGAAACAGACAAACACCTCTCGCTCGGACATCATGGTAGCCGTGCTAGGTCGTTGTGCTCGAGAGCACCGGCTTTCCAAGGAACTGCAGAAGGTACAGCGCTTGCTTCGCTCGGTCGATCTCGACCGGCATACCGCTCCGCCGCTGCCCCCGCGGCCGTCCTTCAAGCTCACCCAACGCCTGTCGCCAGCCGTGATCGGCCAGCTGATCATCGACTATGAAGCCGGCCGAACCATCGACGAGCTCGTGCCTCAGTACACCCTCAGCCACGGATCCGTCGTGCGGTTGCTCCACGAGCACGGCGTGGCAATGCGGAACCAAGGGCTCTCCGCCGAGCAGATCGCACAGGCGGCTCAGCTCTACCGAAGTGGGCTGTCAGTCGCGAAGATCGGCAAGCTGTTTGAGGTCGATGGCACAACAGCGTGGACAGCACTTAAGAGGGCCGGCATTCAGATGCGCCCACGACGGGGGGGTCGGTAGGCTGCTTAGCGTTGACGATCTTAGCTGCTTAGCTCGTGAAGGACGTAGTCTTCTTGGTTGCGAGGGATAATTTCACAGAGCTGCATCTAGCCCCCTCCCATTTTTGCGTTCCTCTCTACCATTCGAACGCGTACCCAGGACCGTTGATCTCGCGCGTACTGCCGGGCACGGTGCCCACATCGATCGTTAGTCAACCGATGGATTGAGTCGCCAGTCCTACGAAGATGTTCGTCCCGTCGGTCGGCACGATCACCGCCGGGCGTGGCGATCGTGATCATCTTTCAGTGTTGACGACCAACCTGCGCGAACGCTCGTCGCGGTTAGCTCCGACGGTCCTCGCTCTCCTCCGACCCTGCGTAGATCAGATCAGATCTCACCCCGAAGCGCTTCCGTTCGTTGGCGCCAGGGATAAAGTTCGTAGCTATCTCGTCCGGGATCGGAATGAAGATGCGGTTGCCGAGGACGAGCGTGCACGTCGGATATAGCTTGCCGCCGGGCACTGTGCTCACCGGCTCTGCGGTTTGAAGGTCGTAGTAAAGGCCAAAAGTGCCTGAGTGGTGTTCGAAGACGAAAAGCACCCGTTGGCCGCCCCACACGATCGAGGTGCGATGCGGATGCAGGAAGAAGTCGCCTCGGTCCTCACGGGCTCGATCCGAGAGCGCCAGGAATGTCCTGTACCCCTTGAGCGCGTTGTCGCTTGAAGCGATCGTCAGCAATTTCGCTTCGGTGTCAACTTCCGTACGCAAGATCGCCGGCAAAGGTCCAAGGTCTTCATCAGTGCCTTCTTGCGCGGCAAGCACCTCCTCGTTGGTGATCACATCGGGCACGACATCCATGACCCGCATCTCTGCGCCGCTATCAAGCACTTGTGAGTTGCGGGTGGCCCCATTGCCGGCCGCGTTGGCTGCTTCTCCGAGCGTCAGGCGGCCACCCAGGAGCTCTGCCCATATCGAGTTGAGGTCGTCGAGATCGTCGTATTCGTATTCGAAGAGGTCGCGTGTGCGTTTTATCGATTTGAGGAAAGCTTCTGCTCCGTGGCGAGTGCTACTCGGCACCAGGTTTGCAACTTGGGGAAACACGATGGTTCGGACGAAGTCCTTCACCATGCTGCCGAATCCTGCGTAGTCGGAACCATAGAGAGTCACGAGGGCGCCGAACGTCGAGCCTCTTGGGTCCAGGTAAAGCCGTGGTGAGTCACCGTTGACCAGCAAGACCGGAAGACTGTGGGACAGATCGGCCAGCTGGACATCAATAGCAAGGAAGTAGTCGGACTGAAGCACAGTTACGACACGAAATACCAACGCTTGCTCTTCGAGGGACCAGTCCCGCAGGTGCTTGACTGAGAGGACGGTTGGTCGGTCGGCCATCTGCTCGGTCTGGCAGAACTGGCGGAGGTACTCGGCCTCGCACTGCCTCCTAGGGTTTGTGGCGGCCAGCACGTAAAGCGGGGCATCTTCGCTTGCTAACGACTCGATGAGTGTCGGTTCACCTCCTGCGTAGACACGAAGTGGCGCGACCAGTGATGTTGAGCGGACATCGGCGAGGCGGATCCGTGCGCGATTTGGTTCAACGCGCATGCGCAGGTTGTCGCAAAGCTCGTAGCGACCGTGCGACTGAACCCACGACATGAAGCTGGTGTTGAGGTCGCTTTCTTCGCGTTCAGCGATCACCGCAGAGACCAGCCCGTCAATCGCGGTGGTGGCATTCTGGAGTAGCTGCATGCTGCCCGTGGAAAGAGCCTCGCGCCCGGCCGTCGGTTCAAGGACCGCGAGGTCCACTGCGCCACCGAACTGATATGCCGACTGGAGACTCAGAACCGCAAGTCCGAAGCCGCTGCGGTAGCTGCGGATCTGATTCACGCCTTGACGGAGAATTAGCGTGCCAGCGAGGCCACCGCTTGCGGGCATGAGGTCGGTGACTTCCACCGAAACGTCTCCGGTGCCGCCAGCTATGTGGATTGCTATGGAACCGATGAGATCGCCCAACTTGGAGTTCGGAAGCGTGGCGCGCCACGAGGTCGAGTCTGGGACGAGCGTGGAGCGAAGATCGCCCTGGCTTTTCAGCTGCCCGTTCACGACAACCGGAATGGACACGTAGGTGACGAACTCACTGATGTAGTTCTCAGCGCTTGCGATCTCGATCGGTGATGCCGGACTGATCGTCGCCGTTACGACTGTGCCCGGCTCGGCCGTCGGGGTCTGAGGCTCCAGCTCGATGCAATCCTCTGTGAGAGATAGAGTCGCGCGTTGGGCAAGGCTGCGCGTGCGCTCGCCACTGATAGCCGACTGCGTGACGACCTCGATCGCGTCGGCGACGCCAAAGTTGGCCATCGCCCCGATCCCGAACGTGCCCACCACGCCGGCGGCGCGTGCCTCTGGCGTGTTCTTACTGCTGCTGCCAGCGCTCCAGTAGTTGCGCCGTAGTTCGGCGGGAGTCATTCCGATTCCGTTGTCGCGGACAACGATGCGATCGGGTGAGATGTTCAACTCGATCCTCGGTTCGAAGGTGTCACCGCGGAACTTGCGCAACATGATCGCGTCGAAGGCGTTCTGAGTGTTCTCTCGTAGCAAGGCGAATGGCGACTGGTAGATCTGCGTGGCGAGGACCTCGATCACTCGCTGAACGTCGACTTGGAAGGGGATGCGCTCGTTCGTCATGATTGGGCCATCGATTCTGCTGCAGTGATGCGCGCGTCGAGGTCGTTGCGTTGTGGCTGGGGAAGGCCGAGGACGTTGCTCCAGTCGGCGAGTGCCTGTCTGGCTGCGGCGAACCGCCCCGATGTGATCCTCGCCTCGACCAGGACGGTCAGCTCGTTGATGTCGGCAGGTACAGAGATCGCATTCTCGATCCCCTCATAGTCTTGGTCGTCCTGGAGCACCCGCAGCAGAAGCGATCGCGCGTACGGCTCCTCGGCGGCGTCCACCGTGGATAGGACCTGCTTGGCAAGGGCAGGTTCTCCAGCCTTCCAGGCGCGCTCCGCTCCAAGGACGGCTGCCTCGCGCCGCGCCCTCTTTGCCCGCACCGCGCGTGCGCGGAATCCGTCGTCATCCCACGACAGATCGACGAACCCGGTGCCACCAAGTTCTGCTCGCATCGCTGGCCCGAAGACCGTCTCCACCGCCATTTCGCGAATGTGGACGCGAGCACGACTGAGATCCTCGTTGAGGACGATTACGTTGTACTGTCGATTGACTCCGGTCGGCAGCTCGACCGGTCCTGCGCACAGGGAGCCAGCGCTCACAACGGCCATCTGCTCAGCTTCCGGCAGGCGAACGTAGCGGCTGGAAATCTGCGCGCGATGTTGGTGGCCGTGCAATCCCAGGCGAAAACCACCGCCGATCATTCGGTGTATCGTTCCGAGATCCATGTAGTCATCGGCGTCTGGGCCGCCTTCGATGCTGTGGTGCCAGACAGCCATGAGCAGTTCTGCACCGCTGCATTCTCTGTCGATGGTCAGGTGCGCACCCGCCACCGCGTCATCGGGGATCTGCCCGCACAAGCGAAAACAGTCGTTGTTCGCGCACGAGTTAAACCCCGCGACCGCGATGCGGCCGTCGTGGAGCTCGAACAAGTCCCAGTAGCCGTAGGGTGTTTGGCGGAGCCGGCGGTCTGCTGAGGCATAGAAGCTGTCGTAGAAATCACGGAACGCCTTGAGCCTGAGTTCGTACGCGTCACGGTCGACGATCGTGTAGACAGACAGGTCGGACCACGACCATCGCAGCGGCGACCGAGGTGAAAACGACGATCGGCTGAGGTTCTGCAAGATTTCCGGATCAGACGGCGGCCCGATGGCGGCTCGAGCCATGTTCCAGTCGACATCATGGTTACCGGGGACTATGACGATTCGCGAGCGGTCGCCGTCCAGAAACAACTTCGTGAGCGAGTCAAGAAACTCGGTCGCGACGCGGTACTGATCTGCGATCTGCTCGGCTGCGTTGGGTGTTCCGAGCCGCACGCCCTGTACTATGTCGCCGCTGACGATGATCGCGTTTGGGGATGGGCACGCTGGGTTTTCGTCGCGATACTTCGCATGATCAGCCGTAAGGGACGACAATAGAACGGTGTTGCTGATCGGATCGTCAGGCGATCGATGCAGATCCGAGATGTGCAGGATTGTGAACACCGATCCGTGGCCCTCGTCTACCTAGCCGACGGCGTGCTGCTGGAGCGCGTCGTACGAGGCGGCAAACATCGTGTGGTCAGGTCGAGGATCACCCGATCAGGGTAGCTGTCCCCGCACCGACATCAAAGTGTCGAGGCGATCAACGAACCGCGCGCAACCGAGATGTCTGCAACTCGACATCCCGACCCATCGGTCCCCACGATGCCGGGCCGGACCACGATATGCGAGATTCACATGCTGCTCGCGTACGACACCGACGGAGCCGAGCGGCCGCGCAGGCGCTCGCGACGACCGACGTCGACCGGTCGCCTTGCTGTCCATTCTCGACCCCTGCCCCCTACATTCATCTCATGAGCGATGGGTGTGGACATCTACTTGCGATACTGGCGAACGCGCCGGCATCTACCTCTGGAGATCGAACGCGGCGTCGCGTTGTAGCGGCGAAGGACATCCTCGGTTGTAAGAGCGCAAGCATCACCAACCTATTTGCGGTGCCGACAGCGAACGTCGTGGACATCGCCACGACCTGCGTCGGTGCAGCCGAATGGCAGGCAATGCGGCCCGCTATTGCAGAGGGAATAACGCGTGCGGATGCGATCTTGCTCGCCTGGGGGTGCACCGAACCGAGTGGCCCCGCACGCGCACACCACCGGGCGCAAGTGGCTTGGCTCACGCAGATAATCAAGAGGGCCGGGCTGCCCGTATGGACCGTCGGGGGCGCACCCCGACATCCGTCGCGTTGGCAGCGATACACATCACGGGCCTATCCGTCGCTGGCGTTCAACGACGCACTCGCGATCTCGTTGGACCGACGGTGGGATGCNNGTCGAGGCCTTCTAGTCATGACGGGTCAACCTGACGCGTCCAACAGAAGAAGGAGCACCAACGTGGCGATCCGCATCACTGCTATCCGCCTCTCGGGAGGCACCGCGCACCAGCACATCGTCCGTCTGGGGTGGACGAATCCAGCTGACGGCAACTCAGGTGAGAACTCACGCGCCGAAATTGTCGCGTGGATCGAGAACCAGAACGGCGCAGCGTATGTCGAGGACAGCCGGGGCAGTCGCGCAACAGTCGCTGTCGTCACGCCGCCGTCCGGTGAGAAGTATCTGCGCACTCATGCCGACGGCATCTGGACGGACAACCTGCTCGCCCTGCCCCAGGGCTAGCTAGAACCGCGGGGAGACGGGTGACCGGGTGCCCGTCTCCCCTTCGCAACTCGATTGATTCATTCGAACGAGACAGGATTGCTGCATGGATTGCGCCGTGGCCCATCCTTACGGGCAGCTTCAGCTAGATCTGCGCGGGATTCCGCCGCTTACTCAAGGCGAGCTCGCGCTGGAATGGCTCGAGTCAATCTCCGAACCGTGGGGGCTAGCGTCGCTCGTCGCAGTCCTGCAGGTGGAGGACGAGGAAACCCGGGAGGTTCGGGCCGAGCGGCGTCATTGGATTTGGCACCTACAGAACCGACTATCCGAAGACGGCTTCGGCATGGTTGGTGGGGCTGAGGTTGTCTGGCTGTACTACGAGAGCCTGCGGTGCTACATCGCTCAAAATGATGTCGCGGCGATTCTGTGCGCTCATGCGCTTTGCGAGCGGGCACTCGCGGCGTTCCTGGAAATGCGGGATGCCCTCGATGAACGATTGGCCAGGGCCGGCCTCGGACCCGTAGCAGCGGCGGCGCACGCCGCCGGGCTAATCGACGAGCCACTCCTCCAAGACCTCAAGGTCATTAACGAGACGCGCAAGGTCATCGCGCACTTCCGCCTACCGTTCGACCCACATTCGGTCCATGCGCGGCTAATCGCAGCACATCCAAATGCCAACGAAGCGTTCGATGTCGAGTCCATGATCAAGTCCGATGCGGAGGCCGCGCTCACGGCTGCAACGCGCGTGATTGTGGGACTGAACGCGTCGTGGGGCTGAAGGCGTGCAAGGGGCGTTCCGCTTATGCACCGGAGCTAGGAGAGCCGCCTTAGTCGTTCGTGTGCGGCGTCGGGACCGGCATCCTTGTACGGCTCATCCCAGTCCACGATCGCAACACCCGCGGTTGCGTTGCTTCCGGGCCGCGTCAGCACCAGTATGCAATCGCGGTCGGTCGCCTGGCCCTTGGTGTCACCCCAGATGCGACTGACCTTCTTGTCGACTGGCAGGTCGTCCTCTATCAGCTCTAGCAACTCAAGGCCGGTCTCGCCGCCGACGTCGTCCCATATCTTTCGCGCGAGCGATACAGCCTCTTTGCCAGGATCTGCGACGTCACCTATGACGATCGCGGCCACGCCATTCTTGGTCAGAACGCGTTCAATGCCGACGAGCGCGCGGAGGATGAAGTGCCTGTACGTCGCATAGGTGTGGCGGTGATCCAGCGCAGCGTTGATGGTCTTCCGGCCCGCGCCGCTGTCACGGCCGACCTCGTCAACGCCGAGCAGCCACAGCCTGATCCAGTTCGCGGTGCCGTAATTGACGACCTGGAGGTAAGGCGGCGAGGTAACGACAAGGTCCACACTCCGCCGCTTGATCGCACGGCTGGATAACAACACGGCGGCATCTTCGGCGAATACTACGCCGTCAGTGCCAGTGATCGCGTCGAGATAGAGACGCGCGACCTTGTCTCGAATGCACTCAAAAACGTTCTGATCCGGAGCGACCAGGCCGTACTGTTCGATGAACTTCGCAACGTACGTGGGCGACATGCTGAACGTATTGGGCATGCTGATGCTCAGGTACTGCGAGCTGCCGTCACGACGATGCGCGCCGTGCATGATTCCGGTCAGTGCTCCAGCAATCATTAGGGTCTGCGGGCCCCAGGCGGTCAGTGCACCCTTGAGAAGGTGCGACCGTATGAACGTCAACTGCCGCAGAGTATTCGGGTGGTACAACATCCGGATGTCATTAGAGACGTCTGGATCGCCTGCAGTCGCGCGCCGGTACGACCTCTCGACGGTGGCGAGCTTCTCCAACACGGAGCTCCAGCTCGGCGGCGCTGCCTTGGCGCGCGACAACACATACGCCAGCGGGCTAAGGTCATTGCCGATTACGCGCCGACCCTCGACTCTCGCCTGAAGCGCGACCGTTCCTCGTCCGCTGAACGGATCGACCACCAGATCGCCTGGCTGCGAGTAGCGCTGGATGAAGTAGTGCGCGAGCTTGGCAGGGAACATGCCGTGATAGGAGCACATCGTGTGCATCGAATGGCCCCACCGAGGGCTTGCGCCGTGCCACAAAGGGCCGATGGACGTCGTACCCCCATCGATCGAGCTGCGTTCGGGAGCCTCAAAGAATGCGTCCTCAGACCACTCGACGGCGGTCGTCACTTGAGGTACGTCCTAAGGGATCGAGCGGCCGTCTGCAGAACCAGGTCGGGCGACTCATCGACAACAGTCTTGAGATGCCGGACGGCAACTCGTACATCGCGCCCGTTGGTCGTCTCCGGGATCGGCAGCTTGTCTGCGGCCGCGCCTTGACCCTTCATCAGGCCAAGGTCTCGCTTGACGGACCGCATCTCCGCATCCTCGCGGTAGAACCGCGCGTCCAAACCGCCAGTTGTGGTCTCCACGTACTCGGTTGTGTACCGCGTTGCGGTCCCCTGCCGCGCGGCATTCACTTGTCCATCGATCCAGCTCTCAAGCGGATCGCCCTGCGCGAAGTGCAGATTCAGTACTTCTCGCACGCCCGCGACGCTGAGTCGGAGCCACGCATACGGGTTGGACGACGGCACAACACCAACATCCATGAGTTCGACGATCCGCGCAAAGTGGCCACCACGCTGGACCATCCGCCACAGGCCGGTGTAGTTGCGAAGCGTGGCGGGAGATACGCCGATGTACCTCGCGATGTCGACCTTCCGCACCTTCTCTGCCCTGTGAAGGTGCTCGACCAGCGTGGCGAGCTGGCTGGGCAGGAGGTCTTGATAAATGTCCGTCTGGAAACGAATCTCGTACCGATGCTCGTAATTAGTGACGTAGGCCGGGATGCTTCGGAAGGCGGCCGGATCGGACTTCCGGATCGCCGCAATGGCGCGAGAGCGCATTGTGCCGTCCACCACCAAATACCGACCGGATGGCATCGGCGCTACCTTGAGCGGCTCAACGAGCCCGATCTCCTCGATCGACGCCTTCAGACGCTCTTCGAACTGTTTCGCACTACCAGATCGGGTGAGCTCGTCACTGACGTCGAGTAGGTCCGGGTCGACCGCGATGAGCTTCACCTCGCTGCCTCAGCCCGCAACGAGTTGCCCTCGAACTCAAGCGGCAGCAGCTCCGCAACCTGCTGCAGACGCTCATCGATCGAACCCTTGTTGAGCCCGTCGAGAGTGGCACAGATCCAACCAAGCAGCACGAGTCGCTGAGCACGATACCGAGGGCCAAGGGCCACGATGTCTCGCCAACCAACGGCGACGAACAGTGCAGCGACCTCCTTGGTGCGGAGCTTGTGCTGACTGACGATTGCCAGCACGTCGCCCCGATCCTCCACGTCGACACCGCGGGCCACCACGGCATGTAGGGCCAGGTTGATCTTGCCTTCCTTTAGAACCGCGACCTCGTGCCTACTTGCACCGTCCAGTTGCGCCTCCAGCCGGCGGACCGTGGCCGGTGCGACCCCGAAGCGGCAGGCAATGTCAACGGTCTCTTCGCCCTCCCGGCGCGCGCGAGCGATCAGTAGGGCCCGGTCGATTGGCCGCATACGCAATCGGGCGACGTTCTCGACCAGGAACTGCTGGACCTTCTCGTTGTCGGCAAAGTCGTCATCTACGACGATGGCCGGGATCTTCTTGATCCCCAGCATCTGACAGGCGAGCGTGCGACCTTGCCCCTTGATCAGCAGATAGTCCCCAGAGCCGTCAGGTGCCAGCCGCACAGTGACTGGAGTCAGCACGCCGAACTGTTGGATCGAGTTCCGGAGGTCGCGATGACCGTCCCGATCCCGCTTTCGCCCTAGACCGTCCTCAGGCCGAATCCGGGCGACCTCAACGTTCCGGATGACGGCTGCCTTCTCCCGGCGAGCCGCTCGTCCACCAACCGAGGCGTCGAACGTGCCACCACGCGTAGATTCGGACCGCTTTGCCGCCGCCATGACCGTTTCCTCCAGAGTTACATCATTGTCATTCTTGCAGGTGCGTCCGACAGAACCGGACCCTGGCACCTGCGGGCGCGCCGCACAAGCCCTGGGCAAAACGGGCGTTCCGGGCTGCCCGAGATCCTTCGAGCCGAGCCTTCACATTCGACTCCCCCGTCGCCTTATATGGGTGTCCAAGCCTTGCGACGGACCAACCGGGTCCGTCCAACCGCGACTCAAGGAGCAGACATGGACATCACGGCAGCCAATGAAGGCCTGCGAGTTCAGCGGGAGTACATCAAGAAGCTCGAGCGGGACAACTTCACCTGGGACATCCTTGTAGGTGACGCCTTCGTGCGCGGCATGCGAGACATCGGCTACAGGAGCACGGCCTTCGCGATGGCGGAGCTCGTCGACAACTCCATCCAAGCCTCGGCGACACAAATCGACATCGTCTTCGGTTTCGACGCTGGCGCCAAGCCGACGCAGATCGCGGTCATCGACGACGGCTACGGCATGGATCCGACGATGGTTCGTGCCTCGCTCGTTTGGGGCGCCGGAACCCGGGCTGAGAACCGGGCCGGATTCGGGAAGTACGGGTACGGCTTGCCCAGCGCGTCGGTAAGTCAGTGCCACCGCGTCAGCCTCTTCTCGCGCACGGAGGAAGGCACTTGGCACTCCGCGTACCTCGACATCGATGAGATCAAAAACGGCGACTGGAACAAGGATGGGCGCATCGAGATGCCCGTCGAGCAGACCGAGCAGCCACCCACCTTCGTCATCGACTATCTCAAGAAGGCGAAGCGCTGGGACTCCTTTACTCACGGGACCGTCGTGGTCTGGGCCGGCGAACTCGACCGCATCGACTTCAAGACGCGGGACGGACTCAAGGCGAACCTTCTGACCCAGCTCGGCATCATCTACCGAAACTACCTGGTCGCGTCGCCGATGACCGTCGATGGCGAGCCCGTCCAGCCGTGTGATCCGTTGTTCTTGACGCCCGGCTTCCGCTACTACGAGCTGGACGCTGATCGCGCTACCGCTCTGGATCCAGCATCGGTTGAGGTGAAGGACAAGAAGACCGGCGAGGTGATCGGCCGCATGCGCGTCCGCTACGCAGTGATGCCGCCGACCTTCTTCCGTAAGCCGGAGGCCAAGGACACCAACAAGCCAGGACGCGGTCAGACAAACGAGAGGCTCGACATCGCCGACGCTAACAACGGCGTGATCTTCACGCGCATGGGCCGTCAGATCGACGTTGTACGCCCACCTCGGGCGTTTGCGAGCTTCAACGCCACCACGGACCGCTTCTGGGCGGTAGAGGTCGACTTCGACGCAACGCTGGATGACATGTTCTCGATCACGACGTCGAAGCAGCAGGTCAAGCCGCACGAGAGCGTCTGGAACATGCTCAAGGACAGCGGGAAAATGTTCGAGGCGATCGGCCAAATGCGAGGTGTGTACAAGAAGGCGGCGGCAGTGGTTGCCGACGAAATCGAGTCTAATAAGCGACAGAAGCGTGCGTCTGTCGAAGCAGTCGAAGCGGCCGAGAAGTTTCGGACGACTCCTAAGCCGAAGGACACGCCCGACCGCGTCAACGAGGCGAAGAAGAACCTGGAGAACTCGGCGCGAAAGCGCGCGAAGCAATCCGGCCTCGAGCCATCAGCCGTTCAACGCGAGCTCGAGGCGAGTCGTGAAGGCCAGGACAAGGTTGTTGAGACTGAGGACTCTCCGGGCGCGCCGTTCTTCCGGGTTGTTCAAGAAGGTGGACCCCGCGTTCTGTACCTCAACGTCGCTCACCCGTTTTACACCGAGTTGTACCAGGGACCGGGCGCAAGTCCACGCCTGCGGGCCGGCTTGGAGGTCCTGCTGTGGACGCTCGGTAACGCGGAGTGTGATGCAGATGTGCACAGTGACCGGCGCACGTTCTACGAGACCGAGCGTGCCGTGGTCTGGTCGCCGTTCTTGTCGGCAGCCCTGAAGACGCTCAGCACGATCGACCTCGGCGTCGTCGAAGACGACGACGCAGCCTGAGGCTGGCAAGGATCAGCCCCACCCGAGCCTTAACAGGTTCGGGTGGGGTCGCCTTCTGTCTAGGGCGGACGAGCAACGCTTCGTATTGTCGGAGGCTACTGCTAGTCTGAATACATAAGTCCATAGAAGGGGTTCGTCGCCGTGCCTGGGATCAATATCCTGGGTCAACTGGAGTCGTCGAGCCACGCATCATTCGCCCATTTGGGGCCCCTTCCGCTATCAGAAGGGGAACTCCCGAATGGGTTCTTTGTATCTCTGGGCGGCTGAGGCCTCCCTCGAAGAACTGGTCCAGGCCGCGCAGGCCGACACCAGCAACGACACCGTCGCGATGGGCGAAATCGTCCGTCGGTTCGAGCCAAAGGCGCTCAGCCTGGCGTCCTTCGTCACCAAGGACTACCACCTGCAGCAGGATGTCGCGAACGCCGCCCGCTTGGGTGTCGTCACGGCCGTTCGCGCGCACACGGCTGGCACGCCCGGCGTCGCCGCCTACGTGGCCATGACCATGCGCGGCGAGGCTTACCGCGCCATCGGTCGCAACACGGAGAAAGGCGCCACGGTCAACCCCGTGGATTCGCCAGTGTGGATCAGCGACAGGAACCACGTCGTGGAGGAATCGGTCGTCGACAGCGACTTGGGGCTCCTCGCCCAGGACCTCTCCATCGAACAGCGCAGCCTGGTGTTCGCGCGCTACGTCATCGGCGACAGCCTCGGCGACATCGCAACGGAAGCCGGCACATCGGTCAGCGCGATCAGCCAGCGCTTCAAGACGATCCACAAGAGCGTCGGAACGACCGCCATGGCGTGCAGCATCCCCGCCGCGTAGCCAACGCCGTGCATCGGGGTCTGATCATCTCCGCCATGGCTTCGAGGCATCGTGGACTTCTACGATGACTGGGACAGATCAGGTAGGGAGGTAGCTCCTGTGGCGAGTTGTCGACACACTGCTGGGTGGTTCTGGCGCGCGCGCATGGAAGCCTCCCCTGCTGGTTTCCCGCGATGCACCTGGAAGGCGTCGTGACCACCGAGGCAGAGCGTCACTTCCACGCTGACATGGTGTCGGGCGCCGACACGCTCAAGCGCGAGATCGGCTATAACCCGACCCGCTTCATGCAGATGGTGGGCGAGCATGGAGGCGTCGGAGCAGCGCGCGTGCTGCTTAGCGGGCGAGATGCATCAGATGGCTTCACGACTCTTTGGGAACACAAACGGCTGGATATGAGCGTCGAAGCGTTTGCCCTGCTGCCCTGGTACCGACCGCTCTTCACCGAGCTCGAGATCTCCAACGCCGAGCGGCGACTGGTCGAGCACAAGTTTGATGTCGAGCGCTTCGTGCGCAAAGCCGATGAGAGTTGGCCGGCGTGGGCTACGACTGATTCGACATGACCCGTCGGTGACGACAGCAGCCTCACTCGACAAGCGCCGCCAGGATCTCAATTCGTTCCTGCAAGCCTTCGACGCCATGCTCGCCAACTGTGATCGGATCGACGACTGGCTCGAAGGCATACCGACGTGGCAACCCAAGCGCGGGCGAGAGCAGGTAGTCGCCCGGCAGCAGGTCAATCTGCACCAGGTGACAGCCGTTGCTGCGCGGACCATCCAGTGGCTCGGGCTGACTGCCGAGTACAAGCCCCGCGGCACGATGCAGACTGTCCCGGTTAGGCCGTGCTCGTGTGGCCTTCGTTGTTTAGCCAGGACCCGGTGACGAGCGCAGATTTGATCCATGGAGCATGTCATCAGGCGATCGGATTGCTTGTGGACATGGCCGCCGAAGCGCAAACCCGCGAGTCATCGCTTGAGGGGCGTGTTGCGAGGGCCGTATCCACTCCGCGGCGGATCTGGCGCGCCGCCACTGGTGTCCCCCAGGCTTCAGCCGCACACAAGACAGCGTTTGTGGCAGGCGTCGCCGTCGCCACATCGCGGGACTCATTGTCGCGTTCGTGGCCCACGCGCTCCATTGGGTATAGATCCCGGTGAAACGAGAATTGCTGTCGAGCGATCCGCCGTCACGGATTCCTACCCGCATGCGAATTGCTTGCGACGAACGCCTTCAAAGCATCGCGGCTGATGAACATGCGGCGGCCGAGCCGCAGGTGCTCAATCTCGCCCGCGTTGACCAGCTCGTACATGGCACCGTAGGCGACCCCCAGGTGCTTCGCTGCGTCCTTCAAGGGCAGGATCATGGGGCCTTCGCCGACCGGCGGGAGTGCCGTGCGAATCGCAGGGTCTACCTCCAAGACTTCGATGTAGGTAGCAGTGGTCTGCCAACTGCCTAGATAACCGTACGGACGGTCAAGTTCCTCTTGGATCTTCCGGATTGCGTCCTCTTCATCGACGGCTCGAGCTTGCCGTTCGGCACTCTGCACTCGACTGACGCGAACGCGGTAACGCATGATCACCCCGGTGGTCTGGTAGATACAACGGTCGACCTGGAATCATTGCGCTCGGCACATGGCAACCGCAATTGCGCAAGTAGGCCGGCGTCGTCGTCCTCGGCGTGCGGTCCCGAGTGCACGCGCCTGTGGCGCTAGCCTGCAGACGAAGAGGCCAATCTCGGGAGGATGCGCACTGTGGCACAACGAACCCAGATCTCACTCGTCGACGACATCGACGGTAACCCAGCGACGGAGACAATCGTGTTTTCGGTCGACGGCAAGAACTACACGATCGATCTATCCAGTCGCAACGCGGCCGGCCTGAAGAAGGCACTCGCTCCCTACATAGCCGCCGGGCGGAAGCTGAGCAATCCCAAGCGAGGACGCGGACGTCCGTACCGACACGTCGAAACCGACGTCGATCCTGCCGCGGTACGCGCCTGGGCGATAGCCAATGATTACGAGATCTCCGCGCGTGGTCGGGTATCAGCAGCGATCGTCGAGGAGTACCGGGCCGCGGGAAACTGATGGTTGGATCTCAACATCAGTAGCGACTCGCACTCCGGGCTAGCCAGCAGACTTCCCGCGAAGGTCGGCGTTGGAGCGTTAGGCAGGTGCTCCTGCGTGAATGTTTCCGCAGCGGCAGCCCGACGTTCGAGGCAATCGGCGACTGGTTGGCCGCGTTCGACGACGCAAACTTCGACCCGAAGGTAAAGAAAGTAGGCTCAATCGTGCCGGTCACTCCTCCGCCGCGGCACCGGCGCGACCTTCATCACAGCATTTGAGCCCCCGCGGTCGGCATCGGCAAAAAACGCCCGCAGGGTGGTAAGACGCCTGGCGACCGTGTTTGGGCTGTACCCAGCGACGCGCATGGACAACAGGTAGTGCTCAATGTCACTTGACGTCGGCCAGAGCGGATCGACGGCGTCCGGCAGATCCATGCACCAGTCTCGCCAGTGCTCAAGGTCACCCCAGTATGCGCGGGCTGTGTTGAAGCGATATCCAAGCAACAGATGTTCTCGAGCGAGGTCGAACTCGTCAGCCTGTCTGTCCTCGATAGCGTCGGCGGCGAGGGAATCCTTGGGATAGAGATCCGTGCAACGCGGGGCTGGTCCGCTCGATGCCGTCAACGTCTCAGCGCCGCGATGCGATCGATCCGGGTCACTCGTGACCTAAGGAGTCGGCTTGTCATTGGGTGTAGATGGTGACGATGACGCGCCGGTTGGCTTGGTGTTCCGCTGGCGTTGTCGGCTTTGGGAAGACCATGTCGGTCGAGCCGGCGCCCTTCGCTTGTATGCGTGACGCCGCTACCCCGTTGCCGATCAGCCAACTCGCGACAGAGGCGGCTCGGTTCTTGCTCAAAATCAAATTGGCAGCCTCGTTACCGGTCGGGTCCGTGTATCCCGTGACGACGATTCGTCCCCTCGCTCCGTTGATCAACTGGAGAAGTTGAGCTAGCTCCGGACCTGCCGCGGCGCGCAGCTCGGCACTTCCGTTGTCGAAGAGCACGTCACCGCCAAGCGTCGCAACGATCGTCTTCGGGGTACGCACGACCGGGATCGGGATCTGGGATATGTCAGCAGCCGGTATGCCCGCCGTCGTGACGGGAAAGGTAGTCAGGTGCTGACTCCATTCGACAAGGACTCCGCCGCACCGATTGAAATACTGGCGCCAAAACTCGCGAAGCTGCGCGCTCTGAGCGTCGCTCAGGGACGGCGACGCGTGGTCTCCGCCGACTGCCGCGACTCTCCAGCCCTCGCAGTTGGGGATGAGGCGCTGAGCGGCCAATGCGTTGAGCGCGGCCACCGGATTGGCCAACACTTTCGGGTCGGACAGGTTCACCGGCGAGGCCGTGTTCACCAGCGAGGTCAACAGGACGACGTTCACCGGCGCCTTCGATGGCAATCCGGTCAGGTTGCCCTGAAGTGTCGCCAGCGCATCGAAGACGTCCAGTGGCTGCGGCGCGCTGGCCTTTGCCAGCGTGGTGTTCACCGCGTCTGTCACAGCGGCGTCTTTGCAGGCCAGGTTGTTCTTGCGGAGCAGGTTGTTGTTGCCGTCGGCGGTCAGCACCTTGTTAGCAATCAGATCCGGAGCGGTGTTGTTGGTGCCGACGCCGTTGACGATGACGTCTGCGCTGATGTTCTCCGAGCCGGTGATGACGGTGGCGAGGTCCGACGCGGTTCCGCCTTGGTTCGCGGTGTAGTAGTCGATCCCGGGCCCGGTCGTGCCGAGGATGGCCACGATCGGGGTGGCCGCCGTGACGGTTCCCGGCGCGGGGCAAGTGGCAGCTTGGGGCGCGGTTGCGCCATTGGCGCTTACGCAACCGGTGAGGCCGGTCGTTCCGAGCAGCAGCAGGGCGAACGGCAGGAGTCCCCGCTGGATGGCCCATCGGTAGAGCTGGTTGACGGTGTTCATGTCAAACCTTCTTTCGTGAGTTGGACTGGGTGGCGATCGATAGGCCGGTGGCGGTGGCATAGACGTGGGCCAGCTGCACGCCGAGTGCGCGGACGTCGAGCGCATCGAGACGGGTGAAGCTGTTCCACGGGATGGTCTTCCAGGCGGCCTCGATTTCTGGCGTGCAGCCGTTGAACCTGTCGATGAGGCAGAGATGCAGGGAGTTGGTCGGGAAGGCGTTGACGGCCGCGTGGATCTGCGGCGATACGTCTTGGATTCCGTCGGTGAAAATCCAGCCGATGAGCGTCTCGTCGGCGGTGAGGGCTGATAGGACCTCGAGTGCGCGGCTGAGACCGGCGTGCAAGTTGGTTCCGCCGAGACTCGGCCGATCGCGCGCAGCGCGGACGAGCGGCTTGAGTTCCCGCTTGACGTCGTACGGCCCGAATACGCGGTCGGCTGGGGCGTCGGAGCCGTAGTGGATCACCGTCGCCCTGCCACCGCCGAACTTCCGAAGGAGCCGGAACACGCTTTCCGCGGCAGCGCCGACGACGTCGTCCGGATCCCCGCTCCACAAGGAGACGCGCATCGAGTTGCTGCAGTCGGCTATGACCACGGTGCGGACCTTGTCGAGCCGAATCGCGATCTCGGACTGACTTGCGCCGGTGAAGCCGGGCAGCGTGACGGCTCGTGCAGCTCGGCGTCCCGGAGGGGGCGGCGATGGCTGGATGTACTGCCCGACTCCCCCTGGGCCGGTCAAGCTGAGCCGTGTAGCAGCGGCGACGGGACGGCAGTCGTTCTGCGCGCTCATGCCGCGGCCTCGTCGTCCGGGCGTTCGTCGTCCTCCGCAACGTCATCATCCGTCCCGGCGCCGATCGGCGACTCGGTGTCCGGCTTGATGGAGGTCACGGGGGGAACGTTCGTCGACTCATTACTGCCGTTGTCGTCGCCCTCGACGAGGTTCAACTTGCTGATCTCGGTGTTGTCGATGCGCGCCAGCAGCTGACGGATCTCCTCGCGAACCTTCTCCTTACGCGCGATCACCTTGTCCGTGTTGGCCTTCTGGAAGGTCGGCACGGGCGTGACACCGATGAGCTTCTGGTACAGCTCGGCGTTCGTGTACACGGCCGGCTGAATGATGTCGTCCGTGAACGCCTTCGCCTGGGCCGGCTCGGACTGGGCAAGCAGGTAACGGTGCTTGTAGCGGGCGTGCTGTGCTTCGACGTTCGGTGAGTCGGCCCGGACATGGTGACCCGCCAGCGCGAAGACGGTGTCGAGACGGTCGATGTCGGCATTGAAGACCCCGACGATCCGATCGTGCTCCCCAACCGCCGCCTCCTCCGAGACCCTCGCTTTGGTTGCCTCGGCAACCTGGCTGTTCCACTGCTTCGCCAGCGGGTTGGCGTGCCAGTAGGAGAGGTATGTCGCGGCGAGCAAGACGCCAACTTGGATCGCCATGAACGGGGCGGTGTACGCGGGCGCGCTCTGCGACCGGAGATAGTCGGCACGGATCACGGACAGGCCTTGGAGGGCGTAGAAGGCGGCAGCGACACATGCGACGAGCACGGCGATGTCGAAGGCGGCTGGCCAGGGAACATCCGCGCGCCGCTCTTTCGGGGTCACGCGACGGACATCGAGGTCGCGCGCGATCCGGCGCAGCTTGTGGCCAGCCCCGTCCGCGAGGAACACCAACGCGGCCACGGCCGTGAGGCTGGCAAGGTGCAAGTCGTCACTGAATCCGACACCGGGAATCCAAGGGTGATCGGACAAGCCGAACTCCTGGAAGCCAGTAGCGTTCAGGCTCCAGTCTCCGGCGAA
Organism: Actinomycetota bacterium; assembly: GCA_003134755.1. Classification (GTDB taxonomy): domain Bacteria; phylum Actinomycetota; class Actinomycetes; order Acidothermales; family Acidothermaceae; genus PALSA-607. Next base: position 20,400 of record PLCK01000291.1, on the reverse strand, counting down.
TAACAAGACGAGTGACCCGAAGAAGATCCAAGACGCCTTCCTAGTCGGCACCGGCAGGCCGGCGGACAGGAGTCGGTGGCGCAAAGCGATCAGCTTCTTGCCCGCCGAGCCGGCCGCGTCGATCGCGCTCAACGCCGTGCCCTCTGTTGTCGCAACCAGCGGCTCGTTGGCCCGGATGACGTCGACTAGGTCCTGACTGCCCTTGCGGGCGCCGTGTCCGATGACCTCGGCTGCCACATCGTGACCTTTGGTCAGTAGGTCAAGGGCGTGGGGGTGCGTGTTCTCCCCGACGATGTCGGGGTCGTGGAGGCCTGNNGCGTTGCCCGCCTCGGTCGCTATGGCCTCGACGACGGCAGCGGGTTGTCCCGTGTCGTAGTCGCGAGTGCGCGACGTCTGAAACGAGTGCGGGATCGGCGTGAATACGGTGCGAGCAGAGGTCCGCTGGGACCGTCCGAACCTCAGGAGCTTGATATTCATGGACGTGCCTTTCTGATCGCGTTTTCGAGAATGGGCTGGGACGGATGAGCTGGCGCTCGTGCTAGAGCATGCTGGCGTCAGTCCGCATCACCTCTCGTCGACGACGAGGGGCGCGGAGCACGTGTGACGCGGGCCCGGCTCAGAGTGTTCTTGACAAGCCGGTGTCAGAGACTCTTCGACGAAGTCGGTTCCGCAGAGCGTGCAACGGATCGAGCCGTCCGCCCAGCTGCCTCTGGCTACCCGAATCCGACGACGCCGGATACCCACGGCGCACCCGCATGTGGCGCTCACGAACCTTGCGTCCGGACCTTTTGAGGGCTCAACACCCGTCGGGACGGGGGGCGGAACTGTCACGCGCTTGGTGACGTCGCTCTCGCGGTGCCAAGTCAGTGACAGCGCCAGCTCAAGATCGCGCAGCACGTCGTAGTACCGGAGCACGGCTTCGCGGCGCANNTCGGCACCTACGCCGGCGGCTGGCGGATCATCCGGACGCTCGGGCAGCGCATCTACAAGATGCAGCCGGAGCACGGCTTCGCGGCGCAGACAAGGTGTCCGATGACCAACGACAGGATCGCGTTCAACAGCGTCACCGAGGGCGAACGCCACAGCAGCGAACCGCTTAGCGTGATACCGGCCCTGTCGGCTCGGCGGGGAATCGCCTTGGATGTGATTGACGAGATGGGCGCACTCGTGAATGACCGTGCACAACACCCGCGCCGCCAGATCCCGAGACGCTTGGCCCGCATCGGGTGCAGGGTTGACGAAGATCTCGCTTACCTCGCGCCCATGGTGGCGCCAGCAAGTCGCCTCGAATGATCCGAAGATCCGTCGTCTCGTCCGGCCAACGATGATCAGCGTGTTATCGACCAGGTATTCGAGCAGCCCCGGAAATAGGTCAGCGTTGGTCCTGCCGACATCTTCCGCCGCACCTTGTACGGACGCTTGGAGCGCCACGTAGGCAGCGGACGCCGCTTGCCGCGAGGTCTCTGTCATGTTGAGACCTGCCGGTCGCGGTGCGAACGATCTGGACGCCGCTCGATCCTGAAGACCTCACCGCACGAGAACCAAACGAGAACGTCCGGGAGCAACAGAAGGTAACGTTCCGCCACTGCCGGCTCGATCGCGACCAACTGCACGCGAGCCCCGGGCCTGGCATCGCTCAAGAACTGGTCAGTCATCGGGCGGGTTGCTGCGTTCTCCATGAACGCAAGGCTGCGGGGTGCGAAATCGCACGTCAGCGGCCGAGAATCACAATCGAGTGAAAAGTTTCACGCGAGGTATCGTGGCGGCATGCAGGCGTCCAGACCAACAGCGCCTCGAGCACCCACGCCACCAACTATCGAAGCAATAATAAGGGACCTGCAACGCCTCAAGCTGGGTCATGGCGCCGCGGACCTACGCCGCTTCCGCAATGCCAAGAGCCTCGCCTTGATCCCCGACTTCCAAGGCACACCAGACCATCAGGCCAATGTCCTCTGGCGGTATGTCGACACCATGCGCGATACCGTCGCCTTCTCCCCACCCACCGAGCGGCCAGGCCGCACGCCTCCGCCCGGCCAGGAGTGGCACCGCCTGCTCGAGACGATCTTCAACAGATCAGGTAGCAAAGCTGAGTACACCGAGCGTCTTCGGAGCATCTCACCGCAAGTCCCGCGTGATTTTCCCGTCCTGTCCACCTACTACGGCGTGACGACAGCCACCTCATCGCGGATGGCACAAGCAGCGGACGATGCCGTGCATCTCCTCGCGCGATGGACCGCTGTGACGGGCTTCGCCGATCTCGTCACCCCTCTGGCAGAGCCGCTGAGCCCCGCCGGGCAAGTACCCGGAACGGACGGTGGTGTCGCGACGGCCACTGCCCTGACGATTAGCACGTCTGCCATCCAGTACTCGCACCTGATCGTCGCTCATGAGCATGGCGCGACACGGATCGATCGGATCCCCAAGCGCCTCTCAGTCTTGTTCAAGACAGAGGACGCGGTCGTAGACATCGCCGAACAGCGGTTCGGTCCAGGAAGCACCCAGATCGACGCTTACGTTCGAGAACACGGCGTACGGAAATCTCAGTTCTACTCGCAGTTGCGGGATGGCCTCATATGCCGCGAGATCTACTCGAAGGCTGAGTTGGAATCGTACGTCGCTACGGGTGCCCACGGGCGAGCAGTGCATCTCCGAAATGAGCATATCCAGGCCAATCTGACCAACTGGCTCGAATGCCTCGATAGATACCGCAATTACATGGTAGCATTAACCGATGAGGCCGTCCCCCTAAAGTACGAGATCATTAACGGGCAAACTGTTGTCATGCATGAAGCAGTTGGGGGAAATGACCGAGACCGACTAAACGCAGTACTTTTTACTGGCGTTCCTTCTGGACGGCTCTTTCAAAACGACTTCGACCTTATCTGGGATCGCACCGCTATAGACTTTCGACTAACACCGAATGTGATAAAGTGGGCACATCACCAATTGAGTGGAGGATAAGTGAGCACGCAAGAGTATTTGGAGAAATTTCGAGCCCAGGAATTGGTCGTCTTTGAAGGAAAGGGATGGCTGGTGACCGTGAGGACGAAGCAAATCACCTTCGGTAGCATGGTTATATTGCCTTCACGTGCTATCCCCACCTTCGCAGACGTTACCGCCTCCGAAGCTGTCGAGCTTGTCGAGATCTTCGCGCGCCTGGAGAAGGTTTCGGCGACATTGGGGGCAGAAAAGGTAAATGTTATAGCCGCCATGATGAAAGACCCATTCGTCCATTTCCATTTCATACCTCGATACTCGCAACCCAAGTCTGCGTTCGGCCGGGATTGGGTCGACGAGGACTGGCCGCGGGCTGCAACGCTTCGGGACGTTGAGACACCCCCTGAGGCGCTCGGCTCGATACGTGACCTGATCCGCAAGTCACTTCCGAGTGAGTGACCCGATAGGCGGTAAGGCCAGCGGTCTACTGGCGCTGAAGGCGCTGCGGCTCCCCATCCCGCAAACCGCCGTGGTCGCCGAGCTTCCTGAGTCGTTCCCGGAATTCGGCTCAGATCGCGTCATCATCCGACCGAGCGAACGCGGTGTGACCTTGCACGACGCAGTCTCGGCGCAGTCCGTGTCCGGTGCGCTAGAGAGCGTCGTGGCAGACGCGACCTCCTGGCCGACGCTGCGCGAGCACTACGCCGTTCACGCCTCGCCTCGCATTGCCTCATTCGTCCTTCAGCCATACGTCGAGGCAGACCTCGGCGTGATGGGGCACACCTCGGTACGAGAGGCTCTTACGTTCATAGCGGTCGCCTACTCGCTTGTTACTTTGGCGCAAGGCGGCCAGGAGGTCTTTGAGGCTGTGATCCAGCCGGATCAGCAACGCTTCTTCACCCGTTCGTCCATCGTGCCCGACCGTATTTCAGACCTTCTCGCGCATCTCTTCGAGCATCTTCCCCTTCTCCTGCAGTGGAAATATTCGGACACGGTTGAGTGGGAGGCAGCGCTGAGGGGGGACCGCTTGTTCTTTCTCCAAGCGCAAGCGTCCACTGCGGAAATCCCCGATTGGTCGCGATGATGACATCAGCTCTGCTTCTCGTCGGCGCGAACGGCTCGAACGGTCACCTACTGCGTGCAGTGCTCGCTGACTTCGCGGCCGAACCATCGCGTGAGCACTACGGCCTTACCTCGCTGGGCGTCTTCGACCAGGACAAGATGCTGCACGCTCAAGACGTGGTCGTCGGGGGCTGGGATATTCGCAGTCCTGATCGGGTCGCTGGCCTTCATCCAGGGGCGACGACGCTCGGACTTACCGCTCGGCACACCGACACCCTCTTGGGTGACGAGGTTGAGGGGCGACCGTGGACGACCGTGCTTGATGGTGCCGACCTTATCGCCGAGGAGATCAAAGAATTCGTTATAAAGGCCGGCTGCCGACGAGCGCTTGTCGTAAACCTTTCATCGCCCGCACGTCCCGTGGAAAAGGAAGCTGGCGTCACAGCGGTTCCGGGCATGCTTTACGCGAGCTCGGCTGACGTACCGTCTGCTTACGCCTACATGTTCGGCGCCATACGGGCGGGAGCGCACTACGTCGACTTCACGCCGAGCCCAACGCTAGAACTACAAGGACTAGCGGATGCCGCTGCCGAGGCGGGTGTTCAGATCGCCGGGCGCGACGGTTCGACTGGGCAGACGTATCTCAAGCTGACGATTGCGAGCGCGCTCGCGACGCGTGGCCTTGTCATCGAAAACTGGTACAGCACGAATGTGCTTGGCAACAGGGACGGCAAGGTTCTGGAGATGCCGGGTGTGGATCGCACGAAAATGCACGATAAGGCATTCGGTCTTAACTCGATGTCCGGCCTGACATCGCTTAACCATCGAATCGACATACGTCATATGCCTGCGCTCGGCGACGTCAAGGAGGCCTGGGATTCGGTCGTATTCAAGGACATGTTCGGGAATCTCGGCGAGCTGCAGATCCGATGGAAAGCATTGGACACGCCGCTCGCCGTCCAAGCCCTTCTTGACCTGACACGCATCTTCCTCAGTTCGTGCGACCGACGCGCCGCCGGCCTCCGCACTGATCTCGCATTCTTCTTCAAGAATCCGATTGGCGGACGGCCGCGAAGTCCAGAGTATCTGTTTAGTGAACTGCTGTCGTCGAACTCCGACCTACTGATGGCGAACTATGGACGCGCCGACCTGCCCTGGTGAAGTGCCCGCGCGAGATGCAATGCGTCGCCGTCATCAACATCGAACACGGACGGAGTGCTCACGGCATAAACCTTCGCACCGTCGCCGACCGCCCTCTTCATCAGCTGGGTGTCGGACGCAGATGGGATTTCCCGGACCAAATCAAGAAGCATACGAGAAAACGCTGCGTTCAGCAGCCGCGCGCCCGAGAACACGAACTGGCTTGGGGGGACGTCCTTTCCATAGTCCATCACCCGCGCGGGCTCAGCTCCGGACGCGGGCACATGAACGTAGATAGGCGAGCGGTCGTTCGGATGAGGCAGCGACACAGCCAACAGACACACCGGCTCGTTTGTATCCAGGGCTTCATCGACGCTACCAAGGGCAGACGCGACGCTTCCGGGGTCTCCGAACAGATCGCTGGTGGTCAAGAACATCCTTGCATCGTCCGGCGACTCACTGAGGAGCGCACCAACGGCTCCGCCCGTTCCAGGCAGGTCCTGATGCACTGCCCTAACTTCGATGTTCAAGCAGCTGCGGATGTGATCAATAATTGGCTGACCGCGGCTGGTTATTGCCACCAAGCACAGGTCGGCCCGCAAGAGCCGAGCCTCGTCGACGATGTAGTCAACAAGTACGACCGAATTATCCAGCGGAGCCAACGCCTTGAGGCCGCCGGTTGGTCCGAACAATCGCGAACCAATCCCGCCCGCCATAACCGCGTGAACTAACATTCCGTTCATGCTAGCCGCCCATGGACGCGCAGTGCTGCCGCTTGCCGCCGCGGGCAGAGTCTCTCCGCTTGAGGACGGAGATGCGGCGATTGTGTGGGCCGACGCTCTGACAGTGCCTGTCGCACGCGCATTCCTAGCTACGGGTGCAAAGGTGCTCATAACCCGTACTGGCAACGCCGTCTGCCATGGAGCGAATTTGCTACGCGTTGCAAGAATCCAAGGGCGCGAGGTCGGCTGGATCAGCGGATTGACGATTACGGGAACCGGCGTCGGGGTTGTGACAGCCCAAGGGTCTCTTTCGGTTTCTGACGGCGACGTTCTCGTCATCGCGCGCGGCTACGAACCTTCCCGAGCGATATTTGAGTTCCGCACATCGAGGCGGACTGCGGTGTGCTTGTGGCCGCATCGCTTCTACTCGGAGCCGGAGTTCACGATGCACCAAGCCGGCCTGGAGCTCTCGGCGTTCGATCTCTGCGATCAGGTCATTCCAGTGACACGAGATTCGCGAGGACGGATCTGGTTCGAGTCTGGAGAACTCGACGAAGGTATGGTTCGAGCGCGCGCACTCGATGAGGCGTACTCCCTCGGCTCTCTGCGCGAGATGTCAGCCGCCTACGACCAACTGATCCTCGACATTAGCTCGACGCAGTCATCCGAGCTTCATAGCGATTTGTTGCAAGATCTTGCAAATCGGTTTTTCCGGCGGCTCCTGCTGTTCCACTCGTGCTATGCGGACGTTCTGGACACGGCCGCCAGCAGCTTGGAGTCCGTCATTCCGCCCGAACGGGCGCTGGAGATCGCAAGCACTAATTTGGTTTCACATTGGTTGTACGAACTCGCCGACTTTGCTGACTCATCGAAGCAGGGTACCCAACCGACGTGGTGGGGCGTCTTACCTCCGATGTCAGTGGCACAGGCAGTCGAGGACACCATCATGAGGCTGCTCAGTTCCGCTCAAGGCGGCCAGACGACGTCAGGCATCGCAACGCGCATCGAATGGCTAGCCACCATGGCAGTAGTCAAGGAGATCAAGATGGTGCTGGCGAAGAATCTATTCGCCGGACTCGCAGTCCTTACGCGGAGCTCGGGCTAGGTCGCTTCTGTTGAATTCGCGTGCTATCACGCTCGTGCTTGGGAAGGTCGGAGCGCGCCCGTACCGTCGATTCTCGTGAGAAACACTTCATTGGAGGGCGGAAGTATGCACGACATCAAGGTCTGCGGGCGGGGCACCATCGCTAGGACTCGTCGACGTTCGGCCCGGCGACGACAGCTAGATCGAGCCTCGCTGTGAGGCCGAATGAACGCTCCTGGCGAGACGCTTGCATCAGCATCCTCGTCGGTGCCATTGCCGTGTATGTCGCCGTGCGCCTTATCGAAGCGGTGTGGGTGGTGTTGGTCGCTATCGCGGCAGTGGCCGCCTGCGTCATGCTCGCCGTCGCGTTGGTCCGCAATCGGAAGCGCGGCTGGTGAACCAGCCGGCCGCGACGAACAGGTCGATTCGTTGTTGGCGAAAGCATGTGAATATCGAGGCCCGTGAACCGAAAGAGCCTTGTTCCAATCGCTGTTGTGGAATGCACAAGCCATATTGACCGATGCGCAAATGCATCGCATACTCCCTCACAGTATTACCCGATGCGCTAACGCATCATCAAATCAGATAAGGAAAGGAGGGCACAGCTATGTCTCGAACATACAAGGATTCAGCAAAAGGAGGCGGTCGGGAGCGGCATATTTCGGTGCGGGCAGTGCGGCGCAATCCGCCCGACTTACGCAAGCTCTCGAGAGCCCTCATCGCCCTTGCAATGGCGCAAGCGGCGGCCGAAGCAGCCGCTGAGGCAGACGCCAAGCAACGAACCGACGAGGCCCAGACGCCGGAGACGAAGGATGTCTGACAGCCCTTCGGCGACGCTCGTGTGGCGACAGGTGCATTGGCCGCAACCCCTTGACACCCGTCCGGCCGCAGCGGTGCTGCGGTCGTGGGCCGCTGACCAGTACTCACCACGGCTCGTGCTCGAAGCGCGGGCTAGCAAGGACGGTGTCGCGTATCTGCTTGGTGCACCATTGGCGGCCCTGCTGGCAGCACAACGCCAGTTGCGAACAGCTGTGCCGGACGCCCAGATCACCGAACCGGCTGTGCCGCGCCATGACACCACGACTGCCGGTCGACTCAAACTGTCTACTCGACACCGCGCGATTCGTGTGAACGAACCGGAGGCAGTGGCCCGAGACGTGCTCGGCGCGCTCAGTCAGGCGCGTGGCAACGAGACGCTCGTCCTCCAGCTCGTGCTCGGCCCACGCCGGATTCCGTTGTCCGTGCCGACGCAGAGCCCGTCATCAATTGTGGCGCCATGGTGGCAGATCGCCGTGCATGGCAACGGCGGCACGGTAGACGGTGAGAAACGCACCGCGCTGCGGGACAAGGTCAGCGACCACGGCTTTGCCTGCACGATCCGCTTGGGCGTGCACGCCGACACCGCAGCGCGTCGCCGCGAGCTGCTGATTGGCTTGTATTCGGCGCTGCGTACCAGCGAAGCACCGGGTGTGCAGATCGGTCTGGTGCGCGAATCCGCGCGCAAGACAGACAGCGCCAGCACGCCATGGCGCTGGCCGCTACGGCTCAACGTCGGCGAAGCGCTCTCGTTGACAGGTTGGCCGGTCGGTGACGAGCCGCTGCCTGGTCAACCCGCCGTGCATCCGAAACTGCTTTCCCCAACTGCTGGTACGACTGGGAGGGAGCGGGTCGTCGCGACATCCACCGCGCCTGGTGTGTCAGCGAAGCTCGCGCTGCCAATAGCTGGCGCGCTGCATCATCTGCACCTGCTCGGGCCAACGGGCACCGGCAAGAGCACGCTGCTGACGAACCTCATCTGCCAAGACATCGACGCCGGGCACGCCGTTGTCGTTGTCGATCCGCAGGGCGACCTGGTGAACGACGTGCTCGCACGAGTGCCGGCCTATCGATGTGATGACGTGATCGTGCTCGACCCGTCCGACACGCGAGCTCCTGTCGGTCTAAACCCGCTGCTCACTCGCGGCCGCAATCCCGAGGTCGTCGCTGACGGATTGTTGGCAGTGTTCAAGGGTCTGTACGGGGAAGCACTGGGACCCCGCAGCCAAGACATCTTGCACGCCTGCTTGCTGACGCTGACCCGGCGCAACGACGCGTCGTTGGTGATGCTGCCGCTGCTGCTCACCAATCCGGGCTTTCGTCGCTCGTTGACCGTCGGCATCCACGACCCGATCGCGCTCGGACCGTTCTGGGACTGGTATGAGCACCTATCCGAAGCCGAGCGCCAGGCAGCGATCGCGCCGATCCAGAACAAGCTGCGCCAATGGTTGCTGCGGCCAAGTTTGCGCAACGTCCTCGGCCAACGCGCACCGAAGCTCTCCGTCTCGGAAGTGTTCGCGCAGCGCAAGGTCCTGCTCGTCTCCCTCGCCGAAGGCCAGCTCGGCCCCGAGGGCGCGGCGCTGCTCGGCAGTCTGGTGGTCGCCGAACTCTGGCAGGCGACGCTCGAACGCGCCGCTGTTGCCAAGACTCAGCGGCAGCCGGTGATGGTGTATCTCGACGAGTTCTCCGCATTCCTGCATCTGCCGACCGACCTGGCCCAAGCCCTGGCCCGCTCACGCGGCATGGGCGTCGGCTACACGCTCGCGCACCAGTTCTTGACGCAACTGTCTCCGACGATGCGCGCCGCCGTGCTGGCCAACACCCGATCACGGGTGTGCTTCCAACTCGAGCACGACGACGCCGCAACGATCGCCCGCGGTCATCCCGAACTGTCTGCGGAAGACTTCACCAGCCTCGGCCGCTATGAGGTCTACGCCAGCCTGTTCGCACGCGGCCAGGTGACACTGTTCGCCTCCGGACGCACCCTGCCGCCACCGCACCCAACCAGCAGCGTCGCCCAGCTGCGGCGGCTAAGTCGGGAGCGCTACGGGCAGCCGCTGGATGAGATCGAACGCGATTTCGCCGGCCTGCTCATCGCTAACGATCGTCGCTCACGAAACGACGAAACACCGGGCCGGTCCCCACGGAGGCCAACATGACCGAAGGCCGCCACCTACCAACCGACGTACCGGTCGCGTGGTCGAACCCAACCACGAACCACGCGTCCACGGGCAGCGCAGCGCGAACACGGGCCACGACTACTACGGGTCTTGGGCGTCCGTCGTTACCTCGGGTCGGGCGGCGCGGCCTGGCGGCGGCCCGGGCGTCCCTGAGCGCACGAGACCTCGACGTGTTGCGGGGTGTGGCGGCGCACCGCTACCTGACAACCCGACATATTGAGGGTTTCTGGTTCGCCAATCACGCCACCGCTCTGACCGGTGCACGGGTGGCTCGCCGGGTACTCCGTCGCCTCGCTGCCATCAACGTGTTGACCAATATTGAACGACGAATCGGCGGCGTGCGGGCCGGATCGGCCTCCTACATCTGGACGATCAGCCCAGCCGGTGATCGCATCCTGCGCGCCGAAGCTGGCGGCAAACGGACTCGTCAGCGCGAACCCGGCCGCTTGTTCCTTGACCACTGCCTAGAAGTCGCCGATGCACATCTTGACCTCGTTCGGGCGCACCGTGCTGCCGAGCTCGAACTTGTCGACGTGCAGTGCGAACCCGACTGTTGGAGACCATTCACCGGCCTTGGCGGGGCACGGCTCGTCCTGCAACCCGACCTGTATGTGATCACCGGCGATCCGACTGACCGGGCTTTCGTGAACCGGTGGTTCGTCGAGATCGACCGGGGCACCGAGAACCCGGCTCGACTGCTCGCGAAGTGCGGCTACTACCAGGCGTACCGACGCAGCGGCGTCGAGCAGCAATCCGGCGGTGGCTTCCCGCTCGTTGTCTGGGTGATGCCCGACGACCAACATGCTGCACGGCTCAAGACGTCGATCCAGCGTGACCGCGATCTCGACGCTCGGCTGCTTCGCATCACCACACCGGCCAGGTTCCTTGACGTCGTGAAGGCAGGCGCGTCGTGAAGGCGTCGGTGACGATCCGGCGCAATCAGGTCCTGGTCGGCGACGCCCGCGACCATCTCGCAACGTTGCCGGATGCCAGTGTCGACATGGTGTTGACCAGCCCGCCGTACTTCCGGCTCCGCGACTACCGCGTCGACGGTCAGCTCGGCTTGGAAGAAGGCGTTGAGGAATGGGTCACCGCACTGCGTGGCGTCGCAGCGCAGGTTCATCGGGTCCTGACGCCGACTGGCAGCTTGTGGCTCAACGTCGCTGACACCTACTCCACGCACAGCCGCCAGGGTGCTGGGCGCAAGAGCTTGCTGCTTGGCCCGGAACGGCTGGCGCTCGCCCTGGTCGAGGATGGGTGGCTGCTGCGCAACAAGATCGTGTGGAGCAAGACCAACCACCTGCCGACCTCGGCGCGAGACCGGCTGGCGTGCGGCTGGGAAGCGCTCCTCGTGTTCGTCAAAGAGCCGAGCTACTTCTTTGACCTCGACGCCATCCGCGAACCGCACCTCAGCGCCACACCGAAGGTCAAGCGCGGCATGCCGCGCCGCCGCAAGCGCGAAAGTTGGCGCGGTGCCAACGCCGACGACACGTCAGGCTTGGCGGCGATGAAGGCATCTGGTCGTGTCGGTCATCCGCTCGGCAAGAACCCCGGCGACGTCTGGCGTCTGCCCGCCAGCAACTACCGCGGTGCCCATCATGCGACCTTCCCGATCGCACTCGCCGAGCGCGCCATCCGAGCCGGCTGCCCCGAAACCCGCTGTCAGCGGTGCTTCGCGCCCTGGCGCCGTTCAGTGATGCGGGCGTTGGTTGCAGGCGTCGGGCAGGTAGCCACCCGTCACGAACTTCATCCCACGTGTACGTGCGTGGCGCTGAGCGAACCGGGGCTGGTCCTTGACCCTTTCTTCGGCGCTGGCAGCACCGGTGTCGCCGCACAACATCTACACCGTGACTGGTTCGGGATCGAACTCAATCCCGACTTCGCACAGCTCGCAAAGACACGCATACAGAACGCCGCCCGAGCCAGCCCAACACAGGCAGCTGCGTGAGCCCACGTCGTCGGTGTCATGCGGTCGTTACCGCGAACCACACCAAGGTGGATCGCCGATCGCACCCGCACCGAGGAGGTAGCGCCAATGTCCACATTGGACAACGGAGCAAGCCGAGGAACCGGCGTGAAAACGCTGGCCATCCGGCTCGAGCCTGACCTGCACGCCCAGTTGAGCCTCATCGCCCAACTGCGTGGCAGCACCATCACCGATGAGATTCGGACCGCCGTCGAAGCGCACATCACGTCCGCCAAGACAGCACCGGAACTCGCTGCCCAAGCCGACAGCGTGCTCGAAGACATCGAGCGCCAAGCCGTCACCCGAAGGGAGGCCATCGCCACCCTATTCGGAACCGGCCCGTCGACCGACACCGCAAGCAGCCGCACCCGCGGCCGCAAGCCCGGCAGCACGGACTCATCGGAAAGCTGACCCTCACCGGTCAGGTACCGCAACCTCGCGGTTGCGAACCCTGGCAGGGGCAGCGGTTTGAGATGACCTTTCGTCATCCCACCGCTCGCCCCTGCCAGTCACACCAAGCACAAGTACGTAATGAAAGGAGGTGACATGAATCATGAACAGCAACCACCACAAGAGCCCAAAGAGCCGAACGCGGGCAGCGGTTCGCAATGGGATCCCAACGAGCAGGTCGGCGACATCTACGAAGTCGACATCGGACCACAGGGCGTGGAACACATCGAGAAGCTACGAGACCGACCACAGATCTGGGTCGGCTCACTGTCGGACTACAACAACGGCATCCTGCACGGCAACTGGATCGACGCCGCCCGCGATCCTGCTGACGTTCACACCGACATCCAAACCATGCTCGCGGCGTCCCCGCGGGCGGCTCGGTCTGGCGAGATCGCCGAGGAGTGGGGCATCTTCGATTTTGAGGGCTTCGGACCAGCCTCCGTGCACCAGCACGACAGCATCGAGCTGGTCTGCCGCCTCGCCCGTGGCATCGGCGAACACGGCCTCGCCTTCGCCGCGTGGGCTAGTGCAACGGAAGGCGACGACGACGCGCTCGACAGGTTCGAAGACGCCTACCTCGGCCACCACGACAGCCTGGAGAGCTACGTGCAGCAGCTCGTCGACGACCTCGGCTACGAGCAACTTCTTGATGAAGCGTTGCCTGAGACGTTGCGCCCGTACGTGCAGTTCGACGTCGCCGCGCTCGCCCGCGACATGCATCTCGGCGGTGACGTCCACACCGTTCAAGCCGATGACGGTGGCGTGTGGGTATTCGACGGCCGGTAAGGAAAGGCTCGGCTGAATAAATAAGGGAGGGCCTAGTGAAAGCGTTGTGGAATACACAATCCGTGCTGCGATTCCGCATCGGAATTGATAGAATAGAAATACAAAGGAGTTATTCGAATGAATAGGACACAGGCGCAGGAGCTAGGCGCGTATCTGCGATACAAACGCGAGGCGCACGGCATCTCCACCCGCACCCTTGCCGCCGAAGTCGGCATCGACATGTCGCAGATCGTGCGGCTGGAGCAAGGACTGGTCAGCGCACCAAAGGGCGAGGTCCTGGCCGGCATCGCAAACTTCCTCGAGCTGCCGCTCGCCGACGTGTTCGGGTTCGCCGGCTACGCCGCTCCGAATGAGCTACCGAGCTTCCGCCCATACCTTCGAGCGAAGTACCACGATCTACCATCCGGTGCCGTCGCCGAGATTGAGCGAAGCTTCACCAAGATAGCGAAGCGATACGGCACTGACGGACCCCGCACAGGCGAAGACGAGCACTAACGAACTAACAAAGCACGATCAAGAGAGGAGGACGCCATGAATAGCAGCACCATCAACCCAACCAATGAGAGCAGCATCCTGGCGTTGGTCCGCTCGGTCATGCCGCAGCGTGCGCTGACCTTTTACGAAGCTCTCCGCATCGCCGAACTGCAAGCCAACCGATTACTGGAGATCTCTGGCATCAACGGCTCGGCGGTGCCCAGCAAGATCGTCAGTGAACTCCCGCGCATCCAGGTCGATTACAGGGACTTGCCGACCTCAGGTCTGACCTTCTGGAGTGGCGACGCGTGGGTCATCTGCCTTAACCGCAGTGAACCCGCGACCCGACAGCGCTTTACGTTGTTTCACGAGTTCAAGCACATCGTTGACCACGGCCGAACGCTCCAGCTCTACACCGGCGATCACTTGCACACGGCCGACGAGCAAGCCGAACGAGCCGCCGATTACTTCGCCGGCTGTGCGTTGATGCCTAAGAGACTCGTGAAGCGGGCGTGGGGCGAGCTGCTCCAACACCCCGGGGTGCTAGCGCTCGCATTCGGTGTTTCAGCTAGCGCAGCCGAAGTTCGTCTGAACCAGCTCGGGCTCACAGAGCCAAGACTGCGCTGCACCCCAGGCACGACGCGCAGCGCACATCCGGATGGCGATCCGTACCGCCGGGGTGTCCCAATCACCCCGCCAGCGACGCCAAACCCTCAGGAGGTCGCCACATGAGCGCAGCCGCAGAGCCTGTTCCGTCTGACGGACATGGGGTCAAACGAGCGGTGGTCTACCTGCGGGTGTCTACGCCGCGTCAGATGAACACAGCGATCGACATCGACCCCGAGGGTAACTCGATCGCCACCCAGCGCGAGGCATGCCTGACCAAAGCGCAAGCACTTGAGGCTTCCGTGACCGCCGAGTTTGTCGAGCCCGGCAACTCAGCGCAGAGCATCGAGAAGCGACCGGTGTTCAAGCAACTGCTCGCTTACCTCGAAGACCACCGCGACATCGATTACGTCGTCGTGTACATGCGCTCGCGGGCTTTCCGTAACTCCATCGACGCCGCCATTACGAAGCGCGCTCTGAGTCTGTTCGGTATTCGCATCGTCTCCTGCAAAGAAGACTTCGGCACCGGGCCGGTAGCAGACGCCATGGAGACAGTGTCCGATGCGTTCAACGAGCTGCAGGTGCGTCAAAACGGCGAAGACATCCGCCTGAAGCTACGACACAAGGCGCTGGGCGGCGGCACCATCACCCGTGCCAAGCTGGGCTACCTCAACACCCGTGCCGAACACGAAGGCCGGCTGTTCAACAGCATCGGAGTAGACCCCAAGCGGGCAGCGCTCGTACGAAAGGTCTTCGAGCTGTACTCAACCGGCGAGTACTCGATCGACCTGCTCGAGACCACCATGGCCGACCTCGGATTGACCGCCCGGCCGTCTGGTCGATGGCCTAAGGAGCAACCCGTCTCCGACTCCAAGCTGCACCACATGCTGTCCGACCCCTACTACGCCGGCTGGGTCACCGTCGACGGACAACTGATCCCGGGTCGACACGAGGCGCTCATCAGCCAAGAACTCTTCGACCGCGTCCAAGACGTCCTCGACGCCCGCTCTCGATCCGGGACACGAGACCGGGTGCTCAACCACTACCTCAAAGGAGCGCTTTACTGCGACCGCTGCTACCGCACCGCGAATCAGCGAATATCCCGGCTCGTCTACACCGAGGCCAGGGGCCGAAACGGCATCTACTACGGCTACTACCTGTGTCGGAGCCGTCAGCAAGGCCTGTGCGACCTGCCGCACCTGCCAGTCGATCAGGTCGAAGACGCCATCCGCCGCAACTACACCCCGCTCTGCGTTCCCGACGACTTCGCCACCGAAGTCCGAGCCGAGTTAGAGGCCACGATGGCCGATCAGCAACGGTTCACCCGCGAGCTCCACGAGTCGCTTGCCAAGCAGATCGCCAAACTCGACGCCCGCGAAGATCGACTGATCGACCTAGCCGCCGACGGTGTGCTCACCAAGACCAAAATTCACGAGCGCAGCAACGCCATCCAGCTTGAGCGGGCGCGCGTTCAGGCCAGCCTCGCCGATACCACCGCGCAACTGGAGGTCAGTGCCCAACGTCTCCGAGATTGCCTGGATCTAGTGGCCGACCCGGTCCGTCTCTACGAGCACTCCCCCGATGAGACCAAACGGCAACTCAACCAGACCTTCTACAAGCGCTTCTTCCTCGATGAAGATCCGAACGTCACCGTCACCAGAGACGTGCTCAACCCACCGTTCGACGAGATCCAGGAAGCATCCTGGGTCTACCAACAGCAACAAGCACTCGCCGTCGGAGCC
The DNA here is from genome assembly GCA_003134755.1 of Actinomycetota bacterium. Lineage (GTDB taxonomy): Bacteria > Actinomycetota > Actinomycetes > Acidothermales > Acidothermaceae > PALSA-607. The sequence goes on along the minus strand of PLCK01000291.1, from coordinate 4,432 downwards.
AAACGCCCTACTGCCCCCATGCGTGCGCTCAGCAACAGCTCGGGACGCCCAAAACAAACCGACCGGCCCAGCCTTGCGACCAGGCCAACCCAGGAAACCCTGACACCCGTACTCGCTGACATTTTTTCGGTCAGTGTTTCGAGTAAGCGTGTCATGGTGGAGCTGAGGGGATTCGAACCCCTGACCCCCTCGATGCGAACGAGGTGCGCTACCAGGCTGCGCCACAGCCCCAAAATGGGAGACGCCAGGTTATCACCAGGCGTCCGAGCCATATTTCAGTCGCCGACAGCGCGCCGCCGCGCGAGGATCACGTCGAGCTCGTCGTCCTCGACCTCAACGACCGGACGCGATCGTGGCGCGCCCGATGATGCCGAGACCGTGCCCGACCCGGTCTCGTCGAGCAGCAGATGCCGGACGTCGACCTGTGGGTCGCCGTGCGATTCGATCCAGGCACCCGGGCGCGTGAGGTCGATCGTCGTCCCCGACTCGACGTCGGCCGTCGGAGCACTGGCGGCCGGGCGCTGAACGACGGGCTTCGAGACATACGTGGGCAGTGGAACGGGCACCGGCTCCCAGCGCGAGCCGTTCGCGGTGCCCGAGGCCGACGCGGCCGTGACTCCGACGAGTGCGTCGCCACCGACTTCCGAGCCAGTACCGATAAAGCTGCGCCCGACAGCAGACTGACGCGATCGAACGGCGTGATCGATGGACGGCGACCCGCCGGCCAATCGGGCGGCGCGGGCCATCCGGCGCCGGCGATTGTCGGACACCCGGATCGCCTCGTTGCGAAGGTGCACGAGATAGCCGGCCAGGAGCAGGTCGGCGGCGACCTCGAGCCACCACGACGTCCCGACCACGATTGCCGACACGGCGAGGCCGATCGTGAGCACGGCGAAGGCGAGCGCGATGCGGCGTCGGCGGGCGAGCACCCGCGCCCGCCCGCTGATCGGTCGACTGCCCTTCGGCACCGCGGAACGGCGTCCGGTCAACCGCGGCAGGCGCAGTCCGGCCCGCGCTCCGAAACGACCTCCGAAACGACCATGTGTCGTTGCATCGGGATTGTTGTCCACGGTGGCTCCCCAGCTGTCGCGGCGCGGCATGACGACGTAACGGCGATCCGGGCGAGCGGGCGGCCGTCGTGAAAGCACCCGCATCGCGGTAGAGAACGAGTCCATCGACCGACTGGCGTTGTCGGCGTCGTGGCGATTCAGCCACATCGGCACCAGAACCAGGAGCCAGATGAAGACGATCCCGAGGACGATGAGGCTGCTCACCGGCTGCTCACACAGCAGCTCGTACGACAACTGATGTCGCGTATCCGTCGCGTCCTCACGCTTCGTCACGCTAGACAGGAGTGACGGATGTGACGAGTACATCGGTGGTGTGTCGGGATATCAACATTTGAGACAGCGCGAAACGGCTACTCCGAAGCGGCTACCCCGAAGCGCCTAGCCGGCTGCCACCGCCGGACGCGAGCCATCGCGCGAGGAGTCCGCCTGGCACATCCTCAGCAGTCATCGCATACGACAGGTGGTCGCGCCACGCGCCCGCGATGTGGATGTATCGCTCGCGGGTGCCCTCGAGCCGGAAACCGAGCTTCTCGACGACGCGACGGCTGGCCACGTTCTCCGGCCTGATGTTGGCCTCGACCCGGTGCAGGCCGGCAGCCCCGAAGCAGTGGTCGACCACCATCGCGAGCGCAGTCGGCACGACCTCACGGCCGGCGAACGAGCGCGCGATCCAGTAGCCCAGATAAGCCGAGTTCGCCGATCCGCGGGCGATCGCGCCTACGGTCAGCTGGCCCGCGAACTCGTCGTTCACCAGCAACGCAAAGGGAAACGCCAGCCCGAGCCGAGCATCGCGACGTAAGCCACGCACGGCATCGGCGTAACCGCGGGTTGCATCGACGGGTTCGGAACCCGGCGTCGTGGCCTCCCACGGCTCGAGCCAGTCGCGGTTCGCCAGTCGGGCCATCCGCCAGTCAGATGCATCACGCAACCGCAGCGGTCGAAGCGTCACCGGGCCATGCTCGAGGACCACCGGCCAACCAGGTGTCACCGATGGTCTCCGCCGGCAATCTGATCGACCGCGTGCCGAAGGATGGGCGCCAGCACCGCCATCCCGTCGCGCACCCCACCCGGAGACCCCGGCAGGTTCACGATCAGCGTGCGCGCCGCGACACCGGCGAGCCCACGGGACAACACAGCAGCCGGGACGCCGACCCTTCCCGCCGTCCGAATCGCTTCGGCGATGCCAGGCACCTCGCGATCGAGCACCCGTGCCGTCATCTCCGGCGTCTGGTCCCGAGGTGCCAGTCCGGTGCCGCCCGTCGTCACGACCACGTCGTAGCCGCTCGTGAGGGCCGACCGCAGCGCAGCCTCGACCGGCTCGCCGTCCGGAACGACCAATGGCCCGTCGACTTCGCACCCACCGTCGACGAGCAGCGACACGAGCAGCGGCCCGCTCTGGTCGACGTACCCGCCGCTGGCCGCGCGGTCGGAGACGGTGATAGCGAGCGCGCGCAGCGGACCTTCCATCGGCGGCTCAGGATTCCCGTGACCAGCGGCCGTTCTTGCCGCCCGTCTTCTCCTCGACCCTGACGTCAGTGATGACCGCCGCCGGATCGACCGCTTTCACCATGTCGATCAATGCAAGCCCGGCGACCGCGACCGCGGTCAGCGCCTCCATCTCGACGCCGGTGCGGTCAGCAGTGCGCGCAGTCGCCGAAATCGTCACCGCGTCGTCGTCTACGACGAGGTCGACCGTGACGCCGTGCAGCGCGATCGGATGCGCAAGTGGGATGAGATCGGGCGTTCGTTTCGCGCCCTGGATTCCGGCGAGCCGGGCCACGCCGAGCGCGTCACCCTTCGGCACTCCGTCGCCACGAAGCAGCCGCACGACTTCGGCCGAGACGATGACGCGACCTGATGCTGTCGCCGTCCGGGCTGTGATGTCTTTGCCGGAGACGTCGACCATACGGGCTGCACCACTCGCGTCGACGTGCGTGAGACGCGCCGGTTCCGACGTCACGACTGCCGCCGCTCGAGCATCATCACCGACACGGTGGATCCGGCCGGCACGACCGTGACGTGCTCGGGGACCACGACGAAGGCGTTGGCCAGCGCGAGGTCGGCGACCAAGTGCGAGCCCATGCCGCCCACCGGATCGACGACGTACACACCGTCGCGCACCTCGATGCGCGCGCGCACGTAGGCCCGCTTGCCTTCAGTCTTCGTGATCGCCTCGCCCAGCGTTGCGCGCACGAGCGGCCGGTACAGCGGCTGGACGCCGAGCATGCGCCGAATCGCAGGCCGGACGAAGACTTCGAACGAGACGTACGCACTCACCGGATTGCCCGGCAGCGTGAAGATCGGCGTCGCGTCGGGCCCGACCACACCGAACCCCTGCGGCATACCCGGCTGCATCGCGACCTTGGTGAACTCGACGGTGCCGAGGCGCGACAGCACTTCTTTGACCGTGTCGTACGCGCCCGCGCTCACCCCGCCGGTCGTGACGACGAGGTCGGCGCGCACGAGCTGGTCCTCGATGAGGGCCATCAACTTCGTCGGATCGTCGGCCACGATGCCGACCCGGTAAGCGATGCCGCCGGCCTCGCGGGTCGCCGCCGTAAGCGCGTAACTGTTCGACTCGTTCAGCTGCGCAGGGCCAGGCTCGACGCCCACGTCGACGAGTTCATTGCCGGTCGAGAAGATGACGACGCGCGGCCGCGGCCTGACGCGCACCCGGGCCCGGCCGATCGCCGCGAGCAGTCCGACCTGCGGTGCACCAAGCGACGTACCGGCGGTCAGGACCGTCTCACCTGCCGTAACGTCTTCGCCCTCGCGCCGCACGTTCTGGCCCACCTCGGGCGCGCGGTCGATGCGCACGCGGGCAACGCCGGCGTCGGTCCATTCGACGGGGATGACGCAATCTGCACCCGCCGGGATCGGCGCCCCCGTCATGATGCGCACGCTCAAACCGGTGTTGACGGCGTAGATGCCACTGCTGCCGGCCGCGATGTCGCCGATGACGGGCAGAACGACCGGGTGCTCCGGCGTCGCGCCGGCGACATCCGCGCTCCGGACCGCATAGCCGTCCATCGACGAGTTGTCGAAGCCCGGTAACGCCCGGTGAGCGATGACGTCTTCGGCGAGTACGCAGCCGTGCGCATCGAGCAGATTCACTTCGAGCCCCTGCAGCGGCCCGAGCTGACCGAGCACCGCAGCCAAGTGCTCGTCGACTGTCCTCATGCCTGCGAGACGTCCGGCCGCTCGGCGTCCTGCTGGTCGGCATTCTGTTGGTCGGCATCGTGCTGCCGCACGAACGTGCGCAGCCACGCGAGCAGTTCGGGACCGAGGTCGTCGCGTTCGACCGCGAGCCTGATGACCGTGCGCAGGTAGTCCGCACGATCGCCGGTGTCGTAGCGGCGGCC
>PLCK01000261.1 GCA_003134755.1 Actinomycetota bacterium | reverse complement strand
CGTGTCGAAGAACATCCACCAACCCTCGGCGAACCCGCGCCCGATCGCGTCGACAACCATCATCGGAAAGTGATCGCAGCGGCATCGTCAGCTGTCGCATCATGATTGGTGCGACGGTGCACGATCACGAGCGAACGAGGCGCTCGACAGCCCGTGTGGCTTCCCGCACTTTCTCCCCCGCCGACGGCCCGCCGGCGGCAATCGCCTCTGTCACGCAGTGATTCAAGTGACTCTCAAGCAGGCCCAGAGCCACAGCTTGAAGCGCCTTCGTCGCGGCAGCGACCTGCGTCAAAATGTCGATGCAATACGTGTCCTCGTCGACCATCCGTTGCAAGCCCCGGACCTGACCCTCGATACGGCGAAGCCGCTTGAGGACCGCATCCTTATCGTTGGCGTACCCGACCACAATTGCTCCCTCCGCGGCACCTCTTGACGATGCCAAGCCTATACCCCCAGCTGGTATTCCCGGTCGACGGTGACCGCCGCGGGCCAATCGTTCGCATTCATTGCTCTTAGCGAGCCAGGTGGCGCGGTTGCCAGGCTCGCGCGCAAAGGCATCAGCGCACCGGCGCGTTTCGCGGCCTCATCACAACGGCGCCGCCGTCCCCAGCGTGGGCTGGTCATCGGTAGTGCTTGGGCGAGCAGCCGCGGTGGCGATGTGCGCGGGTGGAAGCCGGAGGCGTTTGAGGGTGAGTGCGTTGACGGCGACGATGAGGCTGGACCCGGCCATCGACAGTGCCGCGATCTCCGGTCGCAAGGTCAGTCCGAACGTCGGTTCGAACACCCCTGCTGCAATCGGCAGGGCAATGGTGTTGTAGCCGATCGCCCAGCCGAGGTTTTGGCGCATCTTGCGACGGGTGCCTCGCCCGATCCGCAGCGCGGTCGCCACGTCAAGTGGATCAGAGCGCATCAACACGATGTCGGCGGTGTCGATGGCGACGTCGGTTCCGGCACCGATCGCGATACCGAGGTCCGCCTGGGCCAACGCTGGGGCGTCGTTGACACCGTCCCCGACCATCGCCACTTTGCGCCCGCCGCCCTGAAGCTCGGCGATTTTAGCCGCCTTGTCGCCTGGTAGTACTTCGGCGATCACAGTGTCGATGCCCAGTTCGCCGGCGATCCGGTCGGCGGTGGCCTTGTTGTCACCGGTGAGCATGACGACTTGGACGCCGAGCTCGTGCAACGCCACTACCGCGGCCGCTGATGAGTCCCGCACCGCGTCGGCGATCCCGATGACCGCAGCGGCTTTCCCGTCGACAGCGACGAGCACCGCGGTTTGCCCGCTGGCGGCAAGCTTGTCGCGGGCGTCGGCAAGGGGACCGAGGTCGATCTGTTCGCGTTCCAGCATTCGCCGGTTGCCCACGACTACCCGGTGTCCATCGACGGTGGCGATCGCGCCATGTCCTGGCACGTTCTCGAAGCCTTCGGCTCGCAGGACAGGTACGTGTTGTTGTTCGGCGCGGCGCACGACCGCGGCGGCGAGGGGATGTTCGGATTCGGCTTCCACCGCGGCCGCCAATCCGAGCATCTGGTGTTCGTCGACGCCGTCCACGATGACGTCGGTGACTTCTGGTGCTCCTTTCGTCAAAGTCCCGGTCTTGTCCACCACCACGGTCTGGATTCGGGCGGCTGTTTCCAGCGCGACGGCGTTCTTGTACAGCACCCCGCGCTTGGCACCGAGCCCGGTGCCAACCATGATCGCGGTCGGGGTGGCCAGGCCGAGCGCGTCGGGGCAGGTGACCACGACAACAGTGATCGCGAACAGCATCGCCGACGAAAATGGTCGGTCACTGGCCACCAGCCACGTCACCAGGGTGCCGACACCACCGATCAGCGCGACGAACACCAGCCAGAACGCGGCCTTATCGGCCAGTCGCTGACCCGGGGCCTTGGAGTTCTGCGCGGTTTGAACCAGCTTCACGATCTGGGCAAGTGCGCTGTCGGCCCCGACCTTGTCCGCCCGGACCCGCAGAGTGCCGTTGGCGTTGATCGTCGCACCGATCACCGACGCGCCGACCGTCTTGTGCACCGGCAAACTTTCACCGGTGACCATCGACTCATCGACGTCGGACTCGCCGTCTTCGACCACCCCATCGACGGCGATCTTCGCGCCCGGTCGAACCAGCAACACGTCCCCCACGACGACGTCCGCCGTCGCCACCTCGACCTGCTGGCCGTCGCGCAGCACGATAGCTTTCGGGGGCGCAAGGTCGAGCAACGTGCGGATCGCATCGTTAGCCCCACCACGGGCGCGCATCTCAAACCAATGCCCGAGCAACACGAAGGTAGCCAACACGCTGGCGGCCTCGTAGAAAACGTCACCGCCGCCGGTGAGGGTCACCACCAACGAGTACAGCCAGCCGGAGCCCACCGCCACCGCAACGAGCACCATCATGTCCAACGTCCGGGCGCGTAGCGCCCGCACGGCGCCGTCGAAGAAAATCCACGACGAGTAGAACACCACCGGCAGGCTCAGCAGCAGTGTCCACACGTCGGCGCGCAGGCCGAACGGGACGGGCGCGTTCACCCCGAAAACGTCTTTGCCGATCGGCGACCACAACACGATCGGTATCGAGAACATGGCCGCGACCAGGAACCGGTTGCGCATGTCTTTGACCATCGACGCCATCGAGCCGCCGGTGTGTCCGCCGTGACCCATCGCGTCGTGCGGCGACGGTGCAGCCGTGCCTTCTTGTTGCATCGACTCGTGAGTGTCGTGTGTCGCCGCAGCCTGGTGACCGGTGTGGCCGCCGGCTGTGTCGTCGTCGGGTTGATCGATCGGGTCGCAGATGTGGGCCGGGACGGACTGGCCCGCGCAGTGGAAGCCGCAGTCGCGGACCCACTCCTGCAGATCGGCCTGGGATGCGCGGTCCGGGTCGTAGCGGACGGTCGCGGTTTGCGCGACCGGGTTGGTCGCGACGTCCAGCACACCCGGGCGTCGGCGAAGCGTCGCGGTCAGCCGGTTTTGCTGGGACGCCCACTGGATTCCGCGAACGTCCAGCACCGTTGTTTTGCTGCGGGGCGCCTCTGCGTCGCGGCTGCCGACCACCGGCAGTTGCGCGCGGCCAGTGAGGTCGGCGTCGTGGGACATGATCAGCCTGCCTTCCGGACCAAGACGGTCGCCAACGGCTGGTCGGCGGTCATGGCGGCGTGGTGTGCAGGGTCGGACAGCTGGGCGGCCTCAGGAGCGGTCAGCCTGTGATGCCTTGGCAGCACGATGATCGGCAGCGCGACCAGCACCAGTCCCACTCCGAGCCCCTGTTGGCCGCTCAGGCCGTCACCGAGCAGCAGCCACCCGAACACGACGCCGAAAACTGGGGTAAGCAAGGTCCAGGCGCTCAAACTGACCAGCGATGCGCGCCGAAGTTCACTGAACCAGATCAGGTAGGTCGCGGCGCTCCCGACGACTGCGAGGAACAACAACGCGGCGGCGAACCGGGGCGTCCAGGCCAGCACCGGTGCTCCCTCGGTCACCGCGGCCCACCCGGCCAACACGATCCCCCCCGCGAGCAGCTGCCAGCCGGCGAGCATCACCACGTCGACCCCGCCGAGCCGGCGGCCCAGCAAGGTGCCAGCCGTGATCGCCGCTGCGGCACCAAGGGACAGCAACGCGCCGCCACCGAAACCTCCGTTGGAAGCGGCGATCCCCAGCCCGGCGAACCCGACAAGTAACGCCGCCACGGTGCGCGCGGAGGGCCGTTCTTGATACAAAACCCACGCCGGGACGACGATCAGCAACGGTTGCGCGTTAGCGAGCACTGCCGCGACGCCACTGGCGACACCGACGGTTCCGGCGAACATCGCAGCGAACGCGATCGCCACGTTCACCACCGCTAAGACACCGATCGCCGGCCACGTCGACCTCGGCGGCAGCGGGCGGCGCGTGCAGCCCGCGACAGCCAGCAGGACCGCGCCGGCGAGCGACGCGCGCAGCGCGGCGAACCACAACACCGGGGCGTCGACAAGGCCGAAACGGATCGCCACAAAGCACCCGCCGCCAGCCGCTGTCAGCACCAGCATCCGCCCGGCGTGAGGCGCCCGACTCAGCTGCGCAGGCACCTGAGCCGAGCGAGAAAGCGCGGCGACGTTACGCACCTAGAGGGGCAGGTGCTGTCGGCAGAAAATGCTCAGGGTCGACCACGAAACGCGCCCGGCAGGTGCTGCTGCAGAACTGATAGTCCCGACCGCCGAAGCTCGCCGCGTATTCGGCGTCACGGATGGGCATGCCACAGACCGGGTCGGTAGTGGTAGGGGTGGTCATCGTTGGCTCCTAAAGGTTTCGAGTGACGCCGGTGTTCAGCGAACAGCGGGAGTGCGGGCGGAATGGTCTCCATGACCGCCGACAGGGCCTTCGGTTCCGTCGACGCCAGGCTCATTGCTCTCGGTGTCGTCCGTGTGAATGGATGGGCCGCGGTGCGCGGCGGCGTCGTGATCACCGTGGCCGGCACCATGACCTGCGCCGCAGCCGCCATCGTGCCCACCGCCGTGACCACGATGGCCAAGGTGCATGACCAACATGCCGCCGATCAACAGGATCCCCAGCCAGTAGGTGGAGAGGAACGACAACATTGCAGGCTCCTTAGAAGGCGCCGGGCGTGGTGCCCGGCGGGTTAGCGGTGCCGGCTTGGGTTTGGCGCACGGCGTGACGTGGCGCGGCCGTGAGGTCCAACGTGGCGGTTCCGCTGTTCGCGATGGGCTGCCGGTCGTGG
>PLCK01000085.1 GCA_003134755.1 Actinomycetota bacterium | reverse complement strand
CGGAGAGTGTCTGGCCGATGGAATGAGAATATCGGACGCGTGCGCGCGTGAGGATCGAGATGATTTATGAACGCGGTCTCGTCGCCAGTCGATATGTAGGAGAATGGAAGCGGCTTGTGCGGTGCGTCGAGCTCCTCCGGCAGACCGTCGACATACATCTTTGTCTGATTCTCAACGCTGAGCACAGGAAAACCAGCAGGCTTCGCCTCACAGACTCCGACTGCATGACCGTCGAGGAACAACATGTAGTCGACGAATCCGTGACCCTTGCGAAGCTTGAACTCACGGACAGCCACAGCGTTTGCGGCGTTGAGATTCATTTCGTCGCGATGTTGCAGCAGCCAGCCGGAGGCTTCGAGTTGTTTGTCGATCGCGAGACGCGCAATCGCTTCGGGCGCGTTGGCGCTACCGGTGGGCGTCATCTCGGTTTGTGGCGGGGCTGCGGAATCGTGATAATACGAACACCACCTGACATCACGACGTGCTTGCCTTGACGAAGAATCCTGAATCCCGCTCTTTCGAGGGCTTTGACCGCGTTTAGATGGTTGATGCCCGCGATCTTGCCCACGGCTGACCCTAGACTGCGATTCCGAGTTCTCGGACTCCGCTTTCATCCTTGAGGAGTGTGTCCCGTGCATCGAGGTATTCCTTGATCGCATCTTTCGCGTTCGAAAGCGCCTCGTCCTCGGTAGCACCCTGACTCCAGCAACCTGGCAGCCCTGGAACGGAGACGCTGAAACCTTCTTCGTCCTGATGAAGCGCGATTTTGTAGATCATAGCACCTCCTCCAAAATATTACACCACTATTCGGCCAGAGCCTAACTACCGCAGCAGTCGCAGGAAATCATCCCGGTCGCGAAAATTGCGCGGGACTGCTTAGGACAGTACCATATCCTTCTCGTGATCCACTCCGCCCCGCCGCAATGACCGAATTCGAGCAGCAACTTAAAAACGTCCTCTCCCAAGCCTACGACATCGAGCGCGAGCTCGGCGGCGGAGGGATGAGCCGAGTGTTCGTCGCAACCGACCGCGTACTGGGACGAAAGATCGTCATCAAGCTCCTCTCCCCGGAGCTGACCGCGGATGTGAACCGGGGCCGGTTCCGTCGCGAGATCCAGGTCGCCGCGCAGCTTCAGCACCCACACATCGTCCCGCTCCTCTCGGCCGGCGAGCACGAGGATATCGTCTACTATACGATGCCGTTCATTGCGGGCGATTCCCTCAAACAATCGCTCGAGAAGAACGGACCTCTGTTGGTCCCCGACGNNGTCACCGACTTCGGCGTGGCCAAGGCGCTCAACGCAGCGATGGCGCAGGGTGGTATGACGTCAACCGGCATGGCAATCGGCACGCCGGCTTACATGTCCCCCGAACAACTGGCCGGCGATCCGGCGGCTGATCATCGCATCGACATCTACGCACTCGGACTCCTCGCCTACGAGCTCATGAACGGGAGATCGCCATTTGCAGCGAGTACTCCCCAGAAAGTTCTGGCAGCGGTTCTGACTCAGGACGCGCCGCCACTGATTGAAGTGCGGCCGGATGTCCCGCGACGGTTGTCGGACCTGGTGATGAGCTGCCTCTCAAAAGATCCCGACAGCCGACCGCCATCTGCCAGGGCAGTCCTGGCGGCGCTCGACGGCTTTTCGACCGGCTCGGGCCAGATCAAGACCGCGGAGTACAAGGTCCCCCCGCGCATTGAGCAAACGGTCCCAACGCCAGTGTCCGCTACGCCAGTGTCCGCTACGCCGGTGTCGAACACGCCGGTCACCAATGCGTCAGTGTCCTCCACGCCGGCGTCAAACACTCCCGTGTCAAACACGCCCGTCGGCGAACAGCCCGCCGTCATCGGAGAATCGACGCCAACCGACCAGACTGAAGCCGTCGGGTATGATCAGCCGAAAAAGGGCGGGAAGAAAATGCTCGTGGGCGGGATTGTCGTCCTGGCTTTGGCAGTGGTGGCAGGCGCAATCTTCATGTCAACACGTTCAGGCGGATCTCCAAATGGCGCTGCTCCGCCGAACGCCGCTCCTGCAGTCGCAGAGTCCGCAGGAGTGCAGACTCCGCCAGGAGCAGTGCCGGCAAGCGTTGCCGCCGCACCGAAGCTCGATTCACAGGCAGTTGCAGACTCCATCAAGCAAGCTGCAACGGCGAAGAAGGCCGCCGCCAAGGCCGACTCGCTGAAAAAGGTCGCCGCCACCACCGACTCGATGAGACGCGCTCAAGGATCGAACAAGACCAGGGCCCGAAGCGCTGCCATTTGGCTGCTGGCCGATGCGAATGCACGCCAGACATTCACCGATGGCGCAACTCACATGGGCGGCATACTCGGCAAGAAACGAATGGGCGATTTGCAGACGCAGATCAGCACGCTACAGCCCTTTCTCGCGCGAGCAGGCCTGACGTACGATCAGTTCAAGGCAGTCATGGGAGAGTCGGGAATCAATGTATACGATGAGTTCGGGCGCATCGTGCCCGACTCATTGAGGAAGNNATTCATCGCCAGATTGATGATGATGCCGAAGCCGCAGCTCGCTCGTGAAAACGCTCCTGATTTACGCCGTAGACGATCAGCCACACGATCGTCGCAAATGAGCCCACGAGTCCAATGATTGCGCTGATGGAAAACATCGCCCTTCCAAGCGGCGGCCAGTAAAAGGTCGTCCACGCGACCCCTCCCGCTACGCCCAAAATCCCGATCCATTTCGGAACGTACGTCGACTTCACCATCAGCCATCCCTGGATGAAGGTCGAAGGTCCGAAGAAAGCCAGCGCGATTGCCGCACCTTCATCATTGATGCGAAGAAGGACGAGCGACAACGAGCTCAGCTGCTCAGGATTGTATCCGCCCAATACGCTGCCTTTGTGCAGCACAAAGAGCGGTGCAATAAAGAAAATCCGCGCGACGGTCTTGATGACAGCGCCTGTGAGACCCAGTACAGTTGCAACGAGAGCGCCGCTTCGGCTCACCGGCTTCAAGAGATAGTAGAAGAGCACAGTCATCACGATCTGCGCGGTCATCTCCAGCAGGAAGATGGTAAAGCCGGTACGGTAGAGACTCTCGTTAGCGAGAATGTTCGACGCAGTAGTCGCCGCGTTCCCGAAATTGATCAGCCTGTCGGCAACAAACCCTTGCGCGAACACTCCGCCGAGTATCGTTGCCAGGTAGAAGATTNNACACTTGAGTGTGTTGCAGATGGCGTCGAGGGTGGAGAACCGGATTGCGCGCGCTTTGCCCGTCTTCAGAATCGACAAATTGGCGAGAGTGATATCGACCCTCTCCGACAGCTCGGTGAGTGTCATCCCTCGCGCCTCGAGTATGTGGTCCAGGTTGACGATGATCGGCATTGTCAGACCGTTCCTTCGAGGTCTTCGCGCATGCGCGCTCCCTGCTCGAACACGCGAGAGAGAACAAAGAGAAAGAGCACCGCCATCCACCGCGTGAAGTTGAACTTCCAGTCGATGTCCAGCGGGTGCGTCTCCGTCGACACGCTGCGGGCAATCATGCCGATTGCGAAGTGCAGCACCTCGAGCCCTAGTGCCAACCAGGCGATTGTCTTCAGCCGCTCGGCGTTGATGATCACGAAGGGATCGCCGTCGCTCACTGTTTCGACGATCGCAAGAAGTTTCTTCAACGCGACCTGCACGACGACTACAGCGAGGGTGCCGAGCAGCATGATCCAGCGCATGCCGGCCAAGAGGGACAGGCTTTCGGCGCTGTGTGTCGCGCCGTGTTCGTGGAGGAGTGCTCTCATCATGAATCCTTCGGCCGCAAACGTGGTGATGAACATCGCCAGGATGCCAAAGCCGAAGATCGGGTTCAGGACAAGGAGTGTCCTTAGAACGTTTCGAGAGAGAGTCAGCTCACGAGGATGAGATTGCGCCATTGAGACCTTCCGTAGTTCGATTGAGCCAGAAGTGGCTTATCGATAATCGATGTTATCGATAATCGATACTACGCAAGGTCAGATTTGAAGTTTCAGCGTCGAGTTGGCGAATGCGGCGGCCATTCTACGGGAATTTTATACATGCCCGCCAACAGCTTTACGTATTCTGACATTGGCGGCAGTCCCACCGATGCTCGAAGCGAGTCGACCGTCGCTATGTCGATCATTGAATCCGGCACAAGGCGGTTGTCCTTCACGTCGAATTGTGTGCCGTAGCGTTGAGGCTGTCCTTTCTTAACGCGGACGCGGTCGGACAGCATGGCGACGTTTGCGGGGTTGATCTCGTTGCGCTTCGCTTCGTTCTCGAGGATCGGCAGCATTTGTTCTTGGAAGTCGATGGAGCTGTGCTGCACGATGAGAAATGCGGCTTCGGCGGCTGTATCGCCGACTATTGAGCGCCGAGGCCAGCCGTGTGCGGATACGACCGCGCGCAACCAGTGCGTACGTAGAGAGTCGCCGTGCACCAGTCGCCGGATGAACGCGCTGTCGTGGTGCGCGAGGGCGAGCGCAATCGAGTCGCGGCCCGCTTGATCTTCTGCGCCAACCCGGATGAGTGTATCGCGCAATGCCGCAACGGCTGCTTTAGGATCTGGTGTNNAGTTTGACCCGGTCGACGCGGGGCGACTCATTTGCCGACGACCCGTTCCCATTCAATTGTCCAGTCCTTCATACCTGCAGGAAGATCGACGGGACGAAGTATGAGCCGATTGCCATTCACTGTCGCAATCCGTGTGCGATCGGTGCCGACGATCGACGGATTCTTATCCGCGTCGATGTGATGAATCACGTAGTGCTGCTGCTCGTTCGTCTCGTAGGTCCCGCAGTACGCGACAAGACCATTCATGGCCGAGTGCGCTTCGGCATCGGTCGGAGACTTCGGCACCTTCCACGTGGGGCGATCGGGATTTGCGAGGACAACGCACACGTGTCCCGTTGCGTCGTACATGATGTAGCCTGTTCCACGCGGTCCTGTCTGCGGATCCGGTCGCACCGATCCGTCAGCCATTGTCTGGCGTGCGGCGACAAGCCGCCATGTGCCGACGAGATCGTCGCGGAGCGTCCGTGTTGTTTGCGCAGTGAGAACACCCGGCTGAGCGTTAGTTAAAAGGAAGGCGAGCGAGATAAGCAGGCGCTTCAAGTCAAGTCTCCGGATTGGAGGTACTAGTTAGGTATTGGGCAACCACATTCGACTCAGCAGCGTGCGACGACGACGTTCCATGGCGTCGTCGGCTGGGGGCGCTCCACGGANNACGGGATACGACGCGACGATCTGCTCGAGCGCGGCCACGACGTCGTCAGGAACACGGGCGGTGAAGATATCGCGCGGCATCCCCATCCGATCCATGTGGGTCTTCGGCAGGAAGCCGACGACAGCACGTCCTCCCGGTGTGAGCACGCGGTGAATCTCGGCGAAACCCGCTTCGAGTGATCGCCAGAAGTAGATCGTGTTGACCGTGCATACCTTGTCGAACGACTTCGCCTCGAAGGGTAGCGCCTCGACAGTCCCCTCGCGGAATTCAGCACGTCCCGCCGCCACGACGCCAGCGTACATCGCTTTCGCTCGCTCCGCCATGACGTGCGAGCGATCGATCCCAGCAACGAAACCTGCCCGCTCGATCAAGGTAGGAAGCGTCACACCGCCGCCGAAACCGATCTCAAGCACACGGTCTGCAGGCGTCAGTTCGAGCAGTTTTAGAGCAAATGCGTTCATCTTCGCATTGTGCCGGTTCATTAAACGTCCCATGAAGCGGCCTAAGAGCCCAGTGGGGTGGGAGAGCTGTTGAGCAACGATACGTGGAGGCATGGTCAACTCTCCAGGCAGGATACGGCATGTATGCGTCAGTTGGTCGCGCTAACACGAGGCCTAGTCGACACCTGACGCCTTAAGCTAAGCTGCAAGCGAATCATACAAGCGCGAGCGAAGCGGGCAATCTTCAAATCGCCCGACTGCTGCAGCGTTCGTTGGGCAGCGCGCGCCAAGAACTATCCCTTCTTCAAAGGCCCGGCGACCTTGTAAGTACTGAGGATGATGCCGGATGGAAATGCGTTCGTGCTGACGAGCTCGAATGAGCGTGCCGGGGTTCCCTCCGCAAAGAAGCGCTTCCCCGTGCCCAACAGGACCGGATAAACGGCCAGCAGGACTTCATCCGCAAGGCCATGTTCGAGCAGCGTCGATGTCAGCGTGGAGCTACCCCAGAGGATAAGGTCCGGGCCGTCCTGCGACTTGATGCGGCGAATGCCCTCGACGATGTCCGGTCCAAGGCCCTCGAACGGGCCCCATTCAAGACTTTCCGGACGGTGGGTAGCGATAAATTTCGTTGCCGCATTGAGGCCGTCCGCCATCGGACTGCTCGGCGCCTTTGGCCAGAAGCCCGACCAGATATCGTAGGTGCGACGGCCAAGCAGCAGATCGAAGCTCTCGCCCTGCGCGGCGATGATTGCGTCCCGGCCAGCGGGGGTCCGATAGGGCGCGGTCCAGTCGCTGTAGGGGAAATGGTTGTCATCGGCGGAGTGCTGGATCACGCCGTCAAGCGAGATGTGTTCGATGATTTTGAGCTTTCTCATTTGAGTCTCCAGGTTCTGGCGTGTCTTGATCTGCGACAAAGAAGACGCTTCTCGCGTAGAGATTGGACACGATTGTCTCCTTGTTAATGACGGAAGGACTCGGGGCTATCGTGAAACGATGCCTCGACGCGTGACGAGATAGGTAGCGAAGCTCCCGAGCCAATGCCCACCCTCATAGTGCTCGCCAGTGACAGCAGCGAGTCCACTCGCCGCGTGCGTGTCAGACGCGGCTTGCAATGCGCGGATCCGCGGATCGCCCAGAGGCAAACCTGAGACAATTCCGTCCAGCATCCACGCGCGACTCAAGTTGAGACCATCGAGATGCGCGAGCTTCCCGTCTGTCCTGTCAGTGACTATCCCGATCGGCAGCCAGGTGGCCGAACCGTTCGTGGGTATTCCCGGAAGGAATCCCTTCAACCAGACAGCAAACTCCGGCGGCGGCAGCACGCGCCGCACCACATCCGCCTCGGCAATACAAGGCGAAAGGAAATCCTGTCCCGATGGCTCATAGTTCATGGGACATGCACGATCCTTCAAATAAAACTCGCGCACCTTGGCCGTCACCATCACGGCAAGAGCAGGGTCCGACACCCGGGCGTAGTCGAGGATCAAGCCAAACGCAAAAGCAGTCTGCGCATGCTCACCTTCGCGGATTGGATACACGAGCTTGGGCAGCCATGACTTGAGCTGCGCGACGACTGCCGCTTCGAGCGGCTGCAACGTTGAGGACAACGCAACGGCGTCTGGCGTCTGCATTTCGCGCAACTCGGCGCCAAGTTGGAGCAACCATGCGAGGCCGTAAGGTCTTTCGAACGTTTCACGTCCGCCAGCGTTCATGTACGCAATTTCGCCGGCGATGTGAGCTGGGGTGATGTTCGCCTTGAGCGCCGTCATCGCATTCGCGGCGAAAGGCGCGTTGGGAAACTCGCGAACAAGTCGCACCAGCAGCCAGTGTCCGTGCACCGATGAATGCCAGTCGAAACACCCGTAAAACGCCGGTGTCAGCTCATGCGGCGCCTTCACATCGTCGGCCGAATTCAAAACGTGGCTGATCTTGTTCGGATACTCTTTCTGAACGCACGCAAGCGCGAGGGCGGCGAAGCGTCCCGCGGTCGCCTCGTCAAGCTTTGCCGTCTGTTGCTGCGCCGCTGCGGGTGATGCGCCAACAGTCGCCATCATCAACGTTATTGTGAGGGCAGTTTTCATGTCGGGAAAGAATTTATCATCCTTTTCAGCATGGTGTTTTCCCCCAATTCTTACAGCAAATAGCAAATAGCAAATAGCTACTGCTACCAGCTAACGACGAGCGGCGGCAGTTCATTCTTTATGAGCAGCCGTTAGTCGCAAGCTCGTAGCGACGGCTACTTGCTATCCCGCGACGCGCGCGAGGAACTGACCAGTCGATCGGCCTGAGCTAGTTGGCGCGGACCACGCCGACGCCGCACGTCCGGTCAATTATTTCTTGTCTTTATCCGTTGGCTGGCGCGACGCAACACCAGCGTGATCACTGCAAGTCGGGTTGTCGCGCGAAGCCCACGTCCCGTCGCCGCAAAGAATGCGATGGCCAACAACAGCGTTTGACGTCGCTCTGGCGGTGCTGTGAGCGGCCTTCTTGGTAGTGTGGCCAAGCGCCTTCAGGTTGTGCTTCGTGGTTTTCGTTGCTTTGTGCACAGTCGTTTCCACCTGTTTCCCTGTGCTCTGCGCTGCCGCTGGGGCTGGTGTTGTCATCATGCAGGCACCAAAGGCGATACCGACGCTTAACAGAATCCGGCTTGATACGTTCATGGACAGGTCCCCTAAAAGAGTTGTTGAGTTGCTAAATATTGCATGGCGCACGCCGTAAGTGAGAGTGCTGCAATCAATCCAACGGCTGCTGCAGTGCATCGAGCTTCGGTTCTCATAGGACATAACCTCTTTGAAGGTTGCTCCGATCATCTAGAACACGAAATCGCCATCGAAACTCGTGGAGCATCTTCAGACTACCCTCTCACCAACGCCTTGTACTTGATCCGGTGCGGCTGATCAGCATCAGCTCCCTTCCGCTTCTTCAGATCCTCGATGTACGCCCCGTAATTCCCTTCAAACCACACAACCTCCGACTCCCCTTCAAACGCAAGAATGTGCGTCGCAATACGATCGAGAAACCACCGATCGTGCGTAATGACAACCGCGCATCCGGAGAAATCGAGAAGAGCATCCTCGAGCGCACGAAGCGTATCGACATCGAGATCATTCGTCGGCTCATCGAGCAGCAACAAGTTGCCGCCGCTCTTCAAAAGCTTCGCCAGATGCAGACGATTCCGCTCACCACCTGAAAGCTTGTCGACAGTCTTCTGCTGGTCGGCACCTTTGAAATTGAAGCTCGACAAATACCCACGCGTGTTGATCTCACGCTTCCCTACCTGAATCGTGTCGAGCCCGCCACTCACTTCATCGTAGACAGTCTTGGTGTTGTCGAGATCACGCCCCTGATCGACATACGCAAGCTGCACGGTCTCACCAACCTTCAGTGATCCGCCGTCCGCCTTCTCTTCGCCGACGATCATCCGAAAGAGAGTAGTCTTACCCGCACCGTTTGGCCCAATCACTCCAACAATCCCACCGCGCGGCAGCGCGAACGACAGGTCATCGAACAACACCTTGTCGCCATACGCCTTCTGAAGATTCTTCGCGATCACGACATCATTGCCGAGCCGAGGAGCAGGAGGAATCACGATCTCATTCTGCGCGATCTTGTCGTTTTGTTTCTCGCTCACGAGCTCCTCGTACTGCTGAAGCCTCGCCTTCGACTTGGACTGACGCGCACGCGGCGACATCCTCACCCACTCGAGCTCNNCTTCTGCTCGAGCCACGACGTGTAGTTGCCCTCCCACGGAATTCCCGCTCCACGATCGAGCTCGAGAATCCACTTCGCAACGTTGTCGAGGAAATAACGATCGTGCGTGACAGCGACGACCGTCCCCGGAAACTCCGCGAGATATCTCTCCAGCCACGCGACTGATTCTGCATCGAGGTGGTTCGTCGGCTCATCGAGGATCAGGCAGTTGGTCTCGCGCGCCATCAGCAGCGCGAGCCCGGCCCGGGTCCGCTCGCCCGGCGAGAGCGAGGCCGCCGGGCGGTCGACGTGCGCGGCCCGAAGGCCGAATTTCGCGAGCAGCGTGCGGGCCTCTTCGGGAAGTAAGTGCGTCGCGCCGCGAACGACGTCAACGACGGTGTCGGCCACCGCAAACTCGCGTCGGACCTGATCGAGCTCCCCGACGATGACGCCTGGCCCGAGGGTGGCCGTTCCCGACTCCAACGGCAGCCGCCGGAGCATCGCTTGGAGCAGCGTCGTCTTCCCGCCGCCATTCGGTCCGAGGATGGCGATCCGGTCGGCCCAGCGAACGTCGAGGCTCACCGGGCCGAGCGTGAAGTCGCCTCGTCGCACGACGGCGTTGTCGAGCTTCGCGACCAGCTCTCCGGAGCGCCCGGCGGCGGGCAGCTCGATCCGCAGTTCCCACTCCTTGCGTGGTTCGGCCACTGCGTCGGCGTCCAGCCTGGCGAGTCTTGTCTCTATGGCGCGCACCTTTGCCGCTCCGGACGTTGCCGCCTCGATGCGCGCACCACGGGCCGCCCGGTCGTTGTCTGGCGGCTTGCGTTTGGCGCGTAAGGCGCCGCGTACCGATTGCTCGCGAGCGGCCTGCATGCGGTCGCGGAGCTCACCACGCCGATCGGAATAGTCGTCGAACTGCTCGCGAAGATGCCTACGAGCGATCTCGCGTTCCTCCAGGAAGGCGTCCCATCCTCCGGCGAACTGCCGGGACACCCTGTTGTGCGGGTCGAGTTCGATGACGTCGGTGATCGTGCGCGAGAGGAACTCGCGGTCGTGGCTGACCACAACGAGACCACCACGGCGGGTCAGCACGAACGCCTCGAGCCTGGCCAGCCCGTCGAGGTCGAGGTCGTTCGTCGGCTCGTCGAGCAGCAACGTGTCGTAGCGGCTGAGCAGTACGGCGGCCAGCGCGGCCCTCGCCATCTGCCCACCCGACAACCCGGCCATCTCGAAGCCGAGGGAACTGATGGCGAGACCGAGGTCGGTCACGACCTCGGCCGCGCGGCTGTCGAAGTCGCCGCCGCCGAGATCGAGCCAGTGGTGCAGCGCCTCGTCATACTCCTGCGCGGCGGCCGAGTTCTCCGACGCCAGCGCATCCGCCGCAGCTTGCATGGCTAGTTCCGCCGCGGCGACCCCCGTCCGCCGGCCGAGGTAGGCGTGCAACGTCTCACCCGCGCGGCGGTCCGGTTCCTGCGGCAACAACCCGACGGACCCGGTCGAGGTCACGGATCCCGCGTCCGGCGCAAGCTCGCCTGCCAGGATCCGCAGGAGTGTCGATTTCCCTGCACCGTTAGGCCCGACGAGGCCGACCCGGTCGCCGCCGTCGATGATGGCGTCGACCCCGTGCAAGATCTCGCTCGCGCCGAACGCGACCTGGACGCCGCGAGCCGTGAGGGTGGACACGGGCAGCGATCCTGCCAGCTTTGGTCAGGTTCCGTACGGACGCGGTTGCGGTGGCGGCCCGGCCTGCGGCGCGAACTCGGGCGCGAACTGGGGCGGCGCGAACTGCGGCGCCGCCGGGAGGTAGCCCAGGCTCGGATGGGACTTCTCGGTCGTCGCGCGGCGCGTGGCGCGCCGGTTCTCCTGGAGGACGGGCCAGTCGGCGAACGCGAACGTGAAGGCCATGACGACATTGACCAGCGGGATCAAGCCGGTGATGACCCACCACGGGGAGTAGCCGGCCTTGCGGACCACGCTGACGCCGGCGGCGATTCCGAGCGCACTGAAACCGGCGTAGATCAGCACCAGCATGGTGATCAGTCGGGCACCCATCGCGAGCCTCCTCCCGAAGGGGATCGGCGCGATTCGGCCCTTTCCTGAGACCATCGGGGCATGAGGATCGCCATCGCCGTATCTCCGGGACGCCGAGCGGTTGGCCGCCGACGCTGCGGGGTGAACCGATGAGAAACCGGCGACGTTTACAAGCTGTGGACCAAACCGACGGAACGACCGACGAGGCGTTCATTCGCGCGCTCTACGAGATGCACTCGCGTCCCTTGCTCGGTTATGCCCTCAGACTCACCAACGGCGATCGACAGCGGGCGGAGGACGTCGTCCAAGAAACTCTTCTTCGCGCTTGGCGTCACCCTGGGACCTTCGAGCGAAATCCTGACGCGATCCGGCCCTGGCTGTTCACCGTGGCTCGTAACATCGCGGTCGACGCCTACCGGGCCCGGCGAGCGAGGCCGCCGGAAGCCGGGCCGGACGGTCTCGAGGTCGTTGCCGTCGACGACGACATCGACCGGGCGCTCGAGGCATGGCAGGTCACCGACGCTCTCGCAAGCTTGAGCGTGGACCATAGGAGGGTCCTGGTCGAGACCTACTACCGCGGCCGCTCGGTAGCCGAAGCCTCGGTCGAGCTAGGGATTCCGCCAGGCACCGTGAAGTCCCGCACCTACTACGCGTTACGCGCCCTACGCCTTGTACTGGAAGAAAGAGGAGTGACCGAAGCATGACCGCCGAAGGATGCACCGAGGTGCGGCATTCCCTTGGCGCGTATGTGCTCGGGGCGCTCGATCCCGGCGATCGCAGTCGGGTAGACGCGCACCTCGCAACCTGCCCTGAGTGCCGTGACGAGCTGGCGTCCTTCGCCGGACTGCCGGGTCTGCTCGGCCGGGTGAGCCGTGCGCAAGTCGAAGCTGAGATCACACCGTCGCGCGGTCAGTTGCTCGATCGCCTGCTCAAGGCCGCGGCCGGAGAGCGTCGCCACGACCGGCGGGTTCGTCGGCTGGTGTCTGTTGCCGCCGCGGCGCTCGTCGTCGTCCTGGCGATTGGTACTGCCGTCGGTCTGACCCAGACTCAGCATCCGTCGCCGCGCGCGATCGTCGGAGCTTCGCAGACGTTCATCGCGACCGACCCGATCACCCACGTGACGGCAAGCGTCACAGAGGTCAAGAAGGGTTGGGGTGCGACGTTGCAGGTGAAGGTGTCCGGGGCGGAGCTTTCGTCCGCGTACAACGCCGGATTCCGCTGCCAGTTGGTGGCTGTCGGGTCGAACGGGCAGACCGACATCGCGGGCAGCTGGGCACCGCCGGCCCCGGGCCACGCGATCGAGGCGATTGGTGCGACGGCGCTCAAGACGACCGACATCACGGCTTTCAAGATCCTCGGCTCCGACGGTACGACGCTGGTTTCGGTGCCTGCTCGTTGGGCTGCCAACGCCTGACGAGTTCCCGAGGTGACAGCAGGCAGGCTGCGTCCGTACCATCGTCGCGTGCGGAGAGCGATGATGAAGACTGTCGGGTCGGCCGATGCGGTCGTGCTCGTCAAGAGGCGCGCGGTCGACCTGTGCCGCGTGGCCGCCTGCCTCTGTCCGCGGCCCTAAGGGTCGGCCCCCCAAACGCAGCGGCCCGCCCTGACGCGATGTGTCCCCTGATCGGTCTAGCCCGCGGTCTGCGCGGCCTTCGGATTTGCGCTGGCCGTCGCGAGACCTACCCCTCGAGACCTACCTCATGAGTCGCCGCATCACTATTCGCAAGGGAGCTCCAGCATGAGTCGCGAAGCCGTCCTCGTGGACGCCGATTGGGTCGAGGCCCACCTGTCCGATCCGACCATCGTGCTCGTCGAGGTCGACGAGGACGTTTCCGCCTACGACAAGGGTCACATCCGTGGCGCCGTCAAGATTGACTGGAAGAAGGACCTCCAGGACCCGGTAAAGCGCGACTTCATCGACAAGGCCGGTTTCGAGGCCCTGCTGTCGTCGCGCGGCATCGGCAACGACGCCGCGGTGATCCTCTACGGCGGCAACAACAACTGGTTCGCTGCGTACGCGTACTGGTACTTCAAGCTCTACGGTCACGAGAACATCAAGCTTCTCGACGGTGGCCGCAAGAAGTGGGAGCTCGACAGCCGTGAGCTCACCGACGCCGCGACTTCGCGGCCGGCGACGACCTACACGGCCAAAGACATCGACACGTCGATCCGGGCCTTCCGCGACGACGCATTAGCCGCGATCGGCAAGCTGAACCTGGTCGACGTCCGATCGCCTGATGAGTTCTCCGGCAAGCTGCTGGCGCCCGCGCACCTTCCGCAGGAGCAGTCGCAGCGCGGCGGCCACATCCCCACGGCCAAGAACATCCCGTGGAGCAAGGCCGCCAATGACGACGGCACCTTCAAGTCGGACGACGACCTGCGCGAGCTCTACGGCGAGGCCGGGGTCGGTTTCGGCAAGGACACCATTGCGTACTGCCGCATCGGCGAGCGCTCGGCGCACACCTGGTTCGTGCTGCACGAGATCCTCGACCAGCCGAACGTGAAGAACTACGACGGTTCCTGGACCGAGTACGGCTCGCTGGTCGGCGTCCCGATCGAGATCGGGGCTGGTGCCTGATGTGCGGAGCGGTTGCAGGAGGTCTCCCGGCCGGGGTCGACCCGGGCAAGGAGGCGGTGATCCAGGGCGTCGTGCGCCGCGACGGCCAGCCGGTCGTCGGCTACGTGCGGCTGCTCGACGGCACCGGTGAGTTCACCGCCGAGGTGCCGACGTCGGCGACCGGAGAGTTCCGGTTCTTCGCGGCGCCCGGCAAGTGGACAGTGCGGGCGCTGGTGCCCGGAGGCACCGCCGACCGCACGGTGAACGCCGCGCAAGGGACGATCTCAGAAGTCGAGGTCTCGGTCGCCTAGGTTCCGTCGCTCGACCCGCTCTCACCCACTTCGCATCCCTGGTGGCTGTGATTTGGCCGCTTGAACGGTCATTTCACGACCACCGGGGATGCGAAGCTGTTTCGGGCGACGCGGCGGTTAGGGTTCGACCCATGACCGAGATCGTCACGGTGCTGCCCCCCGTTCTGGTCGCCGCGGCAATCGCAGCGGCGGCCGCTGACGTCGTCCGCCGGCTCGTTCGCAGTGGCAAGAGCGCGCCCGGTGACTGACGACATCAATCTCGGCGATCTGGCGGCGGCGTTCGTTGCTCCTTTCGTCCCGGACGACGAGGTGCCGGCGTTGCATCCGGCGCTCGAGCCGTTCGCCTTCCTGCTCGGGACCTGGCGCGGGGTCGGCGTAGGTGGGTATCCGACCATCGAGTCCTTCCGGTACGGCCAGGAAATTGTGTTCGCCCATGCCGGCAAACCGGTTCTGACCTACGTCAGCCGAAGCTGGGTGCTGGACGACGACGGCGTGGTGCTACGCGCCGGAGCTGGCGAGTCCGGCTACTGGCGGGTCGACGCCGAGGGCGGGCTCGAGGTGGTGCTTGCGCACGCGAGCGGATTCGCAGAGGTATGGGTCGGCAACCTCGCTTTTGGACGCATCGAGCTCAGTACCGACCTGGTCGCCCGGACCGTCTCGGCGAAGGAGGTCACTGCGGGCCACCGACTGTACGGAATGGTCGACGGTGACCTGCTCTACGCCTACGACATGGCGGCAGTCGGGCAGCGGTTAGGGCCGCACCTGTCGGCCCGGTTGCGGAAGACCTGACCTGCGGGCTGCGAAGGTGCCGGGGCCGGACATGGGTCGACCCCCGGATGGCTCCGCTCGAGCCGGCTNNAGCCGAAGCAAGTGGCCGGCTGGACGATGTCCGGATCCGGGGGTCGGATGAACTGTCGTGGATTCGCCGTCGCCGTCCCGCGGCGACGTCGCCTCAAAGAGGGCACGTCCGAAAGGGACGGCGGCTAGCTGACAGCCACCTCACGCGTCCGAGTACTACACATTCTGCGGACCACCTCCTCTCTCGTGTACGACCACGGTATCCCGGGCGCTGCGGCCGCCGCCAGGGAATCTTCCGGTTGGTCAACAGATCGTGCGCCGCTGGAGGCCTCGTGCGGATGCGAATGATCAATCACCCCGTCGGCGGGTCAGTGGTCGCAAAGCGATGCCGATCATTGAAGGATGAGTACCCAAACGGACCACCCAGCCGAGACCTCGATGCGACTGCTCGAGGAGGGCCTCCCGCTCTCCTTGCTGTGGGATCTCGTCGATCCCGCCGGACCGGATAGCGCCGACCTGCTCGCGCACGAGGGCGGTTACCCGAACTGACCTAGACTCGGGCGGGTGGGTTCCGAGTGGGAAGGCCAATGGCAGGGCCAACTACGTGCCAAGGGCTACCGACTGACGCCGCAGCGCCAACTCGTTCTCGAGGCGATCGCGACCCTCGGGCACGCGACTCCTGACGAGATCTGTTCGCAGGTCAGGCAGGTCGCGAAGGGCGTCAACATTTCGACCGTCTACCGCACCCTCGAATTGCTCGAGGAGCTCGCGCTGATCACCCACACCCACCTCGGACACGGGGCACCGACCTATCACGTGGCCGATGACCTCGGTCACGTCCACCTCGTGTGCCGCTCGTGCGGCGACATCGCAGAAGTCAGTCCGGACGTCGTGTCAGCGACCGTCGCACGGCTGGCCGAAGACCATGGGTTTGCGGCCGACGTGCATCATTTTGCAGTCTTCGGGCGTTGCAGCAACTGCGCCGGTAGACAGGAGGGCTGAATGGACGGTTACCGAAGTCCGTTGCTCGACCTGCCCGGCGCCGTCCCGTCCGAGGGGGGTCCCGACGCCGGGGTGGCCGCTCATTACGGCGACCCACTTCGCGAGCAGCGCCAGCTGGCCGAGGGCGTCGGATTCGTCGACCTGTCACATCGCGCGGTGGTACGCATCAGCGGCCCCGACCGTTTGAGCTGGCTGCACAACCTGACGACCCAGAAGCTCGACACGCTCGCGGCTGGTGCCAGCGCCGAGGCTCTGATCCTCAGTCCGCAGGGCCACGTCGAGCACCACTTGCAGCTCGTTGACGACGGCGAATCGACGTGGGCTCACGTCGAGCCGGGTGCCGTCGATGCTTTGGTCGGCTTCCTGACATCGATGCGGTTCATGTTGCAGGTCGTCCCGTCGGACGTCACCGCCGATTGGGCCGTCGTGTGGGAACCGATCGCGGTGCCGCACGCGACACTGCTCAGCCGCGTCGATCCGCAAGCCGACGCCGTCTCGGGCCGTCAGGTATTCGTGCCACGAGCCGAGCTCATGGCATTTGCAGTCGCGGACGATCGGCTCGGGCCGGCTGGCGGCGTCCTGGCCTTGGAGGCTCTGCGCGTCGAGGCGGGCCGGCCGCGCTTCGGCGTCGACACTGACCACCGGACCATCCCGCACGAGATGGGCTGGATCGGCAGCGCCGTGAAGCTCGACAAGGGCTGTTACCGCGGTCAGGAGACCGTCGCGCGGGTGGCGAATCTCGGCCGACCGCCGAGGCGGCTCGTGCGCCTGCATCTCGACGGCAGCGAGACCGAGCAGCTGCCGGCGGCCGATAGTGACGTGCTTCTCGACGACGCCGTTATCGGGCGGGTCACTACCGCGGCGTACCACTATGAGCTTGGCCCCATCGCACTCGCCGTGGTGAAGTACGCGACCCCTGACGACGCAAGCGTGGTCGTGCGCACAACCGAGGTGGCGAGATCGGCGACCCTCGAAGCCATAGTCGAGCGTGACGATGCTCTGCGTCCGGGCCAGGCCGCGCGCGCCGCATTCCGGGTTCGCTAGCCGTTACCGCCCGAACAACCCGCGCCGTCTGCGTGGATTGGCGCTGGTGGTGGTGGGCGGACGCGGCGTTGCTGCACCGCCGCCCTGCGATGGGCGAGGCCCGGACGGCGCGGGCGGCTCGTCTTCGAACCCCAGGCTGGAGAGCTCACGCAACAGTGACGCGGTGTCGGCCAGGTCCCGCTGGGCCACCGGCTGCGGATCCGGCTCCGGCTCGAGCTGCCTTGACCGGTCGACGTCCTGGTCCGCGGTAGCGAGCGTCGTCGAACTCGTCCGGCTGAACTCCGACAGCATGGCGTTCGCAGACGCGAGGTGACTCGGGTCAGTCGGTGCGGAAGCGTGCGCCATCATCTGATTGACGGCGATGATCCGGTCCGATTCTTCGCGTTCGGCGGCTTCGCGAGCATCCTGTTTGGCACTGACCCGAGCGGCTTCTTCGGCGGCGATCTGGGCGGCCGCGAACTGCTCGCGGGCCTCGCGTTCGGCCTCGAATCGCTGTGCCTCGAGGTCGACTCCGCTCTCGGAAGAGCGCGCGGCCTCCTCAGCCGCCGTTCGTTCGGCTTCCGCGGCGGCCCAGCCCTCGGCCACGATGCGTTCGGCTTCGAGGCGTTCGGCTTCGAGGCGGGCGGCTTCCTCCGCGGCGACACGCTCAGCTTCGAGACGCTCAGCTTCGAGACGCGCGGCTTCTTCTTCGGCCGCGATCCGCGCGGCTTCTTC
>PLCK01000077.1 GCA_003134755.1 Actinomycetota bacterium | reverse complement strand
TCGCCGACGCCGTCGCCGTCCGAATCAGCGAAACTGCGGACGTAGATCTCGTAGATCGCGGCATCACGCCACCAGCGCTCGCCGCCATTCGCCGCATCCGTCATCCTCGCAGCGTACGCACCCGGCCCACTGCTCCTCCTGGCGCTACGAACGCTTGGCTGGCACCCGAAGCCCGTACATGCCGCCGTCGACGGCGAGCGCGGTGCCGGTCGTCGAGGCTGCGGCCGGCGACGNNACCTCGTCGGGGCTCACCAGCCGGCCCATCGGCTGGCGGGCCTCGAGCGCCGCCCGCTCGGCTGCGGGGTCGGCGGCCGCATCGAGCAACGTGGCGACCCAGGGAGTGTCCGCGGTCCCGGGATGCACGCAGTTGACGCGAATGCCCTCACCCACGTGGTCGGCCGCCATGGCGAGGGTCAAGGCGAACACCGCGCCCTTCGTCGCGGAGTACAACGCCCTTTTCGGCAGCCCCAACCAAGCGGCGATCGAGCCGAGGTTAACGATCGCGGCGTGCTCAGAGCTGCGAAGGTACGGCAGGCAGGCACGAGTGACGCGCACNNACGATGCCGAGCAACGGCGGCTCCAGCCCCTCGATGCGCAGGTCGAGGCATGCGACGCGTGCACCACGCGAACTCAACAACAGCGCAGTCCGAAGGCCAATGCCCGAAGCGCCACCCGTCACCACCGCTGACAGGCCGTCGAAATCCGAACCGCCCGCGCGCTCTGAAGGTGTCGTCATGTGCAGGTCTCCTCGTCCGCTCAGGCCTGCACGAGTTGCTGACGCTGGCGCCCAAAGCCGTCGATCTCAAGCTCGACGACGTCGCCCGCGCGCAGGTAGGGCTTCGGGTCGGGCTGACCGAGTGCCACACCGGCCGGCGTCCCGGTATTGATGATGTCGCCGGGGCGCAACACCATGAATTGGCTCACGTAGTGCACGATCTCGGTGACCGGGAAGATCATGTTCTTCGTACTGCTGTCCTGCCGAAGCTCACCGTTGACCCACAACCGCATGCTGAGCTGCTGCGGGTCCGCTACCTCGTCGGCCGGCACCAACCAAGGGCCGAGGGGATTGAACGTCTCGCAACTCTTGCCCTTGTCCCACTGCCCGCCGCGCTCGATCTGGAACTCCCGTTCCGAAACGTCGTGGGCGATCGTGTAGCCCGCGATGCATTCCGCGGCCTCCGCCTCGTCGGCGAGGTAGCGGCCGGTTCGGCCGATCACAACCGCAAGCTCGATCTCCCAGTCGGTCTTGACCGAGCGGCGCGGCACAAGCACGTCGTCGTACGGACCGACCACCGTCGACGGGTCCTTCATGAACAGGACCGGCTCCTGCGGGATGGCGGCCCCAGTCTCCTCCGCATGGTCGCGGTAATTCAGACCGACGCAGACCACCTTTCCCGGCCGCGCGACGGGAGGGCCGACCCGCAGACCCAAGGAGTCAACCGGACCCGCGGCCGGCAGGTTGCCCTCGGCCAGCGCCGTGCGCACGATGTCGACTCCCCCCCGCTCCAAGAAGTCGCCATCGATGTCGACCGTGAGGTTCCCAAGGTGCGACGCGACTCCCTTCGAGACTACGTAGGGCCGCTCGTGCCCGGCAACACCAAGCCGCATGAAGGACAAGCTCATCGCGTTCCATTCATCGAAGTCGGGTGGTTCTTCCTGCAGAGTTCTCGAGGTGCATTGCGTCCGGGATACTCCCACGGATAGATCGGTCCGCTGTTCGATACATGACCGAGGTGCCGTGATTCCGCGACGTCTCGTCAGCACCTTAGACATCCGATGTCTGGGTCCGTGTCGAGGGCTACGCGGCTACTGTGGGCGCTGAGCTTACCTCGGCCAACTCAAAGAGGTCCGACGACTCCACGACCGGCGCCGCACGCGCCACCGGCACGGCCGTGGTGGCTTGGAGGCGCAAGTGGCGGTCACCGACGAGGCGATCGAGAAGATCAAATCGATGATCGTTTCGGGTCAACTCGGTCCGGGTGATCGACTGCCGAACGAGGACGATCTCGCCCAGGCGCTCGGACTGTCGCGGAACTCCCTCCGCGAGGCAGTCAAGGCGCTGTCCCTGATCCACATTCTCGACGTCCGGCAGGGTGACGGCACGTATGTCACCAGCCTCGAGCCCGACCTACTGCTCGATGCGCTGAGCTTTGTCGTCGACTTCCATCGTGATGACTCGGTGCTGCGCTTCATGGAAGTGCGCCGCATTCTCGAACCGGCCGCAACCGCGATGACAGCGGTCCGCATCACCGACGCCGAAGTGGCCGAGCTTCGCCAGCTGATCGCCGAGATGACACCTCAGTCCAACGTCGACAAGCTCGTGCGCAACGACCTCGAGTTCCATGGCCGCATCGTCGCGATGAGCGGGAATCCGGTGCTTGCGTCGCTGCTCGACAAGATTTCCGCGCCGACCACCCGTGCGCGAGTCTGGCGCGGACTCACCCAGGACGACGCCGTCGCCCGCACACTCACGGAGCACAGCGCGATCGTTGATGCGCTCGAACGACACGACGCGATGCTGGCCGAGGCGAGGGCCACGGTACATATCGCCGGCGTCGACGACTGGCTACGGCGCGCCCGATGAACTGGCGACGCCTACGCACGGCGGGACGCGAACTGCGAGCACTGTGACGTCGTCTGGTGCGCGCGGGCCGACCATGGCCGGGACGAGCACGTCACACAGTTCGGCGACGCCCACTCGGCCCAATGAGCGAGCGGCCGCGCACAATCTGGCGATCCCTGCGTCGAGGTCGGCGGTACGGGTCTCGATCAGGCCATCGCTGTAGAGAAGCAGCGTGCTGGTCGGTGGTAACCGCACCGACAGGTCGGCACGCTCCACCTCGAGCCCGAGGCCGAGCAGCAGATCGTCCCTGCATTCGAGCACGACGGTCTCGCCGTCCGAGTCGAGCAGGAGTGGTGGCAGGTGGCCCGCGTTCGCCCAGCGCAGCACGACGTTGCCGTCGTCCTCCCGATAGACCCAGCCGAAGCAGACGGTGGCGAGCAGGCCGAGATCGAATTGGACGAACGAACGGTCGAGCCTTAGCAGCACGTCGCTCGGAGCCACCTCGCGTCCGGCGGCGAGCACCCGCAACACCGTGCGCAGCTGCATCATCGTCGTCGCGGACACTGCGTCGTGACCTGCGACATCTCCGATCACGACCCCGGCGGTGCCGTCTGCCAACACGAACGCATCGAACCAGTCGCCACCCGAGCCACGAGCCTTGGCGGCGGCCTGGTAGCGGCCCGCCAGCTGGAGGTCGGTCAGCGGCGCGGCCACCTCGTTGACCGCGGGCATGAGCGAGAGCACACCTGTCGCCGCATTCGGATGCAACAGCCGCCAGGCCGGCTGGGACTGAAGACCGTAGGCACCGTCCGCGCGTGCTGGCACGTTCGCCGCCGGCATTCGGCTGTCGGTGATCGTCGCGGACGCCCGGGTAGCAACCCGAGCCCCGAGCGAAATCGCGCGCTCAAGCTCGATCCCGGCTGCGTCCTCGCCTTCGGTGAGAGCGCGGCCTGACGCGACCGCGATCAAAAGGCGAGCGAACGCAGGGACGGACAATCCGAGTTCGTGTGCCTGATACGCCAGTTCAGCGCGTGCGTTCTGTGCTGAGCACCCATGCCATTGCATCAAGATTCCGGTGGCTTGCGCATGCATCGTGCTCGCAGCGACCGCGGCCCGCACCGAACCCATGGCACGCTCAGCGTCTCGTTCGCGCCCGTCGGGGCCGCGCCGTTGCGCACGAACCTGGTGTTCGGCGGCTCGCAAAGCCCCCGCAAGTCCGCCACGTCGACCTGGCGCAGCGGCAGCAAGAGTCGCTGGAATCGGCGCTCGTGCCAGCAGCAAGCGCAACGAGTCGGCCGCCCTCTCGAGGTGAGCCGCGTCGGCATGGACGAGGATGCCGAAGGCGTCACCGCCGAGGCGCGCCAGCACGTCGTCGCTTGCGCTCCATTCCTGCAGCAACTCCGCCGTCAACAGGAGCAGACCGTCGCCGGCCTCGCGGCCCTCGCGGCGGTTGATCGATGCCAAGTCGTCAAGATCGACGGCGATGATTCCGAAGTCGGGCGCGCTGTACCGGACGGCGAGGGATGTCCGTCCGACTTCGACCGCCATGCGCCGGGCCTGGAGCTCGGACTCGCCTATCGCGTGGTCGAACCACGATCGGTCGACCAGCCCCGTGAGCGGGTCGAGGTCAGGTGGCCGACCGACGCGTGACATCGCCCCGGCGACCGAGAACGGCACACGGGGCATGCGTACGGGCACGGTGGGGCCCGGAATCGCCTGCCCACGCGTATCCTGCACGACCGAACCACCGCCCATCTCGCCTGAGAGCGGATGCGCCACCGGTCGTCTGGAGTGACGCGTTCACCACCAACGGCGGCGAACCTTAGCGATCATTGTGCCCTGCTTGTCCCGATTGCGCTGCCGGATCCTTATGTTCCCGCTCAACCGGCGGACGCCCTTCAGGCGTGCGGCGTTCGCCGCCGGCTGGCAAGTACCACAGTGGCATCGACGGTGCCCTGGACGATGCCGCGACTGACGTCCTGAAGCCGCTGGTTGTGGTCGCGGGCGTACTTACGCAGCACCTGGAAGGCGTCGTCCATGTTCAGTTCTCCGCGCTCAGCCAGCACGCCTTTGGCCTGCTCGAGCACGACCCGGCTGACGAGCGCCACCTGGAGCTGCGCCGCGACCTCCTCGCTTTCACGCAAGGCGCGCTCCTGAAGGATGGTGATCGTCGCCATGTCCGCGAGCGCCTGGGCAAGGCGGCGCGCGGGCTTGGTCATTGCTCCGACCTCAGCTCCGAACAGGTTCAGGCCTCCGATCACCTGCTGGCGCAGGCGCATCGGAACGGCGTGCACAGCTCGGTAACCGGTCATCAACGCAGCCTCGGCGAACGCCGGCCAGGCGGCGGACTGTGCCTCGAGGTCGGGAACACTGACCGATTGGCCCGTGCGGTAGCAGTCGAGACAAGGCCCTTCGTCGCGCTGGAGCTGGAACAACTCGAGCAACCGGGTCCGTTCGGAAGACGCAGCGACGACGTGCAGTTCCTTGCCCGGCCCGGCCAGGAGGAGGCCGGCTGCGGTCACGCCGAGCAGCCGAACGCAGTCGTTTGCCAACTCGTCGAGCACGTCGAGCAGGTCGAAATCCTCAACCAACGTGTCGGCCAGCCGGATGAGCGTGGCCGTCACTTCGTACTCCCGCGACAGCGCAGGTTCACTCATCGCAGGCTCCTTTCTGCGCAGGGTGAATCGTACCCCTCCGTCACCCTTTATCGCGTCACGCCTCCATACGCAAGCCACGGGAGATCAGTAACTGGGCTACCTCGCTTGCGGTCAGGTCGTGACTGAAGGCGTAAGCACGCAGGCGCACCAGCGCATCGACCGCAGACACGTCGAGTTGGGCCATGACCATTCCGGTCGCTTGGTAGACATCGATCCGGGCCAATGACGCCATCTGCTGCCACTGCTCGAGGGGGCCGGCCCGGCCGTCAGCCTTCCCATGATCATCGATCACGTCCAGCAGGATCTGCGCCGCCGCATCGGCGACGAGCAGCGCATCGGACATCTGAAGCGACGACAACGGACCCGGCGTACCGCGGAAGAGGTCGAGCGCGCCCAGCCCCACCCGGCCCACCCGCACCGGCACCGCGAACACCGCCCTGACGCCGACCCGCTCAGCCGCGTCCTTGAAGGCGGGCCAGCGCGGCTCGTCGCCCGCGCGCAGGTCAGGCACGAGGACCGGCATCGTTGTCCCTGCCGCTTCGAGACAAGGCCCTTCGCCACAGGTGAATTGAAGGGCATCGAGTACCCGGGCATCGTTGTCGCTGGCGCCGAAGGTGCCGCGGCTCTCACCGTCGTCTATCAGCGAGATCGCCGCTGCGTCGACGCCGAGCCATGGCACGCAGGCGACGCACAGGCGGTCGGCGGCCGGCGCACCACGCTCACCCTCCAGGAGGACCTCCTCGAGCGCGCCCCGAATGCC
This sequence comes from Actinomycetota bacterium, assembly GCA_003134755.1. Lineage (GTDB taxonomy): Bacteria > Actinomycetota > Actinomycetes > Acidothermales > Acidothermaceae > PALSA-607. The sequence goes on along the minus strand of PLCK01000077.1, from coordinate 31,491 downwards.
CGCGGCGGCTACCACGGCGGACCGCGTTCCGCGCCGCGCGAGGACGCAATCATGTACTGCTCGCTCATGTACTGCTCGCTGCGATCGCCGCCGCTGACACGCAGATGCATTGGCGGCGTAACTGATTCGCCAGGGTTGCATCGCAGTAGCGCGACGCGATCGAGTCGTGCCGATCGGAGGCATGGCCGCACGGGCATTGAAGCGATGTCGTCTCGTAATCCGACGTAGACGCATCATCGGCTGCGGGGTCGACGTCGATCGACCGGCCGGCCAGGACACGACCAATCGCAGAAACTGTCAAAGGTCCCCGCCACTTTCGAACGTGTTGCGCGGGCGGCGAGGGGGCGCAAGGTCCGGACAGACCCAAGCACGCTGAATACCCAATCATCACATGAACGGGCAGCAATACCTATTCACTGCGGATCTATTCACTGTGGGCGCGAAGAGGGCCCCACCGGGGAGCGGTCAGCTCTGGTACAGGCTTTCGTACGCACCGCGAGCCGTGTCGGCCTGCGCGACGGCGCACCGCCGGGTCGTTCGATCGACCGCGACGGTCGTCCAGCCGGCGCCGTCCTCGTCACTGAGGTGGATCAACAACGTGTGCACGTCGTATTCGACGCGCACCCGATGCGTCGGATTGGTCGCCTCGTGCAGTCCGCGCACCGGCCTGCTCCCAGTGCCCTCGTCAGCGATGAACGAACTCCACCGCCGGCCACCCGATGGCCGGGGTAGCTTCCCCGCGACGACAGCCCGCTCCGGCATGAACCGCTCCCCTGCCCGCAATCCCTAAGGCGCCACTTATGGTCCCGGCGAACGTTACGCCGCCCGATCTGAGGGTGCCCAGCCGCAGAAGTAGGGCATTGCACCGATGTTCGTCGGGCGGCTTACGGCGACCGTAGACGCATGGACATCAACTGGCATATGAGGCAAGAACTCGTCATCGCGCGCCACCGGGACCTGCTTGTCGCCGCCGAACACCGGCGCGCCGTGAGGCAAGCGCAGCGTGGACGCCGGCTCTGGTTCGGCCGCGGCGCTACGGACGATCAAGGCATCGGCACAGGCGCAGTGCCGATCACTCACCGGCCACCGGTCGTCGCGACCAACGCCACGACCCCGTGCAGGTAACGCACTACCGATCGGCAGGGCAGATCGGCGAGGATCAAGGGGTGCCTCGCCCCACTGCACGCCGTTTCATTGGCCGCGCCGACGAGCTCGCCCAATTGTCGGCGATGCTCGACGCGGCCGCCGCCGGTGTGCCGGGGCTGGCGGTAGTGAGCGGGGATGCCGGGGTCGGCAAGACCCGCCTGCTCGAGGAGGTCGCCGCGCACGCCCGAGCCTGCGGTTGCACGGTTCTGGTCGGTGCGTGCGTCCAGGTCGGCGAGTTCGGACTGCCCTACGTCCCGATCGTCGATGCCCTGCACGCCCTGGAAGCGACCCCTGAAGGCGCCGCGCTGTTGCGCGCCGAAGCCGCGCGCCGCCCGGTGCTCACGCGCCTCCTCCCGCACCTCGCTGACCCCGGTAACGCCCGGAGCGGCCCGGAGTTGGCCGAGGAACTCGCTCAGGTGCAGCTGTTCGAGGCACTGCACGGCATCGTGCTTGCCCTCGCCGAAACGGCACCGGTCCTGTTCGTCGTCGAGGACATCCACTGGGCCGACCGCAGCACACGCGACCTGCTGGCCTTCCTGGCCCGCACTTTCCGCGGCGGTCGGGTCGCACTCGTCATGAGTTACCGGTCGGACGACGTCGACCGCCGGCACCCGTTGCGTCCCCTGCTGGCTGAGCTGGCCCGGCGTCCCGATGTCGAACGCATAGCGTTGTCCGGCTTCTCACACGCCGAGGTTGCCGAGTTGCTGAACAGCGCGATCACCGGACCTGTCGACCCGCGGCTGCTCGAACGGGTGTATGCCCGCAGCGAGGGCAACGCCTTCTTCGCGGAGGAATTGCTCCGCGCGTCTGAGCGCCCGCACGGCGGTGGCCTGCCGGAGGCGCTCGTCGACGTCTTGCTGACGCGCGTCGAGACACTGCCCGAAGAGAGCCGGCGCATCCTTCGGCTCGCCGCGGTAGCCGGACGCCGAACCTCGCACGACGTCCTGGTCGACGCGTCCGACGCCGACCCCGCCGACATCGAGGACGCGCTGCGCGAGGCGGTCGGGGCAGGCCTGCTCGTCAACGTCGATGACACGTACGCGTTCCGGCATGCGCTGCTGCAAGAAGCGGTCTACGGCGACCTGCTGCCGGGAGAGCGGGTCCGATTGCATGCGCGCTTCGCGGAGTTGCTCGAGCAACGGCGCGCTGCCGAAGGAGCCCATTCGCAGGTCAGCATGGCCGAACTCGCACATCACCGGCTGGCAAGCAACGACCTGCCGCGGGCGTTCGACGCGCTCGTCGCCGCGGCCGGCGAAGCCGAGAAGCTGGCCGCGCCGGCAGAGGCACTCCGGCATCTCGAAGCGGCTCTGAGCATCATCGACCGCGTCGACACGGAGGTCGGCCAGCTCGGCCTGCTCATGCGCGCGAGCGAGGCCGCCGCGGGTAGCGGGGATGACGCACGCGCGATCGGCCATGCCCTCGCGAGCGTTGCGGCCGCAGACGCCGACGGCGACGTGATCATTCGAGCTGAGTGCTACGAGAGACTCGCCCACATCCAGCTGGACAGCGGCGTGCGCAGCGGAGACGCCGCCGCACACGCGGCCGAGCTGCTTGCTGAGACAGCTCCGAGCGCGGTGCTCGCCCGGTCGCTTGCCACGTACGGCCGGTCCCTCTTGCGCGCCGATCCGGTCAGGTCCGAGCAGCTGTTGACCGAGGCGATCGACGTTGCCGACTCCGTCGGAGCTGACGCGATCGCCGCCGACGCACTCGTGAGCCGCGGCCTGCTGATCGCGTGGGGCCTGATGCCGGGCGACGCAAACGACCTGTTCGCGCAGGCCGTCGAACGCGCTTCGGCCGCGCCGGACGGCTTGACGACGCAGCTACGCGCACTGCGTTTTCAGACCGTCTACCTGCTCGAATACGGCCACATCGCCGAGACCATCGAACGTGTCGAGCAGGGCGTCGAGCTGGCAGAGCGCAAAGGACTCTCGTGGAGCAGCTTCGGGCTCGACCTGCAGCTGATCAGGGCCTGGGCGTTGGCCGCAAGCGGCGAGTGGGACGCCGTGTTGCGGGTGAGTCTCGACGCCGCCTATGCGCCTACCTCGCCCGGCCGGGTGCTGGCCACCCAGGCGCTGGCCGTGCTGGTCGCGCGCGGCGACCCGGCCGCCGACGGACTGCTCCGCCAACTGCGCGGAACCGGCGATATCTGGGCCGAATTGCAGATCGACTTGTGCGAGACCGATCTGCTGCTGCAACGCGATGAGCCGGCGGCGGCGTTGTCGATCGTCGAACGCGCAATCGCGTACCGTCCGACGACCTCGTCGGGCGAGACAGAGGCGATCCTGTTGGCCGCCAGAGCGGCGACGGCGCTTGCGGCGCTCGCCACCAAGGCACGTGCAGTCGGCGACTCCGGCGCCGCAGCCGGGCACGCCGCGGCGGCCGCGAACCACGCCGAGTCGGCCCGCCGCGAGGGCGGCGCGCGCCGGACTCGGCCACCAGCGGTGTCGATGTGGGTGTCGTGGACCGAGGCGGAAGCCGCCAAGGCGGCCGGCACATCGACGTCCGACCACTGGCTGGCCGTCATCACCGAAGCCGACCGGGCCGGCCGCGTCGCAGACGCCGCAGCCGCCCGGCTGCGATTCGCCGAGGTCGCGCTCGACGCCGGCGACCGCGACGCGCACACTCTGGACGCTTTGCGGGCGACGATCACGACGGCCGAGCGTCTCGGCGCGCTGCCGATGCTCGGGCAGGCTCGCGACCTGGCTCGCCGCGCTCGCCTCGAGACCGAGTTGGGCCTGCCCGCTTCGTTGCCGACTGCGTCGAAGAACGTGACGCTCACTGCGCGCGAGTCAGAGGTACTCCAGCTGCTGACGAACGGGCTCACAAACCGGCAGATCGGTCGTTCGCTGTTCATCAGCGAGAAGACCGCGAGCGTGCACGTCAGCAACATCCTCGGGAAACTAGGCGCGACCACCAGGACCGAAGCCGCCGCACTCGCCCGTCGCCAGGGCCTGCTTGCAGGTTGAAGCCTGTCGACGCGATCGGTCAGTCGCCGAGGTGCTCGCGCGCCACCCGCTTGGGCACGACCATGCGCCAGGCATCGACGACGAGCTCGCGCATCTCCTCGACGTCGATCGCGTCGAGCCGCACGTGCACCCAGTTGTAGCGCAGGTCGGACGCCGAAGGCATCGCGAACTTGTCAGGTTCGGCCGCCACCAGCTCGGCTCGCTCTTCCTTCGGGAATGCAAAGCCCATGACCTTCTCGTCTCGGGAGAACGCGAGATAGACGATGCTGCCCACGCGGAACTTCACCCGATCGTGGACGAGCACCTCATAGCTGCGCGGCAGGTCGCCCACCGCAGCGCGCACGTCGTCCACAGAGACGGTCGGCGCCTGCGATGCGCGTCGCATGGCATCGATATAAGTCGCCCGCACTCATCGGCGCAATCGGTTTCCGTCGACTAGCCGCGTGATGCCGGCCGGAAGCTCGCGGTGCTCGTCGGGACCACCTGCCCGTCTCGCGCGACCTGTCCGTGCGAAACCGCGGTCTACCGCGGCAGAGGACGGACAGGTCAGTGCGCCAGGGGCTGGTGGGTGCGCCGGCGGGCGTAGGGCGCGTTCGGGGTCGGGTACCTGACCGGAGCCTTGGACGACTCTCAGGTCACCGCTCCTTAGCGGTCGAGCGGCGGGCTGACAGCAATTCCTCCACCAGCCGAGTCGCACCGTGGCCGGGGTCCGCGTCGGCGAAGCTTGCTGCAGCCGCGCGGATCGTGTCGTCCGAAAGCACCGATCGCACCGCCGCGGTTATCTCAGCAGGTGTGGCGTCGATGGCGACTGCCTTACCCGCGCCGCACTCCTCGACGGCTCGCGCATTGAGCGGCTGCTCGCGTCCCTGCGGAACACACACCAGCGGGACGCCATGAGCCAGCGTCGCCGTGATCGTGCTGAGGCCGCCGTGGCAGACGACGGCTGCAACGTACGGCAGCACCTGTGCGTGCGGCACGTACCCTCGCACAACGACATTGGCCGGGACGTCGACAATGTCGGCCGCCAGCACGCCGCCAAGGGTCAGCAGCACCCGGATCGGGAGTCCACGGAGCGCTTCGAGGATCGGCGGCAGGGCTGCGCGCTGTCCCTGATCGGTCGTGCTGAGGCTGAGCAGCACCCACGGATCGCCAGGTTCGCGCAGGATCTCGAGCTCCGGGACCAGCATCGACGCCTCATCCGCGAGCGGCGGCAGGATCGGACCGACGTAGGTCGTGTTCGCCGGTAGCGCGTCGGACGCGCCGTCGAAGCTGGGCGCCGTCAGCGCCAGCACGACATCGGCGGCAGACAGCAGCTCGATCGCCGACGTGTGCATGATCTGGTCACCCCACATGTCGACGAACGGCCGGTAGCGCACATGCACGAGCACGGCCGTTGGCAGGCCGAGCTTCGATGCCGCAGCGAAGGCCGCGCCCATCATGCAGTCAACGATGAGAACACTTGGTCGCACGGTGTCGGCGACGTCGAGGATGTCGTCAACTGTCGTCGTCCCGTGCAGCATGGGCTCGACAAGTTCGGCCCAGAGGTCCTCCGCCATGACACCCACAGGCCAAGGCGACATTGAGGGATACCCGGCGAACGCGAGTCCGGCGCTCGCGACGGCTGCGGCCATCGATGTCCACCCGAGAACGGTGACCTCGTGCCCATCGAGAACCAGCCGCTGGCCGAGGTTCAACGCCGGGGTCGTGTTCCCTCCACCGTCCCAGGTGACGATGAGAAACCGGCCGCGTTCGTCCGGGACGCCGCGTTCGCTCACGACGTGGCCGGCGGGACGTTCTGGTTGTGCCTGAACAGATTGCGCGGGTCGTATTCGGCCTTGAGGAGTGCCAGACGATCGTAGGTCGACGTAGCGTAGGCAGACCGGACGCCGGCAGCGCCCTCGCTCGGAAGGAAGTTGACGTATGCGCCGCCTGTCGAATAGGGCTCGAGCGCCTGCGTGAGCGATCGGTTGGTGTGTCGACGTGCAATGCATCCTCGGTGGGGTCGGTCCACGTCGACACGAGGTTGTACGTGAACGCGGCATCGCGGTTGCCGAAGGCCGTCGCCTCGGAGGCGACCCGAGCGACTGCGCCACCCATCTGATGCAGATGGATTGCCGACATAGGTGACGGTAGGCGGCTGCCATGTTCGAGCAGCACCTCGATCATCGGGTCGGAGAGTGCGTCGGCGAAACCACCGCGGAAGTAGTTGCGAAGCCCGCTCGGCGCGCCGGCGTCGAGCATCCCCTGCAGCGCGGGGTACGGCATCGGGCCGAAGAGGTCGACTGCGGGCTTGAGTTCGCGGAGGGCAGCGAGCTCGGCCTCGCCAGCCTCAAGATCCCCAGACCAGCAACCCACCACGGCGACGACCGGCTTGCCGACCAAGTCTGCTGGCACAAACGGCTCCGGCGGCGCGGTCATGATGGCGGCCAGCATCGATCCGTCGTCCGGCAACTGCGCGGTCCACTCGCGGAATGCGCGCAGCACGTCAGTCGCACGGTCCCAGCCGAACATCATCATTCCGCCGAGAACAGTGCTCACCGGATGCAACGCGAACTCGAAGCTCGCGACGACGCCGAAGTTGCCGCCGCCGCCGCGAAGGCCCCACAACAGGTCAGGTCGTTCGCTCTCGCTGGTTCGGACGATTTCACCGGACGCCGTGACGACGTCCGCACCGATCAGGTTGTCGCAGGCGAGGCCGTACTTGCGTTGTAGCCAACCGATGCCACCACCGAGCGTCAGCCCGGCCACTCCGGTCGACGAGATGAGCCCGCCGGTGCTCGCCAACCCGTGTACGGCCGTCGCCGCGTCGTAGTCCAACCAGGTCGCGCCAGGCTGGGCAGTGGCGACCAGCCTGGCGGCGTCCACCCGCACGTCACGCATGCGCGAGAGGTCGATCACGAGACCCTCGCACAGGCTCAGGCCGGCCACGCTGTGGCCGCCACCGCGCACGGAGACATCTGTTCCACTGGTGCGCGCGAAGTTCACCGCGTCGACGATGTCGGCAACGGTTCGGCAGCGAGCGATCAACGATGGGCGCGTGGTGACCGTGCCGTTCCATACCGCCCGCGCGGTGTCATAGCCCTCGTCGGACGGCGTGACGAGCTCGCCGGCGAAGCGGGCGCGAAACGCCTGGTCGCCATGTTCGGACTCTCGAATGCTCACTGTCGGCTCCTTCGACGCGCCCATTGTCAGTCACGTGGTGTGTGTCAGTCACTGGTGTTGTCAGTCACCTGGTGCGGCTTGCACAGCGACATCTTGCGCAGGTCGGGAGCCTCGTAGTGTGCCGCCAGGTCACACCGCCCCGTCGGTTCGTGCTCGCTTGTCGCGACGGCTAGCGACAAGCCAGTCCCTGGACGCCTCACGGCGAAGCGCGGGCTCGTCGATCAGGACGCAGCGGCCGCCTTCACGCCGAATCGAACCCTTTGCGATCAACGCCGCGAGCGCCCGATTGACGTTCTCCCGGCTCACACCGACCATCGCCGCCAGCGTCGACTGGGAGATCTTTGGCGTGCGAGGGACCTGACCGGCGTCGTGGGCTGCGTTGGTCTCGGCGAGTTCGAGCAGCTGCAGGACCAACCGGTTGATGAGCGGGCGGGTCGTGAGCGACGAGATCATCGTCGTCTGCCAGCGGGTCGCTGCCGCGAGCCCTTCGAGCGCGCGATCCTTCACGATGGGGTGGCGGTTCATGAAAGGCGTGAGCTCGCGGCGAGCCAGTCGAACGAGCACCGAAGGCTCGACCGCACTCACCTGCACGATGCGGTTTCGGTCGACGGAGAAGAATCCCGGTTCGCCGACCGTCTGACCCGGCCCGTGGATCAGATGCACGATCTCGTCACCGTCGACATTGACGACGGTGTCCTTCAGTTCCCCACGGACCACGACGTAGAGCTCGTCCGCGGGGTCGCCGATCCGAAACAGCTGCTCACCGGGCTTCAGCCGCCGAATGCTCGCGACGGCAGCGAGCGGCCGCAGGGCGTCAAGGGTCAGGTCCTCGAACAGGTACGACCGCGACAACGCAGCCGCGACGTCCACGTCGTCGTCCACGTGGCGATTATCGACCTGCAGGTTCGCCCTCTTCGCAGCCCGGACGGCTGCTGCGGGCGCCTCTTCGCATCCCGTACGGCGCCGCCTGGGATGCGAAGAGCTCGGCGTGAACGCTGGGCGCCCCTGCAGCCGGACAAAGCGCCGCAACCGGGTCCCGCCACCCCTCGCTGCGCCCGAGGCCGCAGCTCGCCTGCGAAAGATTCCGGAAAGTAACGATGAAGACACGATCGCGTTTCCTACTTGGCAGCCCCGCAGCCGTCTGGAATGTTAACGCCCACACGAGGTTCCGTAAGCCAGGGCCTCCTGATCGGAAGGCTCGGCTGTGAACGTTCGCAGAATGCGGGACGGGCCGAACCCGATGGGGCTCATGCTGTCCGTCCGACCAACCACGAGGCCTCACGGTTGGTCCGATCGGTAAGGGTATCGCCCGAATTTACGAGGGGACGTCGGGTCGCCAGGGTCCATCGTTCGCCGAACTGCCGCACGACCCAGCGATCGCTCCAAACCGGCCGGGAGTTGCGACCAGCCGGCCGTTAACGCTCACCTCGCACCGTCCACGTCCCAACCGGGCACTCGGTGCTACCCGCACAAAGCTGCTCCCTCACCCTCGCACGACACGAGAAGGAAGGCATCGAATGTCCGCACCACGTCGCGTCACCACCCTCGCGGTCGTAGGACTCACCGTCCTGGCCGCGGGCTGCTCGTCGAAGAAGTCGTCGACGACAAGCACGTCAAGCACGTCAACCACGCCCGCTGCGACGGCTGCAGCAACGTCGGCGGCCGGGGGCGCCTCAACCGCTGCCGCGGCAAGCGGCGACGTCCCCGCCGCAATCAAGGCCGCGGGAGGCGCCACTCTGTTGACCACTCCCGCGCCCGCGGGCGTCGAGGCTCAGTACGGACCGATCTGCAAGGGCTCCGACCTCGGGATCGGCAAGATCGACCTCAAGGCGGACACCATCGGATGGGCGCAGTCGGAGAAAGAGGCGAATCCGTTCCGCATCGCGTCAACGAAGTCGCAGGTTGACGAGGGCAAGAAGCGCGGTATCCACCTGCTCACGACAAACGCTCAGTCCAATGTCCAGCAGGAGAACAGCGACATCAAGGGCATGATCGACAAGGGCGCCAAGGCAATCATCTTCTCCCCCATTAACTCCACCGGCCTCGGCGACGCGATCGACTACGCCAAGAGCAAGCACGTGGCGATGATTCCGGTCGACCGCAACATCACCGGCGTCGAGGGCTGCAAGTCGGTCGGGCCGCAGCTCGGCTCGAACTTCGTCGAGCAGGGCAAGCGCGCGGCCGACGCAATGATCAAGGCGACCGGTGGCACCGCCAAGCTCGCGATCCTGCTCGGTGCTACGGGCGTCAATGTCACGGACGACCGCACCGCGGGCTTCCTCGCCGAGTTGACGGCCAAGAACGCGACCGGTATCGAGGTCATCTTCAAGCAGACCGCCGACTTCACCCGCGAGAAGGGACAGACCGTCACGGAGACCCTTCTGCAGTCGCATCCTGAGGTCAACGCGATCTACGCTGAGAACGACGAGATGGGCCTCGGCGCTCTCATCGCACTCAAGGACAAGGGCAAGAACGGCATCGCCAAGACCCACATCGTCTCCATCGACGGCACCAAGGGCGCGGTCCAGGCCATCGTCGACGGCAACTTCGACGCGGTCATCGAGTCCAACCCGGCCTTCGGGCCGGCGGCGGAGGACGCGCTCAACGCCTACGTCAACGGCGATGGTGCGCCGGCCGTGTCGATTGCAACCGATAATCAGTACGACAAGTCCAACGCACAAGCAGGGATCGACAGCGGCGCGGCGTACTAGAAAGTCAGGCACGAGTTCGAGGGGCGTCGTCCAGTGACCGAACGATCAGACCAGACACCGACGTTGTCGGTGCGGGCCGCGACGAAGCGATTCGCGGGGATCACGGCACTGGACGACGTCTCCGTAGATCTGTGGCCGGGCGAGGTGCACGCCATGGTCGGCGAGAACGGCGCCGGGAANNCCGGGAAGTCGACGCTGATCAAGCTGATCACGGGCGTGTACCAGCTCGATTCGGGCGAGGTGCGCTACCGCGACGCGGTGGCGCACTTCCGCTCGCCTCGCGATGCCCAACTGGCGGGGATCCAGACCATCTACCAAGAGGTTCAGCTCGCGCCACAGCTTTCCGTCGCACGCAACGTCTTCCTGGGCCGTGAACCGAAGAGATTCGGCTCGCTCGACCTCGGCCGCATGAACCGCGAGTCTGCCGCCGTACTCGAGCGGTACGGCATCGTCGCCGACGTCAAGCGCCCGCTCGGCGAACTCGGACTCGGCGTCCAGCAGATGGTGGCGATTGCCAGGGCGGTGTCCAGCGATGCGAGCGTCGTCATCATGGATGAGCCGACGTCGTCCCTCGAACCACGCGAGGTCGACAAGCTTCTTGACGTCGTTGCCCTACTCAAGGCGCATGGCGTGTGTCTCGTCTACGTCTCACACAAACTCGAAGAGATCTTCCGAGCATGTGACAAGGTCACCGTGCTGCGCGACGGCAAGCTGGTGTCTACCGGCCCGGTGGCCAAGCTCAGCCGGCGAACGCTGATCTCGCAGATGCTCGGCCGCGACGCCGCCGACCTCGAAACCTCGCGCACCCAGTTCAGCGGCGGTGGCGAGATCGCCGACGAAGCGCCGGTACTCGAGGCCAGGAATCTCAATCGCAAGCTGGTGCTCGAGGACATCTCGCTCGTGGTGCGCCCCGGCGAGGTCGTCGGGCTTGCCGGCCTGCTCGGCTCTGGTCGCAGCGAAACCGTGAAGGCCATCTTCGGTGCCATGCCGCTCGACTCGGGGTCGGTGGCGTTCGAAGGCCGGCCATATAGGCGGAATACTCCGACGTCCCGGATCGACTCAGGCGTCGCGATGCTCCCAGAAGATCGGAAGGTGGAAGGAGTCATCCCCGGTATGTCGGTCCGGGACAACATCGGGCTCGCCGCTCTCGATCAGCTGTCTCGCGGTGGCTTCGTTTCCCGCAAGAAGCAGGCAGAGGTCGTAGACGTCTTCATCAAGCGGCTGCGCATCAAGACGTCCGGGCCCGACCAGTTGCTTCGCGAGCTCTCGGGCGGCAACCAGCAGNNTCGACGTCGGCGCCAAGGCCGAGGTGCAGGCGCTTATCGCCGAGCTGGCCGAGAAGGGTCTAGGGGTCGTTCTTGTGTCGTCCGAACTCGAGGAGGTCGTCGAAGGGGCCGACACCGTGCTGGTACTTCGCGACGGGGCCGCTCTTGGTTCCTTGTTCGGAGACGAAATCTCCGAGGATGCGATCATGAGCATGATCGCCGGCGCCGCCGCCGTCGAGACGGCCGCCGCTGTGGAGGAAGCCACGGCCACGGACGGAACCTCCGCCGCCGAACCGAGCGAGGCGGCGACTCAATGACTGTCACCAAAGACACCAAGCAATCGCTGACCAACCGGGTACGTCCACCAGTCGTCAACGGCAACTGGATACGTGACAAGGGTGTCTACCTGGCACTGCTCGTGCTGGTCCTCTACAACATGGGCTTCACCAACAACTTCAACCACTTCGAGAGCCTGCAAACGCTGATGAAGCAGGTTCCGGCGGTCCTGATCGTGTCGCTCGGCATGCTGATGGTCATCGGCACGGCGGGCATCGACCTCTCCGTGGGTGCGACGATGGCGATCGCCGGCTCGGTGCTCGGCATCGTGATTTCGCCGGCCAACAAGGGCGGTTACCACCAAGGCCTGCTTCTCGCTGTCGTGCTGGCCCTGCTCGCCGGTCTCGCTGTCGGGTTGTTCAACGGCTACGTGATCGCGGTGGGTGGAGTCCAGCCAATTGTGGCGACTCTGAGCCTGCTCGTAGCGGGCCGAGGGATTGCCCTCGTCATCACAAGCGGCGGTCTGATCGAACTGTTCAACCCGACGCTCAACAAGCTCGGCAGCGGCTTTCTGTTCAAGATTCCGTACTCGATGCTCATCGGCGTCGCGCTCGTGTCCATCGTGGCGGTGCTGGTGAGGCGCACCGTGCTCGGATACCGACTCTTGGCGATCGGGGGTAACCGCAGAGCGAGCGTCCTGGCCGGCCTGCCGGTGCGCCGCACGATCATCACCGTCTACGCGCTCAGCGGACTGTTCGCCGCAGTCGCAGGCATCATCGGGACGGCGAGAATCCAGTCGGCCGACCCGTCGTACCTCGGAATCCTCTTCGAGTTACAGGCGATCACGGCAGTCGTGGTCGGCGGTACTGCGCTCTACGGCGGCCGGGTGCGAGTGATGGGGACACTCGCGGGCGTGTTCCTCATGCAGCTCCTGGAGAACACGCTCAAGGCTCACAACATCCCGGACTCCGGCACCCGGATGGTGCAGGCGGTGGTCATCATCACGGCCGTGCTGATCCAGCGCAACAGGAGCAGCGAATGACCACGACGCCGAGCGGACGCCGCACTGTGTTGCCCCGCAAACCGAAACCGATTCACGTCGCGGTCGACGAGCACGGCGTCGGTGCGGCGGTGGCCAGGGCGCGCGCGCTGACCTCACTCATCTCGCGAAGCGGGGCGTTCGCGGTCCTGGTCCTGCTGGTCATCATCGGTGCGATCTTCGACAAGGGATTCATTCACGCCGACAACCTGCGCAACATCGCACTTGGTGCCAGCTTCATCGCCATCATCACGGCCGGCATGACCTTCGTCATCATCAGCGGTGGCATCGACCTCTCGGTCGGCTCGGTATTCGCGCTCGGCGTGCTCACCAGTGGCTTCATGTCCAAGCACGGATCGGTCATGGCGATCGTCGTGCCGTTGCTCTGCTGCGGCGCGGCAGGGCTGTTGCAAGGCACGATCATCGCCCGGCTCGGACTACCACCCTTCATCGTCACCCTGGCGGGCCTCACAGGGATCCGAGGGCTCACCTACTACATCACCAAAGAGGGCAACCTCACGCCCCGGGTGCCAGCACACACCGCATTCCTCACGATGGGGCAGGGGAAGCTCTTCACCATCGGCTGGCCGGTCTGGATCACCCTGGCAGTCTTCGCCGTGTGCTGGTGGCTGCTGAACCGGACCGCCTTCGGCCAGGCCGTCCAGACCATCGGCGGCAACAACACCGCCGCCGAACTGATGGGCCTTCCGGTCAAGCGCGTCAAGACGACGGTCTACGTGATCAGCGGGCTCTGCGCCGGCCTGGCGGCGATTCTCACGACTGCGTTGTCCGGCGGTGGCCAGGAGGCACGGATCGGTGACTCGTACGAACTCGTCGCGATCGCCGCCGTCGTGATCGGTGGCACCCTGCTCAGCGGTGGCGTCGGGTCGATGGCCGGATCCCTCGCCGGCATCGCGTTGTGGTTCGTCATCTCCAACTTGGTGGTCCAAGGACTTCAGTTCAATGCGCAGGACCAGCAGGTCGTGACGGGCGCATTCCTCCTCGTCGTTGTCGTGCTGCAGACCTTCCTCAGTCGTCGTGCCGCCTCGGCACCGACCTAACAGCCGTCGGACGCCGACTGATGCGGCCGACCACTCCCGCTCAGGTACCGCAGAACGTTTGAACGTGCCTCGCACGACCGCTCGCTGAAGGAGACCCAGTGTCGCCCGCAACCAACCTCGAGGTTTGGTTCCTGACCGGTAGCCAGTCGCTCTACGGCGACGCCGTGCTGTCGCAGGTGCTCGAGCAGTCCGCCACAATCGCCCGGGAACTTGATCGGGAGCCGAGTCTGCCGGTGCGAATAGTTCACCGACCAGTGCTCACCACCGCGGGTTCGATACGACAGGAATGCATGGCGGCGTCGGCGTCGCCTGTTTGTGTCGGAGTCATCGCGTGGATGCACACATTCTCGCCGGCCAAGGCATGGATCGGCGGTCTCGACGTCCTCACCAAGCCGCTGTTGCACTTTCACACCCAGTCCAATCTGTCGCTGCCGTGGGCCGACATCGACATGGACTTCATGAACCTCAACCAGGCTGCGCACGGCGACCGCGAGTTCGGTTTCATCGAGACGCGCATGCGGATCCGACGTAAGACCGTCGTCGGACACAGCAGCGACGCTGCCACCCGTGCGCGCATCGCTGGCTGGACTCGCGCGGCAGTGGGCTGGCATGAGTCCCAGAATCTCCGGATGGTCAGATTCGGCGACAACATGCGCGATGTGGCCGTTACGGAAGGCGACAAGGTCGAGGCTCAGATTCGGTTCGGCCTCTCGGTCAACACCTACGGTGTCAACGAACTCGTCGACCGCGTCGACCGCGTCGACGAGGGCACCATCGACGGTCTGGTCGCCGAGTATGAGGCGGCGTATGACGTTGCTGCGGCGTTGAAGGCCGGCTCGCCGCGCCACGATTCACTGCGGTACGCGGCGGGCATCGAGGCTGCACTACGCACCTTCCTCGTCGACGGCGGCTACGGCGCGTTCACTACCAACTTCGAGGATCTGGGCGGCCTTCGACAACTGCCGGGCCTCGCCGTCCAGCGGCTCATGGCCGACGGCTTTGGATTTGCTGGCGAAGGCGACTGGAAGACGGCGGCGCTGGTGCGGCTGCTGAAGGTTATGGGCGCCGGACAGCCGGGTGGCACGTCGTTCATGGAGGATTACACCTATCACTTCGGCCCAGGCGAGCCGAAGACGCTCGGGGCGCACATGCTCGAGGTGTGCCCGTCGATCACCGCAGACACGCCTACCTGTGAGATCCACCCACTGGGAATCGGCGGACGCGAAGATCCCGTCCGACTGGTCTTCTCGGCCGCCTCGGGACCCGGATTCGTCGTCGGCATGCTGGATCTCGGCGAACGCTTTCGGCTCGTTGCGAACGACGTCGAAATCGTGCCGCCGGATGAGCCGCTACGCAACCTGCCCGTCGCCCGCGCGGTGTGGAAGCCCGCGCCGACGCTCGCGACCTCGGCCGAGGCCTGGCTGACGGCAGGAGGCCCCCACCACACCGCACTCACAACCCAACTCGACTACGAGACGCTTGCCGATTTCTGCACGATCGCGGGCGTCGAGCTTGTGCACATCGACAGCTCGACGCGCATCGACGACTTCGTGAAGGAGCTGCGGTGGAACCAGCTCTACTACCGCCTCGCACAGCCGCTGTGAGAGGCGCTGCGACAGGTCGCCCGGCACTCCCGAAGCCGTAGTAGCCTGCGCCGAATGGGCCTCCGCGGATCACCGGCTCCGTGGTAGCGCCCGCCTAGTAGGGACGGTCCGTCGTGGTCGACATGGGGACGCCGCCGCAGAGCGGGCCCGCTGATCTGATACCAGCCGCCCGCGGCCCAGCCGAGAGCACCGCGGCCGACGTGCCATCCCTCGACACCATGACGCGTCCGGCCATGACCGATGTCGGACGGTTCGCGGGCGTCTCGCACATGACGGTCTCAAGGGTTCTCAACGGGGCGGCGAGCGTGCGTCCCGAGACCCGCGCTCGCGTGCTCGCCGCTATCGAACGCCTCGGCTACCGGCGCAACATCACCGCCCGAGCGCTCGCAACCGGGCGATCGCAAACCCTCGGTGTGGTGACGATAGACACAACCCTGTACGGGCCCGCGTCGACTCTGTATGGCATCGAACGAGCTGCCCGCGCAGAAGGGTATTTCGTCAGCATCGTCAGCCTGCGCTCCATCGACCGCGCATCGATTCGAGAGGCGGTTGGCCGGCTGGTCGATCAACGCGTCGACGGCGTCATCCTCGTCGTACCGTTGGTGTCGGCCGCCGATGCGCTGAAAGGCCTCGCCCACGATATTCCCTTGGTGGCCGTCGAGGGCGATCTTCGGGCGGACATCCCGGTTGTAACCGTCGACCAGGTCGACGGCGCGAGAAAAGCGACAGAACATCTCCTCGCGCTGGGGCACCGCACGGTCTGGCACGTCGCCGGGCCGACGGATTGGACTGAGTCGCACGGCCGGCTTCGCGGCTGGCGCGACACTTTGGCGAAGGCCGGTGCCGACGTTCCGCCGCCGCTCAGTGGCGATTGGAGCGCACTCTCGGGCTACGAGGCAGGTAGGAGGCTGAGCCGGATGCCCGACGTGACGGCGGTGTTCGTCGCTAACGACCAGATGGCACTTGGGCTGCTTCGCGCATTGAGCGAGCACGGTCGCGGCGTGCCCTCGGACATTAGCGTCGTCGGGTTCGACGACATCCCGGAAGCCGCGTTCTTCTCGCCACCGCTGACAACCGTGCGCCAGAACTTTGGGCTCGTCGGCCGCAACGGACTCCGGCTGATGATCGAGCAACTCGACACCGGCATGGCATCCACGATGAGAGTCGTGATCGAGAGCAGGCTGGTTCCGCGCCAGAGCTCTGCGGCGGCGCGTTCCCAATGACACCTACTCGAATTCGATAACGGTTTGGCGACCCCCACTGTTGACAGCACGGTTCAACCAGTCATACTTCTCGAAATGTTAGCGTTCACGCGATCCCGAATTGGCCGCGCCCCCGGGGCGTTGCGCCGACGTGTCGAGCACCGTGGCGCCTGACACTTCCGCCACCCGAGAGGCCGTGGAGGAGCAGCGCTCGACACGCGGGCGCCAGCCTCTGGAACGCGGCCCGGCGATGATGGACGTCGCAATCCTGGCAGGCGTCTCCCATCAGACAGTTTCGCGAGTCGTCAACGCGTTGCCGGGTGTAAAGCCGACGACGCGGGTGCGGGTTCTCGCCGCGATCGAGCAGCTGGGGTATCGCCGCAACAGCGCGGCCCGCGCTCTGGTCACCGGCCGCTCGCAGACACTCGGCGTCGTGACACTGAATTCCACCTTGTACGGCCCGGCGTCGACGCTGTACGGCATCGAGCAGGCGGCGCTCGAATCGAAGTACTTCGTCACGGTGGCATCGCTGCGATCGACAGAACGCCCGGCGGTTCGCCAGGCCATCGGCCGTCTCGTCGATCAAGGCGTAGAAGGCGTGGTCATCATCGCGCCGCTGGTGGCGCTCGCCGAAGCGCTGGCAGACCTGCCGACCGACCTGCCCATCGTAGCCGTCGAAGGCGACGCCGACGCCGATATCGACGTCGTCACAGTTGGCCAGGACGCCGGCGCGCACGCGGCCACCGCCCACCTGTTGTCCCTCGGCCACCAGACTGTCTGGCATGTCGCCGGTCCGACCGATTGGCTAGAGGCGCGCCAGCGAACGGCGGGTTGGCGCCGCACCCTCGAGGAGGCGGGCGCCGAAGTCCCGCCGCCGCTGCCGGGCGACTGGTCGGCTCGTTCGGGATACGACGCAGGCCGCGTGCTGGCCCGGATGCCCGACGTCACCGCGATCTTCGCCGCCAACGATTCGATGGCTGTCGGGATCATGCGCGCGTTCCACGAGGCCGGCCGTCCGATTCCGGGTGCAGTCAGCCTCGTCGGGTTCGATGACGTCCCCGAGGCGGCGTACTACAGCCCGCCATTGACCACAATTCGCCAGGACTTCGGCGAGGTCGGACGCCGTAGCCTCGCGCTCCTGCTCGATCAGATCGAAGCTGGCTCCCGACCCGCACAGCGCCACGTCGTCGAGACGACTCTCGTCGTCAGGGACAGCACCGCGAGCACCCCCGCGGCGGGCCAACCACGACGAAGGAGGCCGTCTCGATGACGGAAGGAAGCAGCCGGGCCGCGGATCTCAACGACCAGTACGTCATCGGCGTCGACTACGGCACACTCTCCGGACGCGCGCTCGTGGTCCGCGTATCGGACGGACAGGAGATGGGCAGCGCCGTCCACACCTACTCCCACGCCGTGATGGACCGCGTGCTCGCCTTCGGCGACGTGCCGCTACCGCCCGACTGGGCGTTGCAGGATCCGGACGATTACGTCGACGTCCTGCGCGAGGCGGTGCCGAAGGCTGTCGCGGCAAGCGGGATCGCCCCCGCCCGGGTCATCGGTATCAGCACCGACTTCACTGCGTGCACCGTGTTGCCGACGTTCGCAGACGGCACGCCGCTGTCGCACAGTGAACAGTTCCGCGGGCGGCCACACGCCTATGTGAAGCTCTGGAAGCACCACGCCGCTCAGTCGCACGCCGACCGCATCAACGCACTGGCCGCGGCACGTGGCGAGACTTGGCTACCGCGCTACGGAGGCCGTATCTCGTCGGAGTGGGAGTTCGCGAAAGCACTCCAGCTCCTCGAGGAGGACCCGGAGGTGTATGCCGCCACCGACAGGTGGATCGAGGCGGCGGACTGGATCGTGTGGCAGCTGTGCGGTACGGAGACGCGCAACGCCTGCACCGCCGGCTACAAGGGCATCTATCAGGACGGCGCCTGGCCATCGGCCGACTATCTCGCCGGGCTCAACCCGGCGTTCGCAACGTTTGCCCAGGACATGCTTGCTCATCCGTTGTCGCCGTTGGGCGGGCGCGCAGGCGGCCTCACCACCGAGGCAGCGGGCTGGACGGGTCTACCTGTTGGCATCGCCGTTGCTGTCGGCAACGTCGACGCGCACGTCACGGCACCCGCCGCGAAAGCGACGATGCCGGGCCAGATGCTCGCCATCATGGGCACCTCGACCTGCCACGTGATGAACGGCGAGCACCTGGCGGAAGTCCCAGGGATGTGTGGCGTCGTGGCCGATGGCATCGTCGCAGGCTCGTGGGGATACGAGGCGGGCCAAAGCGGTGTCGGCGACATTTTCGCTTGGTTCGTCGACAACTGCCTGCCGGGTGACTACGCGGAGAAGGCCGCGGCGCTCGGGCTCGACGCACACGAGTATCTGAGTTCGCTCGCCTCCAAGCAGAAGGCGGGCGCTCACGGTCTTGTTGCCCTCGATTGGCACAGCGGCAACCGCTCGGTGCTCGTCGACCACGACCTTTCCGGCGTGATCCTCGGCCTTACGCTCTCGACCCGGCCGGAGGAGATCTACCGGGCGCTCGTCGAAGCCACCGCCTTCGGAACCCGCAAGATCATCGAAACCTTCGACGCCGCGGGCGTGCCCGTCGAGGAGTTCGTAGTGGCCGGTGGGCTTCTCAAGAATTCGTTCGTCATGCAGATCTACGCCGACGTCACCGGGAAATCGCTGTCGCTGCTCGACTCCGAGAACGGCCCGGCACTCGGTTCAGCCATTCACGCCGCAGTGGCCGCGGGTGCCTACTCCGACGTCACCACGGCGTCCGATGCAATGGGTCGCGTGCAACGCGACGCATACCGGCCCGACTCGGCGAACCAGGCGGTTTACGACCGGCTCTACGCCGAGTACAGCGAGTTGCACGACTACTTCGGACGCGGCACCAACGACGTCCTGCGACGCCTGCGTCGACTCCGGGTCGACGTGAGTGCGCAATGACCCGCTCCGAGACGGTTCAGGCAACCTGCGAAACGGTTGCCCGACTCCATGCCGAGCTGGTCCGCTGGGGCCTCGTGGTCTGGACCGCAGGCAATGTCTCTGCGCGGGTACCCCGCACCGATCAGTTCGTCATCAAGCCGAGTGGCGTGGGTTATGACGATCTCACCGCGGAAGCCATGATCGTGTGCGACCTCGACGGAGCAGTCATCGAGGGCGAGCGCAAGCCGTCCAGCGACACCGCCGCGCACGCGTTCGTCTACCGATCGATGCCGCATGTCGGTGGCGTCGTTCACACCCACTCGTCGTACGCGACTGCGTGGGCCGCGCGCGGCGAAGCGATTCCGTGTGTGCTCACGGCAATGGCCGACGAGTTCGGCGGCGAGATCCCGGTCGGACCGTTCGCGCTGATCGGCAACGACGACATCGGCCGCGGCATCGTCGAGACCCTGACCGGTCACCGCTCCCCCGCGGTGCTGATGCAAAGTCATGGCGTGTTCACGATCGGACCCGACGCGCCAGCGGCTGTCAAGGCTGCCGTGATGTGCGAGGACGCCGCNNCCCCGCGCTCTCGGCGAACCCCTCAAGCTCGAACCAGCCGACATCGACCGGCTTCACGACCGCTATCAGAACGTGTACGGCCAACCCGCAGACCAACTTCGGCGACCGTAGTCCGATGCACTACACAGGAGAGCAATACGAGCTCCGGGCGGGTTCGTATGCCGCGATCGTGACGGAGGGCGGGGCCCGTCTACGATCGCTCACGTTCGACGGCCGGCAGCTGATCGCACCGTTCGACGACGACGCGCTGCCGCCCGTGTATCGCGGCGCGGTCCTTGCGCCGTGGCCGAACCGGGTCGCCGACGGGTGCTACCCGTTCGCCGATGAGATCTATCAGTTGCCGATCAACGAACCGAGCCGAATGACGTCGCTACACGGACTTGTGGCGTGGGCGCCGTGGGATCTCGTGCAGCGGTCGGAGGGCGAGACGACGCAGCGTTGCCGCATCTGGCCGACGGACGGCTACCCCTTCATGCTCGACCTTGAGATCGCCTATCAGCTGAGAATCGACGGCCTCACGATCCAGCTGTCCGCCGTGAACGCCGGAGACCGGCTCGCGCCGTACGGTTGTTCCATCCACCCTTATCTGGTCGCCGGCCCGGGTCGCGTCGACGAATGGTCGCTTCGCATTCCTGCCAACGACTATGTGGACGTCGACGAGTTGCGCCTTCTTCCGGTCGGGGTACGCCCTGTCGAAGGCACCAGGTTCGACTTCCGGACGCCGACCCAGATCGGTGCGCAGCGGATCGACCATGCGATGGCAGGCTTGGCGTTCGATGCCGACGGGCGTTGCAGCGCGCAACTCGTCCATCCCGATGGGCGTGGCGTGCAGATGACCTGGAGCAGTGACTGTCGCTGGGTGCAGCTGCACACCGCCGACCGACCCGAGCCCGAGCTCAACCGCTCCAGCCTCGCTTTCGAACCCATGACCTGTCCACCCAACGCGTTTGCGACCGGCGAGGGGTTAATCGAGCTTTCGCCTGGCCAATCCACGACGACGTCGTGGGTCATCAACGCACTTTGAGCCGCGCGGGCGCCGAGTTCAGCTGATGTCGACCCGGTCAATGGCTGCCCAGAGGTATCGCGACGCAGGGTTCATGCGACCAGTCACCCTAATGGTCAAGACATGATCGCCATTGCTCAGGACCGGGCTGGTCCAAAGCTTCACGTCTGCCGCACGCGACGCGCTGTATTCGTCGACCAGCTGCTCGGGGCCCTCGTCGACAGAGATGCCGACTATTCCGTGATTTGCATCGGTCACTCCGAAGAATGAAGCCCTGGTTCCCTTGAACCGCAGCACCGCGATGTCGCCGTCGTTGCAGCTGTATGAGTTCGTCCCGTCGCTTTCGATATTGCCGGTCGAGTGCCGCCATTCGCCGCGGTAGCTGAACTGGTGGAGTCCCTCACCCTTCACGCTGTCTTCGATACGCGTGACCGAACCGTTCGTAATGGCTTCTGTGACGAGGTTGCGGGTAGTGCCAAGAACGGTGGTTGCACGATCGTCGATCCGGTAGCGGTCAGTTATGGCCGTAAACGAGTCCGCCAGGTTGGCGAAGTCAGCAGCCGTGGTGCGCGACTGAGCGCCCGCGTACGCGGTCGCACGGGCCGTACCAGCGAGAGCGGCGATGTTCTCGGCGATATTCGCGGCGCCGGTGGCAGCTTCGGTTGCGCTGCGTCCCATCTCGTTCGTCGTTGCGGTCTGCTCTTCAACGGCAGCCGCGATGGCGCCCTGACTCTCACTCACCCGGCCGATCGTCGCCGTGATGTCGCCGATGGCGCCGGCCACCTCGGCTGCGCCGTCCTGCATGCTCCGCACGGTTTCGCTGACGCTTCCGGTGGCCGCCGCAGTCTGCTCCGCGAGCTTCTTGACCTCGCCTGCGACGACGGCGAATCCCCGCCCTGCTTCACCCGCCCGCGCGGCCTCCAACGTCGCGTTCAGCGCCAGCAGATGGGTCTGCCGGGCGATCGTGCTGATGAGCTCGACGATCTGAGTGACCTTCCCCGACGCCGTCCCGAGGTCATGAACTGTGCTGTTCGTCGCCCTTGCCTGCTGCGTCGCGCCGTGGGCCACCGCCGACGCCTCAGCGGCATGGACGGCGACGTCGCGGATCGTCGCGTTGAATTCCTCGGTCGCGGCGGCCACTCGTTGGGCGCTGCCCGAAACCTGATCGGCGGCCGCGGCAACGACGGTCGCCCTGGCTGCCGTCGTTTCCGCCGCCGAAGACATTGTGTTGCTCAGCTCGTGTAGCTCACGCGTACCCGTCATCAACTCGGTCGAGCCGCGAGTCATCACCAGGATCGCCTCGCGCAACATCTCGACAACCGCCCACGCCGGCGTTGCCAGATCGAGCACATCCTTACCTCTGACCGTCGGCACCTGGACCGTCAAATCGCCGGACGCCGCCGAGTCGAGGCTGCGAGCTATCCCGCGAAGCTCGGCGACATGCGTCCGGACCGCCCACGCGCTGAGCGTCGAGCTGAGCAGGAGTGCCACGCCAGGCACGGCCACGCTCATTGCGAGTCCGTGGCCACGCCCGAGCCATACGAGAACGAGCGACGGGACGGCGCCGAGAGCCGACCTTCGCAGTACCCGGCCAAAGAGGGACGCTGGTCGGCCGAGCCGCCATCGCGAGGGAATGAGAGCGCTAACACTTGGGCCGGTCATCGGCTCGGTCTCCTGACAGCCCGGGTTGGTCACCTCATGTGCGAGCTTCGTTCTTGCTTCGGCAGATACCTCCGTGACTTGACCGCCGGACCCGGCCGATCGGCCTGAGTCGGGCCGCGAACGGCCGAAGGTGCTTGATTCGGCCATCGAACCGCCGAAGGTAACGGTGTGAGGGTTCTATTGGCGGCCAGGCGCCGCGCGTCGCCGCGCCACGCCCTCCAGCCGTGCGGGTATCTGCGGGACACTCGGTGAGGTATCCGATGTGGAAGACCGTGCTGGCTGCTGGGTTGCTTCTCACAGGGGCCTATTTCACTTTGCCGGGGGACGCCGCCAAGGATCTGACGTATTTGGTGGTAGGGGCCGCCGCGACGCTGTTTGTGTGGCTCGGCATTCGACTGCACCGTCCGGCCGAACGGCTCGGTTGGTACCTGTTCGGTGCGGCGAACGCGTTCTTCGTCTTCGGCGACACCATCCTCGACGTCTACGACGTCGTGCTGCATCGCTCGCCGCCGTTCCCGTCGATCGCCGACGCGTTGTACCTGTTGGGCTACCCGTTCCTGTTCGCGGGCGTGTTCCGCATCAGCCGGTCACGACGAACGCCCGATTCGCGCGAGGCGCGAGCAGACTCGGCGATCGTGTGTCTGGGAGCGCTGGCCTTTTCGTGGCAGTTCCTGATGGGCTCCTACGCCCATGATGCGACCATTAGCTCGTTCGGCAAGCTCGTGACGATGGCGTACCCCGTCATGGATCTCGGGGTGATCTTCATAGTCGCTAGCGCACTGCTGTGCGGGGTCGCCCGACGCCCTGCCGACAAGCTCATCATGACCGCGATGATCGCCATGCTGATCGGTGACTTCGTCTACGACGTGCTGGTCCTGCGCGGCGCTTACAGCGTCGGAAATCCTGTCGACGCCGTCTACCTGATCAGCTACACGCTGATTGCCGCGGCCGCATTGCACCCTTCGATGGCCGTGCCCGTCGCCGCGACCAAGCGTGAGCAGCCGCCTAACCGCCGCTGGATGCCGCTTGTCGCCGTCGCCGGCTTCGTGTCGCCGATGATCCTCTTTGTCGGCACCGTGGCTGGCTTCGCTGTCGATGTTCCGGTGCTCGCGGGCACGTCTATCGTCTTGTTCGCGCTTATCGTCGTGCGGTTCTCATTGCTATTCACCCGCACTCGGCTCCAGACGACGCTGTTGGCGGAACACGGCGAATCGCTGCAAACCGCGCTGGATGCTCAGCATGCACTCGAAGACGACCTCAGGCATCAGGCCTTCCACGACAGCCTTACGGGCCTGCCCAATCGCGCGCTCCTCCACGACAGGATCGAGCATGCGCTGGCTTCCTCTCCGCGGTCCGGTGGCATGGTAGCGCTGTGCTTCTGTGACCTCGACGGATTCAAAGCCGTCAACGACAGCCTCGGTCACCAAGCGGGCGACGAGCTGCTCGTCGTCGCTGCGAAGCGGCTGGCCTCGATCGTTCGCCGTGGTGACACGATCGCCAGGCTCGGGGGCGACGAGTTCGCGATCCTGCTCGACAGCATCAGCACGCCCGATGTCGCGACCGCGATGGCCGAACGCATGGTGTCCGTTCTGCGTCAACCCATCGATGCGGGAGACCAGCAGACCACCTTGACCGTGAGCGTCGGCGTCGCCTTCGCCGACATCGGGACGACGACCGAACGGCTGCTGGGCGAAGCCGACACGGCAATGTACGAGGCGAAAGCATCGGGCAAGGATCGGTTCGCCGTCTTCGAGTCGCAGATGCGCTCGCGCGTGCTCGATCGCATCGCGATGACGAACGCCTTTCAGGGCTCTCTCGAACGCTCAGAGTTCTTCCTCGAATACCAACCGCAAGTATCGCTCGCTGATGGCGCCCTCGAAGGATTCGAAGCATTGGTGCGCTGGCGTCACCCGACACTTGGCCACCTCAGCCCCTCTCGATTCATCCCGCTCGCCGAGGACACCGGTTTCATCGTGGCGTTGGGCCGCTGGGTCCTCGAAACCGCCTGCCGGGAGGCGGCGGCCTGGGCGTGCGCCGACGGCGCATCGCTGGCGTTGTCGGTGAACCTGTCAGCGCGCCAACTCGAGGACCCCGATCTGACCGGAGACGTGGCAGCGGCGATCGCACTGAGCGGCCTGAGCCCTGCGCGGCTGATTCTGGAGATCACCGAAAGCGTGCTCATGCTCGACCCTCTGCACACCGCCCAGGTGCTGCTCGACCTCAAAGCGATGGGGATCCGCATCGCCATCGACGACTTCGGTACCGGTTACTCCTCGCTGAGCTACCTACGGCTCTTCCCCGTCGACATGCTCAAGATCGACAAGTCATTCGTCGACCCGCTCACCGATCCAGGTAGCGAAGGCGCCGCGTTCGTCAAGACGATCATCAGGCTTGCGCACGAGCTCCACTTGACCACGATCGCCGAAGGCGTCGAAGACGTCATCCAACGAGATATCCTCGCCGAACTACGTTGTAACAGTGCCCAGGGCTATCTCATTTCGCGACCGCTCAGCACCGGTGCCACGCACACCTTCATCGACGAATGGAGCGACGCGAGCGTGGCCACCCAGCAACAACGCGCCTAACTACCCGCTCGCGTCATTGCGGCGCCGAGGGCACATTCTGGTTGAGCCGGAACAGATTCTGCGGGTCATATTTCGTCTTGATCGTCGTCAGCCGATCCCAGGTCGCAGTGGGATATGCGGCTCGGACCCGTTCCTCGCCTTCATCGCCGAGGAAGTTGACATACGCTCCGGCGTCGTCCTGGCTCAGAGCGGCGGCGAAGTCCGTTGCCCAGGTGGTTCGAACGGCTCGGTCGTGTGCGCCGTCGAAGATGGTGGTGACGGTAACCATAATCTTCGCGGAACGATGCGCGAAGGCCGTGGCGTCGGCAGGGACCCGGGCCATCGCCCCGCCGAGTACCCGAAGCTGTGCTACGCGCACCGGCGCGTCAGATGCCTCGATCGCATCGACGATTGTCGCCGCGACCTCGACGTCGAGATGATCGGCGAACGTCGTGCGTGTGACTGCCTTGGGGCGGTAGCTCGGGTCATCGGGTGGATACAAGTCGGGGTACGGCATCGGCTTCAACATGTCGACGATCGGCGACGCCAGCGCACGAAATGGCGCGAGTGCACGATTGCCGTCTTCGGTGTCACCGACGTACGCCACCCGGGCCAGGAGGATCACCCTTCCATGGAACTCCGCAGGGACGAACGGCAGTGGCGGACAGTTCATCACGTTGGCGATGGTCGACAATTCCTCCGGCGCCGCGTCGGCGGCGGCGACGAAGCCG
The DNA here is from genome assembly GCA_003134755.1 of Actinomycetota bacterium. Taxonomy (GTDB): domain Bacteria; phylum Actinomycetota; class Actinomycetes; order Acidothermales; family Acidothermaceae; genus PALSA-607. The sequence continues at coordinate 5,586 of PLCK01000077.1, read as the reverse complement.
GCGATGACTTCAGGCGTCGCCGGCAGGATCAACAGTCCGCCGACGATCTGGGCTACTGGGCGCAGACGAAACTTGAAGCGAGTCACCACGCCGAAGTTCCCGCCGCCACCGCGGATCGCCCAGAACAGATCAGGATGCTGCTCGGCATCGACACACAACAGCGTGCCGTCGGCAGTGACGATCTCCGCCGCGAGCAGGTCGTCGACGGTGAGACCGTACTTGCGAACCAGGTAACCGATACCGCCGCCGAGCGTAATACCGCCGATGCCGACCGAACCGGTGTCGCCGAGACCGGTGGCCAGGCCATGCTCGGCGAGCGCCGTCGAATACTCACCCGCGGTCAGGCCAGTTCCAGCCCATGCAGTACGACCGTCGACGTCGACCTCGAGTGCGCGTAGATCGCGCAGGTCGATGACGATGCTGCCGTCGGCCACACTGTGCCCGGCGCCACCGTGACCACCGCTCCGGACGGCGAGTGGTAAGCCGGTCTGGCGCGCGACACCGACGACATACGACACCTCATCGGCGTTCGTCGGCCGCACGATGACAGCCGGCCGACCATCAACCGCGCCGTTAGGTACAAGGCGAGCTTCGTCGTAGTCGGCATCGGCCGGCGCGACGACGCGACCGCTGAGATCGGCGCGCAGCTGTGTGATCAACAGGTCGGACAACTCGGGCGTCGGCGCATGCATAGGTCGATCCTTCGCTGCTGGACAACAGTTGCAGGGGTTCTCGATCGGCGTGGCACTGATGCTCCGCGCCGACGTCACCCTGCAACCACGCTGCCGATGCATGGGGTTGACTGTCAATTGATATCAGCGTCGGCAAACGGCAGTTGGTCGAGATCGCGAAGGTACACTCCTGGCGCTGCAGTTTCGCCGCTGACACCGATAGCGGCCGGGATCAGGCAGGCCGCAGGCTGCCACGCCGCAACTGGGGTCTCGAGCAGATGAGCGCCCCGCCGCGCCTTCGCCGCTAAGTAGTCCGCATTCGTGTCGCACACGTGCACATACGTCGGTACCTGCGTGGTCACGGTCACGCCGAGTCGAGTGAGTTGTGCGGCCTTATCCGGGTTGCTGCTGAGCAGCGCCACACTCGGCACCGCGAGGGCGTTGAGCATCTGGGCAGCTACCGTGTAGTCGCGCTCGTCCGCGGCATGTCCCAGGGCGAGGTTCGCCTCATACGTGTCGAGGCCCGCGTTCTGGAGTACGTATGCGTCGAGCTTGGCGTAAAGGCCGATCCCGCGCCCTTCCTGGCGAAGGTAGAGCAAGTATCCGCCGGCGTCTGCGATCCGCTCGACCGCCTCGCGCAGTTGCGGCCCGCAGTCGCATCGTTGGCTGCCGAAGACGTCGCCAGTGAGGCATTCGCTGTGCGGCCGGACAAGCGGCACTGTTGCCGCGACGGTGTCGGTTGTGCACGCCCGCGCCCTGTTGCCGAGGCCCAGGGCCAGATGCTCTCGTCCGTCGACCAGCTTGTTGAAGGTGAAGACACGCGCAGGCGTGGCGTATCCATCGGCGAACCGCAGCGGCAGCGTCAGCTGCGTACGGATCGTTGCCTTGGGCGGAGATGGGTGCACCGGGCCTCCTCGATGTCAGTCCGCGCGGAAGCGCGGCGAGAGCGCGTAGCGCAGCAGCACCACGTCACCGATTTGCCGCACCTCGGCCAACGTCGCCCGCCGACGTGAATTCCACGGAAACAACCCGTCACTCACGAACCGCCGAGCCCGTGAGTCACCGACGAAGAACGGTGCGACGACGAGATGCAGCTCGTCGGCCAGGTCGGCGGTGAGGAACTGCGTATGAACCGTGCCACCGCCCTCAACCATCAATCGCTGGACGCCGCGGGCGTGCAGGTCCTCGCTGATCCTGTGCATGTCGACCGGCTCGCCGCCGTCGACGATGGTTGCCACCGAGCCGAGCCGGGCTCGAGCCTCGTCCACCGTCGCACTCGCGCAATAGACCACCTTCTCGATGTCGCCGGTGACGAAGAAGTCGGCACGCGGGTCGAGCTGTCCACGCCCGGTTACGGTGACCTTGATCGGCGTCGGCGCCTGTCCGCGAGCGAGCCGTTCATCCTGCCGTGACCGTGACCGAATCAGGAGTCGTGGGTTGTCGTTGCGGACGGTTTCCGCGCCTACGAGGATCGCGTCGCATGTGGCGCGCACTGCGTCAACCCGGTCGAAGTCCGCGTCATTGGACAGCTGGAGCGGTTTCATGTTCGCGCTACCGAGGTAGCCGTCGATCGACATGCCGCAGCTCAGCAGGGTGTAGGGACGATCAGCCACCGATGCCCCCTTCGAGGCGGGCAGCGCGCGGCACCAGCCAGCGGACCGCATCGCGAGGTGCGCCCGATACGGGTGAGTCGAGGGCAGGGGCATCGCGCCGGCTGCGGCGCCGAAGGTGCGGCGCAATCAGCGCTGCGGCGCCGGGCAGGTTGGCGGCCAGCACCATCACGCCGTACACGGTCGCGGTGGCGATGCCTTGACTAGCACCGAGGCCCGCGGCGCCGAACAGCCAAGCGGCCACACCCTCACGCGGGCCCCAGCCGCCGATGTTCGTCGGTGCCGCCATCGCCAGCAACACCAGCACAGCCAGCGGCAGCAGTTGCGCGAGCGAGGCGGTCGATCCGGCGGTCCGCGCCGCGATCAGGAAGGTGGCCGCGTGGCCGGCCACGACCACAACGGAGGCAATCGCGATGCCGGGCCAGGCACGTCGCGCGAGCAGGCCGAGGTGGAGGTCGGCACGCGCCGCGCGGAGGGCGCGTGCCGACCGCGAGCTACCACCAGCTGGCAGCGCGCGGATCACCAGGACGACGCCGAGCGCGCCCACGACGACGGCCACGGCGATCACCATCACGATCGGTCTGGACAACCGCAAGGGCGACGGCGCGATGACGAGCACGATCAGTGCGAGCGCCACCTGCACGGCCTGTCCTGCGAAGCGCTCCCACGCAACGGCGCGAAGACCCCTGCCGACGTCGCCGGCATCGCGACCGTGGCGCACGGCGCGATTGACGTCGCCGAGCACCCCGCCCGGCAAGACCGTGTTGAGGAACTGCGAGCGGTAGTACGCCGGGATCGCGTCGCGCAACGGTATGCCTACGCCGAGACCGCGCGCGACGAGGCTCCACCGCCACGCGGAACAGACCGTGGTCATCGCCGCGATGCCGGCGGCCGCGGCCAGCGACCAGCCGGTGATCATGTGCAGACCGTGTACGAAGGGACCGGTGCCAAGACGCCCGATGAGGGCAGTGAGGATCGCGGCGCCGCCCATCACGCGCGCCCACCGGTACACCGTTCGCCTCATCCCGCCCACGCCTCCTCGAGGGTCCGCCTGACGTCCATACGGTGGCTAAGCGTCTTAGAGGTCCCTGTGAAGACATACGCACGCATGGCGGATCCCGTTCACCGGTCGTCCGGTGGTTCGCGCGGCACGGCCAGCAGGTCGTGATGATGCACGGTCACGCGCAGGCGCCCGGCGGCCGCATCGGCGAGCCGCTGCTCGACGTAGGCGCGCGTCGCGGCGGTGAGCTCGGGTCGCTGCTCACAGGCCGCACTGACCCAGCCCTTGAACCATTCGGTCGTGAGTGCCGTATCGCTGGCGCCGAGCCGCCAGGGGCTTGGCCGGATGACTACCTCGGCGCCCAGCCTGGCGAACATGTCGGCGGCCGCGCCCACGGCGTCCGGGCCGAGCAGCCGGCCGTCTTCTTCAGCCCGGCGCTGGTGTGCGTTGAAAGCCGACGCGATCGCGTCATCTAGTGGGTCGGACGGCGTGAGGGCGACGCGGCCGGTGACCGAGATGGTCAGCAGTGCCGGGCAACCTGCGTCGACACAAGAACGGGCAATGCGCTCGACCTCGGCGGCGGTCAGCATGTCGAGCAAGGCGGACGCGGTGATCAGCGACGCGCCGGAAAGGTCGCGCTGGTCAAGGCGCGTGATGTCACGTTGCCGCGTCTCGACGGTTGCCCGCGAGCCGTCGGCAGTCAGCGGTGGAACATCGGCGGCCGCGCATGCGAGCAGATCGGCGTCCCTGTCGTACATCACCCAGCGCTGCGGCCCGGAAAGCTGCGGGGCAAGCCAACGCGCCATCGAGCCGGTGCCGCAGCCGAGATCGTGCACCACGGCCGGGGTGCTCGCCGGCAAGAGGTGCCGGACCTCCTCGACTAAATCGAGTGCGCGGGCAGCGGCGTCGGCCGGCTCGCGCAACGCGAGCCAGGCCGGGGTCACTGTGACCACTGGTGGCCCGACGGCGTTCACAACGCGGCTTCGCTGAGTATGTGCGCAACCCGCTCGACGGTCGCGCGCCAACCGGACAACGTCCCGCGACGCTCCTGCGCAGCCAGCCGGAGGCCCAACCGCAGCTCGGCATCGTGCAGCCAGCTCGAGAGCGCGGCGGCCAGCGCTGGCGCGTCACCCGGCGCAACGAGCAGACCTGGACGGCGGCCATCGGCCGTGCGGCCGAGCGCGTCCGGCAGCCCACCGACGGCCGTCGCGATCACCGGCAGGCCGCGCGCTAGCGCCTCGGTGACAACCATCCCGTATGTCTCGGCGAGCGACGGGACCACGAGCACGTCCGCGGCGGCATAAGCCCGGTCGAGTTCGTTGAACGTGCGCGGGCCCGCGAAGGAGATCCGATCGCCGATTCCGGCCTCGGACGCCCGGCGGTGCAGGAGATCGACGAAGTCAGGATCCCGATCGAGGGTGCCCGCAAGGACGCAACGCCACGGCAGCAGGGCAACGGCGGCGAGGGCGGCGAGCAGGACGTCGTGTCCCTTGTGCGGCGTGACCGCCGCGACGCAGAGCAGCTGACCGCCGTCCGCAGTACCTGGCGCCAGTTCGGCGGGGTCGGCGCCGGGCTCGGCCACCGCCACGTTATCCGGCCGCAGCGGGTACCGGTCGAGAAGCATGTCGCGCGCCCACGCGCTCGTCGTGACGATGGCGGCGGCGGCGGCCAGCACGGCGCATTCGCGGCTCCGGGCGTCGGCGACCTGGTGTCCTGGGGGCCCGTCGCCGAGCGGCAGGTGGACGAGGACGACCAGCACCAGCCGACGCGCGTGGGGCACCAACACTGCCGGAACGGTTGAGGCGATCAACCCGTCGATGAGCACGACAGCGCCGTCCGGCAGCTGCGCGATCACGCGGACCAGCGCACGTTGCGCCTCGGCGTCCGGCCAGGGCCACCCGCCGTCCACTGCGTATTCGTGCACGTCCCAACCCAGGGCCGCGAGTCCGTGGCAGATCCGACGGTCGTACGCATTGCCGCCGCTCGGCCTTGCGGGGTCGTCGATGCCGCCCGGGACGACGACGTGCACAGTCTTCACAGCGGTCGTTCGTAACGCGCCCAGGCGATGTGCGACTCATGCAGGGTGACCGCGATGCCGGCGAGTCCCCGCGCACCCTCGCCGAGCGCGCCGGCGTGGATCCGGTCGGCGAGGCGATCGGCGATCACCTGGGCCAGCGCCTCGGTGGAGGTGTTCATGCCGGCGAAGGCCGGTTCGTCGTCGAGGTTGCGGTAGTTCAGCGCGCTGGTGACCGCCTTCAGCTCCTCGGCGGCCCGTCCGATGTCGACCACGATGAAGTCTTCGTCG
>PLCK01000152.1 GCA_003134755.1 Actinomycetota bacterium | reverse complement strand
CGTTGCGTACGCGATCGTCGCCAGCTGTTCGGCGGAGCCGTGCGGTGGTGGTGTCCGGCTGTTGCGGACGCCTGTCGACGCCGACACCTGGACGGCCGTAGCGGGCGTCGCATTGCAAAACGACGGGTTTCTCGCGCTGCATGGGCGCGCGGTCTGGCTCGTCGCCGGGGGTGGTCCAGGTGCTGCGAAGTTCGTGACGAGCGCTGATGGCAACAGCTGGCACTTCTTGGCCGACCCGTGCGCTCCGCTCGGGCCGAATTGGAGTCTCGGTGGCGTCGCGCCGGTGACCACGACGTCGGTGTATCTGCTCTGCACCAGCGATNNCCGCCGATCCGCCGACCGGCGGACTCGCCGACGGGATCGCGGCGGCCAGCACCGCGATCGTCGTGGTGCCGGCCAGGTCGGGCGCGAGCTGGGTCTACCGGTCGGCCGATGGTGGGCATGCCTGGGCCGCGCCGTTGACGCAGGGCGACGGCGGCATGGGCTACAACGACGTCGGATTCACCACGGCGACGCAGGGTGTCGCGATCCACGGCAGCCCATCGGCGCAGGATCCCGCTGCGCTCTTCATGACGCGCGATGCAGGAGCGACCTGGAGCCCGGTCGCGTTCTGAGCCGACCGACATACTCGGGCTGTGCCGCAACGCCCGCCGCAGCCCCGGACTGTCGAGGTCGGCCCCGAACGCCTTGCGCGTTGGCTGGAAAGCTTCACCGATAGGCATGGAGCACCCGAACAATCGGTGTCCGGCGATGCGTTGAGGTTCGTCGCGCCTGACGGTGCTACGGCGGTCTTCGACCCGCCATTCCCACCGCTTCCGCAGGGCTGGGCGGAGGCCGACCCGGTGGCCGCGATCGTCGAACACGCGTTGCGCCGTCGCGTCGTCGCCGTCGTACTCGTCCGGCTCGGCGGCTTCGCCGCAGGTGTGTTCGACGGCGACGAGCTCGTGGCGTCGAAGGTCGGATCGCGGCAAGTCCACGGCCGATCGGCTGCCGGCGGCTGGTCTCAACAACGATTCGCGCGGCGCCGCGAGGGTCAGGTCAAGGTAGCTCTGGAGGCAGCGACCGCGGCTGCCGCGCTCGTACTGTTGCCAGCGTCGTCGCGGATCGACGTCGTGGTCACCGGAGGCGACCGCCCCGCGCTACGCACGGTGCTGGCTGACGCGCGGCTGTCGTCGTTGCGGGCCCGCGTGAGCGCGCGGATCCTCGACGTTCCCGATCCAAAGGCCCGGATCCTGGGCGAGAGTCTCGAAGCCTGCCGTGCCGTGCGGGTGACAATCACTGAGCCTGGGTAGAGGTCGAAGGACACAGGGTCGCAGCGTTTGATCCGATCGACGCGGTCGATCCAGGCGCTACCCCAGGAGGACAGATGCCCGACTTCGTGGCGACTACGGAGATCGATATTGATGCGACGCCGGCGAAAGTGTGGAGCACACTGACCGATCCGGCGCAGATCAAGAAATTCATGTTCGGCTCGCAGGTCGAGACCGATTGGCAACCCGGCAGCAGGATCGTCTGGAAGGGCGAGTACGAGGGCAAGGCGTACGAGGACAAGGGCGAGATCGTCGAAGTGGTGGCGAACAAGCGGCTGAAGGTCACCCACTTCAGCCCGCTGAGTGGGCAGCCCGATCTACCGGAGAACTATCACAATCTGACGTACGAACTCGACGACCGGGACGGCAAGACGCATCTGTCGCTGAGTCAGGACCGAAACGGGAGCGCGGAAGAAGCCGAGCACTCCCAGAAGATGTGGCACCAGATGTTGGATGGCGTCAAAGAGGTCGTCGAGGGCCAGTAGCTCAGGCCGATGTGGCGGCGGACGTTGCGGTCCAACTGCGGACGATGTCGCGCATCGCCAAAATGCCGACCACGTCGTTCCCGTCGAGGACGACCAGGTGCCGGAAGCCACCTCGCACCATGGCGGCCGCTGCTTCTTCCATCAGCCAGCCGGGCGCCGCGAAGACCAGGTCCTTGGTGAGGTGGTCGCCGACGAGTTCGGTGTCGGGGTCTTCGCCGGCCCCTACCGCTTCGAGCACGTCGCGCTCGGTGAGGATCCCCAAACCGTCGGCGTCGACCACCACCGCTGCGCCGACCTTCCGCTTGGCCATCAGCCGGCTCGCCTCGCGAAGCGTGTGGCTCGGGCCGATCGTCAACACATCGGGGTTCATGCCGTCCTTCACGTGCATCGCAGCCTCCAAGGCGCCCGGCGCGGCGGCGCCTCCGCCCATCGTGGACCTGTGGACGGGGCCGGACAAGCATCAGGGTTCGAGATACCCGAGCACATCGACGTGCAGGAGGCCGTTGGTGCAGACGATGCTCGGTGCGAACGGGCTCGCGGCGCCGTCGACCCCTGTCACCCGGCCGCCCGCCTCTTCGAGGATGACGACCAGCGCCGCGACGTCCCAGATCGAGACCTCNNACTTTGATGACCCCGGAACGGCCCAGGAAGGCCAGGGCCATGCCGAAGAGAGCGGCGGCGATGTTGCCGACCGCGGACACCCGATTGATTCGAGGCGGGCCGCCTGGCCTCGACGTCCAACTGCCGAGCCCACGGCCAGCCCACCACCGGTGGCCGATCGCGGGAGCGCTTACCACGCCGACGATGACGTCGGGGCCGTCCATGAGCCCGATCAGGGTGGCCCAGACCGGCACGCCGCGAACGTAGTTCTTCGTTGCATCGATCGGGTCGATCACCCAGCGNNACGAAGCTCCGGGTCCCGTCGATCGGGTCGATCACCCAGCGCCGTCCGGTCCCGGTCGACGTCGCACCGAACTCCTCGCCAACGATCGCGTCGTTCGGGCGTTGCTGGGCGAGGGTCGTTCTGATGGCCTCCTCGACGGCGCGGTCGGCATCGGTAACCGGCGTGAGGTCGGGTTTGGTGTCGATCGCGAGATCGAGTGCACCGAAGCGCCGCATGCTGATGGCATCGGCGGCGTCGGCAAGACGCAACGCCAACGCCAGGTCGTCGGTGGTGCTGCTAGCGGGCAGGGCCATGGCGGGCACGGTATCGCGAGGCCGGACGGTACCGTCGGGCATGCGGTGGAGGGAGAAACCGTGTACGAATCCGAGAGCCTGCCGGACGCCGCCAGCCTCCTGGCGTTGCTGGTCGCCGGCGACAGGCTGCCCGTCGTCGCCGCCCTCGTGCTCGGCGATCACACGATCGCAGGGATCGCCGCCCGCGCCGAACTGTCGACACGCGACGTGCTCCGAGTGTTGACCCGACTCGAGTCGGCCGGCCTGACGTCGGTTGACGGATCCGCCTGGACCCTGCATGTCGACGTCCTTCGCGAAGCGGTGAGCGGCAACCGGAGGCCGTCCGCGATCGACAATGCCGACCCGCAGGCCAGTCCCGCGCAGGCCGCCGTTCTCCGGTCCTTCTTCCGTGCCGGGCGCTTGGTCAGGGTGCCCGTGCAGCGAGCCAAACGGCTCGTGGTGCTTGACCGGCTCGCGCGCGACTTCGAGCCGGGCGTCCGCTATTCCGAGGCCGAGGTGAATCAGCTGCTGCTCGCCTACAACTCCGATTACGCGGCGCTTCGCCGTTACCTCGTCGACGAGGACTACTTGGCCCGCGAGAACGGCATCTACTGGCGCACCGGCGGAACTGTCGAACTCTGAGCGATCGGTCGCCGCGCGATCAGCCTGGCGGTTCAGTCGGTTTCCGGCTTGTCGCGGGCGGACAGCAGCCGGCGCAGCGAATCGAGCCGAGCTGGCTCGGCGTGGCCCGCAGCCACCCAGTCGTCGAGTGCACAGCGCGCGATGTCGTCGTCCGGCCGGCTGACTTCTTCGGCCGTAGGGGCGACGTGCTGGCAGCCGCGCGGGCACTCCGCGGTACCGGGCGCCAGATCAGGGAAGGCAGTCACGACCCGATCGACGTCGACGTGCGCCAGCCCGAACGACCGCACGCCAGGGGTATCGATCACCCTGCCGCCGCCGGGCAGGTCGAGAACGACGGCTGACGTCGACACGTGGCGGCCGCGCCCGGTGACCTCGTTCACGACCCCGGTGGCCCGGTCGGCACCCGGGACGAGTGCGTTGATGAGCGTCGACTTGCCGACGCCCGAATTTCGTGCGAGCACCGTCAGGCGGTTGTGCAGCACCTCGCGCAACTCCGCGGTCGGCCGGCCGTCACGTGTGACGACGACCCGAAGATCGAGCAGTGCGTAGGCCTCGATGAGCGGACCAGGATCGGCGACATCGGCCTTCGTCAGCACGAGCAGCGGCTCGAGGCCGCCGTCGAATGCGGCGACGAGGTAGCGGTCGATGAGCCTGGTCCGTGGTTCGGGATTCGCGACGGCGCACACGATGGCCAGCTGCTCGGCATTCGCCACGATGATGCGTTCGATCTCGTCGTTGTCGTCGGCGCTACGCCGCAGTACGGACGCCCTCGGCTCGATGCGGATCAGCCGGGCAAGTGTGTCGGTGCGTCCGGAAACGTCGCCCACGAGACCGACCCGATCTCCTACGACCACTGATTTGCGACC